>NZ_CP031395.1:0-300000 GCF_004328645.1 Hylemonella gracilis
GGCGCAGCGCGGGCACAGGCAGGCCATGCCACGGCGGTCAGGCGCAATGCGGGCCAGGGCCGCGGCACTGACGGGCGCCGTCCTGCACCAGCAGTCCACCTCGTAGGTTCCCACCCGGGCGGGCGCGCACTGGTTCGCCCCACCGCACAGGGGGCAGATGGCATTCGGCAGGGGCGTCATCGCAGGAATCATGGAGGCGCCCATCCTAACCGCCCACGCCCGACCACGGCCTGAGCCCATGCGCCGTCCATGCACCATGGCGATGCGGCGCGAATTTGCTGTATCGTGTCATAAATCTGTCATAAATCTTCGGAACAGGCATGAAACTTCGCACCCGGATCATCCTTCTGTGCTGCGCGGCACTGATGGGCCTGCTGGCGCTATCGGCCGTGGCACTGACCACGCTCTACCAGTCGATGATGCGGGAGCGCACCAATCAACTCTCAACCCTGGTCGTGCTCGCCCATGCGGCCGCGCAAAAAGCCTATGAGCTGGAAAAATCCGGTCAGCTCTCGCACGAAGACGCGCTGAAAGAGGCCAAACGCGCCATCGGGGCCTTCCACAAGAACGATCAATACTTCTTCGTTCGCGGCTACACCGACGACGTGAACTACGTACATCCGAACCCCAAGCGCGTTGGCATCGTCGACGCCAACGTGGGCCGGGCTGCTGGCGAGCGCTACCGGGCGGCGTTGCAGGGCAAGGTCATCGGCACCGTGGTGGCCAAGGGCACGCGCCCCGGGGTGAAGGAAGAAGTCGAAAAGCTCTACGCCATCATCAAGTTCGAGCCCTGGGACTGGATCATCGGCTACGGCGACTACATCGACGACATCCAGCAGGCCTTCTGGCGCAACACGATCATCCTGCTCTCGATCGGCACCGTGCTGATGCTGGTGATCGTGGCGCTGGCCTGGGACATGCTGCGCACGCTGGTACGCCAGCTCGGTGGCGAGCCGCAGTACGCGGCCGAGGTCGTCAAGCAGATCGCCGATGGCAACCTCGTGGTGGAGGTGCGCACACGGCCCGGTGATCAGACCAGCATCCTGGGCGCCATCCAGCTCATGCGAGACAACCTCGCGCGTCTGGTCCGCCAGGTGCGCGAAAGCACCGATTCCATCACCACCGCCTCGGCGGAAATCGCCGCGGGCAACGGCGATCTTTCGGCCCGCACCGAATCACAGGCCAGCGCGCTGGAAGAAACGGCGGCTTCGATGGAGGAACTGACCTCCACCGTGCAACAGAACGCCGACAACGCGCGGCGCGCCAACGAACTGGCCGTGTCGGCATCGGGCGTGGCGGCACGCGGCGGGCGGTGGTCGAACAGGTGGTGAGCACCATGGAGTCGATCAACGTCTCCTCGCGCAAGATCGTCGACATCATCAGCGTGATCGATGGCATCGCTTTCCAGACCAACATCCTGGCGCTGAACGCGGCGGTGGAAGCCGCGCGCGCGGGCGAGCAGGGTCGTGGTTTCGCCGTGGTGGCCAGCGAGGTGCGCAGCCTGGCAGGTCGCTCGGCCGAGGCCGCCAAGGAAATCAAACGCCTGATCGATGACTCCGTGAGCAAGGTCGGCGCGGGCACCGCCCTGGTGGAACAGGCCGGAGACACCATGCGCGAGATCGTCGAGGGCGTGCAACGCGTCACCCAGGTGGTGGCCGAGATCAGCGGAGCCAGCACCGAACAGAGCGCTGGCATCGCGCAGGTGAACCAGGCAATCTCGCAGATGGACCAGGGCACGCAACAGAACGCGGCGCTGGTGGAGGAGGCGCTGGCAGCCGCGCAATCGCTGCGCCAGCAGGCGCAGGCGCTGTCGCGCACGGTGGACCAGTTCCACGTCAGCGACTCGGCCGCGCTGCCGACCATTGCCATCGCCGGCGCGCTGCCTGCACCGCGCTGACCTCGTCGGCATTCGCTGCGGCGGCTGATGCCGGTGTGGGCCCGCCGCTGAAGCCGTTCAGCCTCAGCGCGGCGGCGGGATCGCGTAGCTGCCCACGGCATGGGCCACGGGCTCGTCCAGACCCTCGGAATACACGGTGGCCTCGCCCACGGCAAGCGTGCGCCCGACCTTGAGCAAGCGGCACACGCCGATCAGCGCGCGGTCGCCCGCGGGCTTGCGCAGGAAGTTGAAACTCAGCTGGGTCGTGACGATCATCGGCAACAGGCCCACTTCGGCCATGATGGCCACGTAGAGGGACACATCGGCCAGAGCCATCATGGTCGGCCCGGAAACGGTCCCCCCCGGGCGCAACTCCGCCACACCCACCTCGTGCCGCAGGGTGGCGCCTCTCTCGCTCAGGGACACGATGCGGCACGGCGCTTGGGGGAATTCCCTAGCCAGGAAGGCGGCCAGCTCGTCCTGGGTGGGTCGCACGGGCAAGGCCCCCTGCAGGGTGACCATGCAGGCCTTATTCGTGAATTTCCGGCTCGACCAGCCGCGCCAGTTGCTCCAGCGACTCCTGCCAGCCCAGGTAGCACATCTCGGTGGGAATCATCTCGGGAATACCGTCCTGCGTAGCCGTCACTTCCGTGCCGCAAGACACGACCCGGAGCACGATGGTCGTTGTCATCAGACCGGCCGGACCGGGGGCATCGAAGCGGTCCGTGTAGCGGATCTTCTGGTTCGGCACCAATTCCAGGTACTCGCCGCCAAAGGCATGACTTTGGCCCGTACCGAAATTCCTGAAGGCCATGCGGTAGCTACCGCCCACGCGTGCATCCATGTGTTCGACACTGCAGGTAAAGCCATAAGGCGGCAACCACTTGGCCAGGGCATCGGGTTCGAGGAAAGCGCGGTAAATGCGCTCGGGCGGCGCGCGCAGCACGCGTGCAGTTGTACGGTACCGGTTGCCATGGAAATCTCCCTTGGTCAGACCACTTGCAGGACACGCGCACCACGGTGCACGCGGGAAGGGATGGATGATAAGTCGGCACCGCGCACCCTGGCCGGGGCCTGCCCCAGGTCGCGGACTCATGCGCGCCGCAACAGGTGTGCGTGCACCGCCCCAGCTCTCAGGTGCCGATAGGGTACGAGGCCCAGCGGTGCCAATTGCTCGGCCGTCCATTCGGACGGTGCCTCAAGGTAGATGTAAGCGCCGGCCTTCACGACGCGCGCAGCGGCCCGCAAGGCGGGTTCGAACAGCGGGGCGTCAAAAGGCGGGTCCAGGAACACGAGGTCCAAGCTGGCCATCGACCAGGCAGACAGCGCGGCAACACCATCGCCTCGCCGCACCATGACCTGCACACCCGCGGCATCGGCCTTCAGGTGTTCCTTGATTTTCTGGAGCTGCGCGACCAGGGCCGTATCCTGCTCGACCAGGGTGACTTCCTTCGCGCCGCGAAGCCGCCTCAAACCCCAGCGCACCGCTGCCCGCGAAGACGTCGACGCAGCGCCAGCCCGTGAGATCCTGGCCCAGCCAATTGAACAGGGTCTCGCGCACGCGGTCGGGCGTGGGCCGTAAGCCGGGCTTGTCGGCGACAGGCAACTTGCTGCGCTTCCAGAGCCCGCCGATGATGCGCACTTCGTGCTTGCGGGGCTGCGCTGCCGGAGAGCGCGCCGCGGCGGGTTTGCCCTGCCGCATCACTTGCCGCCCAGCACCACGGTCACCATGCGGTCCGCCCGCAGCTTGCGCGCGAAAGCATTCCTGATGTCCGCCACCGTGACCTTGTTCACCTGCTCGGTCCAGCTGTCCAGATAGTCCAGCGGCAGGTCATGGGCCGCGATGTTGGCCAGGTTGTCGATCAGCTTGCGGTTGCTGTCGATGCGCAAGGCAAACCCACCGATCAGATTTGCCTTGGCCGCCTTGAGTTCGACCTCGGTGGGACCTTGGGCCAGGAATCGGGCCAACACCTCGCGCGCCACCTTCAGCGCCGCATCCGCCTGGTCGGGCCGGGTCTGGAGGCCGATGGTGAAACTGCCCGCGTGGGCGCCAGGATTGAAGTAGCTGTACACGCTGTAGCTCAGACCACGTTTCTCACGCACCTCCTCGGTCAGGCGCGAGACGAAGCCCCCACCGCCCAGGATGTAGTTGCCCACGGTCAGCGCGAAGTAATCCGGATCGTCCCGCTTGAAGCCGGGCTGCCCGATAAACACCTGGGCCTGCGCGGCGTCGAAGGGAATGCGGATGTCGGCGGCCTTGTCCAGAGACGCCACCTCGGGCACGGGTGGCAGGGACGGACAGTCCTTGGCGTCGCGACTCCTGGGCAGGCGCGCCAGCAACTGAGCCGTCAGTTCCTGCGCCTGCGCGCGTTGACTGCCCCGACGATGCTGACCTTGGCACGGCAGGCCAGGAAGGTGCGCGCATGCCAGGCCTGCATGTCGGCCACGGCAATGCGGGCGAGCGTCTCGTCCGTCATCGCCTGTCCGTAGGGGTGGGCACCGAACACCGCGCGCTGGTAGGCGCGCGAAGCCACGGTGGCCGGACGCGTGAGGGATTCCCTCAGCGCCGCCTGCATGCGTTCGCGCTCGCGCGTCCAGACCGCCTCGGGCCAGGCCGGTTCGGCCAGCACGCGAGCTGCGAGGGCTGCGGCGCGCTGCAGCAGGTCCGGATCGGTCAGGCTGCGCAGGGAGAAGCTCACCCGATCGGTGGTGTCATCGCCACCGAACATCGCACCCAGGTCGGCCCAAGCCTCGCCCAGGGCGTTTTCGTCGAGCGCAGGCTCGCGACCGCCCTTGCCCGACGATTCCCGCACCCCCTTGCCCATCATCAGGGTGCCGGCCTCCGCCAGGCCCGCGCGGTCCACCGGATCACGCCGACCGCCGCCATCGAATTCCAGCCGCACGTCGACCATGGGCACGGCCGGGCTTTCGACCAGCCAGACCTCGGCGCCCTGCCCCGGACCTTCCGGCTGGGTCCAGTGCTGGATCGGAATGGCGGCTTGGGCCGAGACCGCGGCCAGCCCACCGACCAGCGCCGCGAGAAGCAGCGCCGCGAATTTGTTCTGCATCATGTTCATGTTCCGTTCACGCCTGGGTTTGCGCCGGGTTGCATCGCTCGGTGGCACGCTCAGAAATCCCTGCCACCGCCCAGGCCTCCTCGGGGGCGCGCGCGCCGCTGCGGGTCCGCGGCAGCGGATGCAAGACGCCCACGGTCAATGTGTCCTCGCCGAAATAGCGCGTGGCGACGTTCTGCACCTGCTGGGAAGTGATGGTGCGCAGTTGGGCCAGCAGCCGGTCATCCGCGTCCAGCGGCAACCCCAGCATGGCGTTGGCGCCCAGCTTGCGCGCGCGTAGAACAGGGAGTCACGCTGGTAGACCTCGCTGGCCATCCACTGCGTCTTGACGCGCTGCAGCTCGGCCTCGCTGACACCCTCGCGCGATGCGCGCGATCTGCTCGCGCAAGGCCGTCTCCAGTTCGGTCGGGGTCCTTCCGGCCGCGGGCGAACCATCCAGCACAAAGAGTTGCGGGCCGCGGCCCATCAGGCCATTGCTCGCACCGGCGGTGTCAGCCACGCGCTTGGCATTGCTGCCCTGGCCCTGCACCAGAGCGCGCTGCAGGCGCGCACCGTCGTAGCCATCCAGCACGGCGGCGAGCACCGTCAGGGCCATCGCGTCCCAGTCCTCCGCCGTGGGCGCGACCACGTTGCGCAAGCCCGGCACCTTCCAGGCCAAGGCCACGTAGGCCTGTTCCGCGGGTGCCTTGACTTCCACGCGCTTCACCCCCGCCTGCGATGGCTCGACGCGCGGCTTGCGCTCGGGCAGGGCACGCGTGGGCAAGCCGCCGTAATACTGCTCGGCCCAGCGTCGCACTTGCGGCACCTTCACGTCACCGGCCACCACCACCACGGCGTTGGCAGGCAGGTACCAGTCACGGTGGAAGGCGCGCACGTCGTCCGGGCGCAGATTGTCCAGATCATTCATCCAGCCCACGATGGGACGCCGGTAAGGCGAGGCCACGAAGGCCGTGGCTTCCAACGTCTCGTAGAGCAGCGCACGCGGCTCGTCCTCGGTGCGCATGCGCCGCTCTTCCTTGACCACCTCGATTTCCTTGGCGAATTCGCTGTCGGGCCAACGGTTGTGGGCGAAGCGGTCGGCTTCGAGTTTCATCACATCTTCCAGGCGTCCCGCGGGATCTGCTGGAAGTAGCCTGTGTAATCGCTGGCGGTGAACGCGTTCTCGCGCCCGCCCAGGGCGGCGACGCGGCGCGAGAACTCGCCCGCGGCCGTGCCACCCGCCGCCGATTGCGTGCCCTTGAACATCATGTGCTCCAGCACATGGGCCACGCCACTCTTGCCATCCACCTCGTCCATGCTGCCCGCGCGCACCCAGAGCATGTGGACGGCGGTCGGCGCGCGCCGGTCCACCTGCACGATCAGAGTCATCCCGTTGGCCAGGGTGAATTGCTGGGGTTTGGCATTGATGGCCGTTTGGGCCGGATGTTGCGCCTGGGCTCCCGTCCAGGACACCAGCAAGGCGAAAAAACAGATGAATAGGCGTTTCATAGAATGCGACATTGTAGGAATGCCCTTCATGTTCAGTATCTTCAGAAGCAAATCGTCGACCGGAGTTCATTCCCAGCCCACGCCCCCCGCCTCGCAGAGTCAGCCCCGCGAGGGCTGGCTCGGAAATTGCGTGCGGGCCTGCGCAAGACGGGCAGTGGCATCGCCACGGTGTTCACTGGAACGCGCATCGACGACGCGCTCTATGAACAACTGGAGGAGGCGCTGCTAATGGCCGATGCAGGCGTCAAGGCTACACAGTATTTACTCGACGATTTAAAACGCCGTGTAAAGGAAAGCAAAGCCACCGAGCCCGCCTCGGTCAAGGCCTTGCTGGTCGACGCGCTGGCCGAATTGCTCGCGCCACTGGAGCAAACCCTGAGCGTGGGCACGCACAAGCCGACCGTGATCATGGTCGCGGGTGTGAACGGCGCCGGCAAGACCACCAGCATCGGCAAGCTCACCCACCACCTCGCCGAAGCAGGTGCCAGCGTGCTGCTGGCGGCGGCTGACACCTTCCGCGCCGCGGCACGCGAGCAACTCATGGTCTGGGCCGACCGCAACCGCCAGGGCACGGGCAGCGTGGACATCGTGCACCAGGCCGGCGGAGATCCGGCCTCGGTCTGCTTCGACGCCGTCAGCGCGGGCAAGGCGCGTGGCAAGGACGTGGTGCTGGTGGACACGGCGGGCCGCCTTCCCACGCAGCTGCACCTGATGGAAGAGCTCAGGAAGATCAAGCGCGTGGTGCAGAAAGCCGATGAAACGGCCCCCCATGAAGTCCTGCTCGTCATCGATGGCAACACCGGTCAGAACGCGCTGGCGCAGGTGCAGTCCTTCGACGAAACGCTGGGCCTGACCGGCCTCATCGTCACCAAGCTCGATGGCACGGCCAAGGGCGGCGTGCTGGCGGCGATTGCGCTGCTGTCGCGCGAGCGGCCTCTCCCCGTCTATTTCATCGGCGTGGGCGAGCAGATCGACGAGCTTGAGACCTTCAGCGCGCGGGAATTCGCACAGGCGCTGCTGGACTGATGGGGCTCACTTGCCAGCGGCAGGCTGCCCTGCTGAATGGACGCCGAGCGCCCCGGAAAGCGCGCCATCAACTGCTGGGGCGCAGATGTTTGCGCGCCAAGGCCAGAAAAGCCATCGCCGCAGGACTCAACGGTTGCTTGGCCAGCCGGATCGCCACGACAGGAAACTCCAGCACCGGCCTGGCGATGGGGACGGCACGCAGGTCTGGCGGCATCAGCCGTGCCACATAACGCGGCAAGAGAGCCAGACCCATCCCGGCCTGCATCATTCCGAATGCGGTGCTCAACATGGCGACGTGCTGCACCACCTGCGGGTACACATTGGCCACGGCACTCAACTCACGGCTGATGGCGCGCCAGACCACGGCATCCGGGTTCACATGCACCATGGGCAACCCATCCAGATCACGGCCTTGCACGCTGGCGCGACCCGCCAAGGCGTGGTCCTGTCGCATGAACAGGGCCATGCGTTCGGTGAAGAGCCGCTCCGTGGCGAGGTCGGAATGCATGTTCCCGATGTCTGACCCCAGCGCCAGATCGACCTCCCGCGACAGGACCATGGACACCATTTGTGCCGCTGTGCTGTCGTGCACCGTGGCCACCAGCTGCGGGTAAGCCGCAGAAAAACGCGCCAGCAGCGCGGGCAGCAACGCCCCGGCGGTCAGGTGCCCCACCGCAACCATCACGCGGCCTTCTTTCAATTGCGCCTGCGAGCGGCAGGAACGCACCGTTTCGTCCATCATCCGCAACGCGCGCTGCGCGGTATCCGCCAGCAACTGGCCCGCATCGGTGAGTCGGATACGCCGGCCCCGCACCACCAGAGGCTGCCCCACTCGCGTTCCATGCGCTTGACCAGATGACTCACGGCCGGTTGAGTCAAGCCCAAGGCATCGGCGGCGAGCGTGAAACTGCCCGTCTGGGCAATGGCCACCAGGGCTCGAAATTGTTGCAGTGACACTTCGTCGTTGGGAATCGGCAGGCTCTTCATGACGTGACGTCATAGTGGAAATAAATCTGATTATCTGTTTTGATGTGCCAACGAAGCCTAGAGTGCCCCAAGTCTGAGGCGTTCACCCCAGCGTTTTAGTTTGCTCACTTGCAAGGAAGAGAACCATGATCCGTCGCATCTCCTTCTGCGCGGCTTGGCGCCGCGCTGGCGTTGGGCGCCGTTTGCGCCCCTGACCCTGGCCCAGTCCGCCAAGCCCATCCGCCTGGTGGTCCCTTCCCTGCGGGCGGTGCCACCGACCTGTTCGCGCGCACGCTGTCGCAAAAAATGGGGGAGAAACTGGGCACCACCATCGTGATCGACAACAAGCCGGGCGCCGGTGGCAGCCTGGGTTTCGGACTTGGTCGCCCGCGCACCGGCCGATGGCTTGACACTGCTGCTGGCGACGACCAGCACGCACTCTATTGGACCGGCCCTGGGCGGCAAGCTGCCCTACGACACGGTGCGTGACTTCACGCCGATCGCGCATGTGGGCAATGCGCCCAGCATCATGTTGGTGCCCAATGATTCCCCGGCCAAGACCGTCAAGGAATGGATCGAGTACGCCAGGAAAAATCCCAACCAGCTGAACTATGCCTCCAGCGGCAACGGCACCATCGTCCAGTTGACGGCCGAACTGTTCAAGGCGCAGGCGGGACTGCAGGTGACCCATGTCCCCTACAAGGGCACGGCGCTGGCCATACCCCGACTTGATCAGCGGTCAAGTTCAGGTGATGTTTGATTCGTTGCCGACAGGCATGCCCCATGTTCGCGATGGACGCCTGCGCGCACTTGGCGTCACCACGCTCAAGCGCAGCCCCCTCGCGCCCGACCTGCCCCCGTGGCCGACACGCTCCCGGGCTTCGAGTCGAACACCTGGTTCGGCCTGTACGGCCCCAGGGACTTGCCGGCCGAGGTCGTCACCCGCGTGAACACCGCCGCGAATCAGGCGCTGAATGATGCCGAGGTGCGCGCCAAGCTCACCACGCTGGGCATCGAACCGGTCAACAGCACCCCGCAGCAATTCAGCAAGATGGTGGCGGCCGACCTCGCCAAGTGGAAGCAGATCATCGTCGAGCGCAAGATCGTCAACGAATAGTCCCCTTCCTGCAAACGGAAAGTCATGCAGTTCAACTACCACAACCCCTACCTCTCCACCCGCATTCCGGTTTTCGCGCGTAACGTCGTCTCCACCTCGCATCCGTTGGCGGCGCAAGCGGGTCTGCGCGTCCTGCAGCAAGGTGGCAACGCGGTGGATGCAGCGATTGCCACCGCCGCGGTGATGACGTTGGTGGAACCGTGAGCAATGGTCTGGGCAGTGATGCGTTCTGCATTTTGTGGGATGGACAGCAGTTGCACGGTCTCAATGCCTCAGGCCAAGCACCACAGGCCTGGACCGTCGAGTACTTCAAGGCCAAGTGCGGGACAAGCGCCGCCACGCCGCCCATGCGCGGCATCGACTCCGTGACCGTCCCCGGCGCAGTGCGCGGTTGGGTGGCTCTGAGTGAGCGCTTCGGCAAGCTGCCCTTTGGCGACCTGATGGCGCCCGCCATCGAAGTGGCCGAACGAGGTTATCTGGTCCCCCCGGTCGTGCAACAGAAGTGGGCCGCTGCCACGCCTCTGCTGAGGGACATCGCGGGCTTTGCCGACACTTTCCTGCCTTGGGGCCGCGCTCCGGAAATTGGCGAATTGTTCCGCTTCCCGACGGCGGCGCGCGCGCTCAAGGCCATCGCCGCGACACGCGGAGATGCCCTCTACGAAGGGGAGATCGCCGAAGCCCTGGTTGCGTATGCCCGGGCACAGGGCGGCGCCATGACGCTGCGTGACCTGTCCTCCTATCGGCCTGAGTGGGTAGAGCCTATCGCCCGCGATTACCGGGGCTACACCCTGCACGAAATTCCGCCCAACGGCCAGGGTATCGCCGCATTGATCGCGCTGGGCATCCTGGAACAGTTTGACGTGGCGAGTCTGCCAGTGGACTCGGCGGCGTCTCAGCATCTGCAGATCGAGGCCATGAAGCTCGCTTTTGCCGATGTCTATCACTACGTGTCTGACCCCTCGACCATGACGGTCACGCCAGCGCAGATGCTGGACGACGCCTACCTGGCATCGCGCGCCCGCATGATTGACCCGCGCCGCGCGCAGAACTTCGCGGCGGGCAACCCGGTCAAAGGCGGCACCATCTACCTCACGGCAGCCGACGAGAACGGGATGATGGTCAGCTTCATCCAAAGCAACTACATGGGCTTTGGTTCAGGCTGCGTGGAACCCACCTACGGCATCAGCCTGCAGAATCGGGGACACGGCTTCAGCCTCCAAGCCGACAGCCCCAATGTCGTGGCCCCTGGCAAGCGTCCGTTCCACACCATCATCCCGGCGTTCCTGACCAAGGACGGTCAACCGGTGATGAGCTACGGCGTCATGGGCGGCAATATGCAACCTCAGGGGCACATGCAGACCCTGGTCCGCATGCTGGACTATCACCAGGGACTCCAAGCCGCCTGCGATGCCCCGCGCTGGCGTTTCAACAAAGGACTGAACATCAATGTGGAGGCGGCGATGCAGGCCAGCACCCTGCAAGGTCTGCAGGACCTGGGCCATGAAATCGACGTGATCCATGACTCCTACCAGGACTTTGGCGCCGGGCAGTTCATTTGGCGTCTTGGTGATCCGGCCGTCGAGGGCTATGTGGCGGCCAGCGACCCGCGCCGCGACGGCTTGGCCGCTGGCTATTGAGATCGGCACGGCACCATCATCGACCCCCGTTGGCATTACGCCGAGGTACCGAAACCCGGTGCAACACGGCATCCGCCGTGGTCGACCGAACCGAGGGCGGCCCGTCAAACGAGTCGCTTGGCGAAATGCTGGTCATCCGGCGTTGCATGCCGATCTGTCACTTCATGATCCACCAGCGTTTCACGGACATGCAGCAGTTTTTTTGTCCGTGCGTTCCTCAGCGCTGTCCACAGCGCCGTCCAAGGCTTCGATCAAGGTTGTGATCGTGCTGTCGTCACGAATGGTGTGTCGATCGTAGTTGCCTGACTTGAGATCCAACATGGCGCCGTTGCGTGCCCTGGCGTAACTGGCATCCAGGCGCTCATGCCGCGTCTGGACAATGGACGCATCCTTTTCGCGGCGATGAATCTGCATCTTGGTCTGTTGGCTGATGGCGTAGCTCACCTCGCCCTCTTCACTCAGAACCCCGCGGGCGTTGTTGCGCGTGAATTTGCCACTGAAGCTGGCTTCGAAGTCTGGCAGTCCTGTCAGCAGCGGCTGAATTTGGTCCGTCAAACCGTACCCCAGCAACGCCATGGCATCAGCGATGCCTGCCACGCCTTTCCCAGCTTGGGATTCGGCGATGCCGAGCATTTGCTCAAAGCCGCTCTTGAACATGTTCACCAGCGTTTCGTCGGCATGGCTGCGACTGGCGGCGGCGTCAATCTGCTGCAGGTATTGCGCGATAGCGGCCTGGCGCTGGGTCACGCTGCCCCGCAGCAGCGGGGCAGCGTCCAGGCGCATCTGCATCTCGCCCAGCGGGCCCTTGTACGCCAGTGTGTTTTTGTCTACCCCCAGACGGAGTGAGAAGGAATCGTACAGGGCCGTTTTTTGCGCGGCGGGGGTTTCGATGTCCAGACTCAAACTTGAAAATACGCTGCGGTCATAGTTCATCAGACCCGACAGATTCATCTCCGGCGCATCCGACCGACCCAAGCCCGCCAAGGCCTCATCCAGGCCACCAGCAAGCGCGGCCAAAGCCTTGCGCTCTGCATCACTCAGCGCCCCGGAACTGCTGACCGCGACCTGCACTCCCGGGATGCCGCCACCTGACTTGTTCACGGCAATCTGTAGATCCACGGTCTGACCCGAGCGAGTCTTGACCTGGAAATGGGCCGTGGCCGCTCCAAGTCTCACGCTGCTGTACTGATCGTCCAGGGGCAGTCTGGGGTCCACGTTTGCCAGAAACGTCTGGCGGTATTGCGGCGGCGTGGAAGTCAACGTCGCCAGGTGTGACAAGAGCGCACCGCCCAGGTCACGCCACTGGTTGACGAAATCACGCGGCTGGCTGCGCCCAAAATTGTGAGCCATCAGGTCACTGATGACGTCTCCCGGTGCCGAGGCCCACGCCTGTTCCGACTGCGTCGAGGCGCCCAGCACGCTGGCCTGGGCACTGGAGTCCGTCCACGCTGCGACGTTGAGGGCTTGCAGATGCTGGTACGTGTTGTCAGCGGGGACTTCCCCGCCCAGCGCCTGTTCACGCCGGATGACCGATGGCATTGAAACCGCAAGCCCATGGGCAAGACCGCTGGCATTGACCCGGGGCACGACGGCACGACTGGCCTCGCTGCCCTGGCGCAGTCGCAGGGCCTCCGGATTGAGATGGATGCTGGTGCTCTGATTCGTCAGACCTGACGCGGAAACTGTGGTCACGGGGCCCGCCCCTCCTGGTTTGGTGTTGTCCACTGGAGGCTTTTAAGCCGTGCTTCGTTTATCGACAGAATCAACTGAACATTGAGCCCTGCGGCACAGCGGGTGCCGGCTGAAACCCAGGCACAATCAACGCGGCGCTTACCTGAAGCTCTCCTGAGGCCCCGCTTGACCGACATTCCCATCCTCATCCTTGGAGCCGCCCTGGGCGGGCTCGTGCAAGGCATCTCGGGCTCCAACTTCGGCATGACTTCCACCGCGATCTGGGCCTGGTTTCTCGCGCCGCAACTGACCGCCGTGCTGTCCCTGTGCGGTTCGCTCACCGGACAGATTCAGGCCGCCTTCACCTTGCGACGCAGCTGGCAGTGGCGGCGCATCCTGCCTTTTCTGGCGGGTGGATTGGCGGGCATTCCTCTGGGCGTGATGTTGCTGCCGCAACTGGACGTGGGCCTCTTCAAGACCGCGCTGGGTGGCCTGCTGGTGATCGCTTGCCCGGCCTTGCTCCTCGCCCCCAATCTGCCACGCATCCACCACGGCGGACGCATCGCGGACGGTCTGAGTGGGTTGGGGGGCGGCATTCTGGGCGGACTGGGCGGCTACACGGGCATCCTTCCCACGCTCTGGGGAACGCTGCGCGGATGGCCGAAGGACGAACTGCGCGCCCTGGTGCAGAACTTCAACCTCGGCATCCAGCTGGTCACGCTGGTCGCCTATCTGGCGCGCGGACTGATCACCCGCGCCACGCTGCCTTCGCTGGCCCTGCTCATCCCCGTGGTGCTGCTCAGTTCCTGGCTGGGCACGCGGCTCTACCTGGGCCTGAGCGAGGCACGCTTTCGGCAGATCGTGCTGCTCCTGCTCACGGTCTCGGGCGCAGCCCTGCTAGTGTCTGGGCTGACGCAGCTGCTCGCACGCTGAAAGACCGAAACGTGGTCGCAACCCGTGTTGCCCGGGGCCGAGTCCTCAGGGCGCACGCCTGGCGGCGTGGTAGCGACCCGTGCCCCGCGTGAGGACCTGATCTACAGCCAGAACCTCACCAGGCTCCAGCTCGGGCTCGGTCACGACCCGCGCGTACAAAGGCGCGAAGTCGATGTTGGCCAAGCCCAGCAATTCATCGAAGTCGGGGATGACAAAATAGCTTTCCTGGAAATCGTCGATGCGGTAGCGCGTGCGCATGACACGCGCCAGATCGAAACGCAGGCGATTGGGTGAGGCATCCTCGACGCTGAAACAGGTCTCCGTGTACGAAGACACGATGCCCGCGCCATAGATGCGCAGGCCGTTCGGCTGCTGCACCAGGCCGAATTCCACGGTGTACCAGTAGACGCGGGCCAGCTTGTCGAGCATGCCCAGGCTTTGGGCCCGCAGCCCCCTTCGCCGTAAGCCTGGATGTAATCGGCGATGACCGGGTTCATCAGCATGGGCACATGGCCGAAGACATCGTGAAAGACATCCGGCTCTTCCAGGTAGTCCAGCTCATGCGGCTTGCGGATGAACTGGCCGGCGGGGAAACGCCGGTGCGCCAGATGTTCGAAGAACACCTCGTCGGGCACCAGGCCTGGCACCGCCACCACTTCCCAGCCGGTCTTGCGGCGCAGTACCTGGGACATCTGCTCGAAATCGGGAATGCGGTCCGCGCGGAAGGGCAGGTCTCGCAGGCCCCGGACGAACTCATCACAGGCGCGGCCAGGCAAGAGACGCGACTGCCGCTCGAACAGCGCGGCCCAGACCGCATGCTCCTGCGGTGTGTAGTGCTGCCAGCCTTGATCGATGGTCCAGTCGGGGCGTTCGGGCCTGTGTCCCAAACCTGCCGCCAGACCGTGCTTGCCGGATGCCGGAGCAGTTTGCATGGCGTGGCTCCCGGCTAGTGGGCAGCGGACAACAAGGTCGCCGCGCAACGGTCCATGTAGCGGGCCATCTCGATGTCTTTCATCGACAGGCCCTGGACGTCGTGGGTGGTCATCACGACCGACACCCGGTTGTAGACATTGAACCACTCGGGATGGTGGTTGTGCTTCTCGGCCACCAGGGCCACCTGGGCCATGAAGCCGAAGGCTTGCGTGAAATCCGCGAAGCGGAACTCCCGGGCAATCAAGCCACCGCGCTCGGCGCGATGCGTCCACTCGGGCAAGGTGGCCAATTCGGCGCGCAACGGCGCCTCGTCAAGTTTCACGGAATGGTCGGACATGCTGCAGGCTCCAGAAATCGAATGACCCAAACCGGCTGACACCGTGAAAAAGTGGCGCCAGCCCAGAAGAAAAAAGGTCAATTCGGCGGTGCGCAGGGCACGCCACGCACGCTGCGCGCGAGGTGTTCGCCGATGATGCTGAAAGCCTGCGTCATGGTTGCAGAGCGGGTCCGTCGTGGTGCTGCCCCAGGCGTATCGCAAGGGCTGGTGCATTATCAGCGCCGCGCGCCAAGACGCCGCCTTGGGTAAACCCTGGACCGGCCTCGCCCGACATATGGCGCAGAGTCAACCCAAAGTCAGCGCACGACCAGACGCCCCGCACCCTCGTCCGTCACACGACCGATTTCGGCAGCAGCGTCAAAGCCCTGCCGACGGAAGGTCTCCAGCACCTGGGGCACGGCCTCGGGCGCGCAACTCACCAGCAGGCCGCCGCTGGTCTGCGGATCGCTCAGCAAGGCCCGGTCCACGGCCGCGAAATCCGCAGGCAAGCTCACGGATGCACCATAGCCGGCCCAGTTGCGACCCGACGCACCGGTCACGAAACCTTGCGCGGCCAGATCACGCACGCCCGGCAGCAGAGGCACCTGGGACCAATCTATTTCCACGGTACGCCCGGCGCCGCGCGCCAGCTCCAGCCCATGGCCGGCGAGGCCAAAACCCGTCACATCGGTCAGGGCGTGCACGCCCTCGATCGCCGCCAGCTCGGGGCCGGGGGTGTTCAGGCGCGTGGTCGTGTCGATCATGCGCGCGTAGCCCGCCGCATCGAGCTGTTCCTTCTTGAGCGCGGCGGACAGAATGCCCACACCCAGGGGCTTGCCCAGGACCAAGCGATCCCCCGCCCGGGCATCCGCATTGCGCTTGACACGGCCGGGGTGCACCAGGCCCAGGGCCACCAGTCCGTAAATCGGCTCCACCGAATCGATGGTGTGGCCGCCCGCGATCGGGATACCGGCCGCCTTGCAGACGGCCTGGCCACCGTCGAGGATGCGACCGATGGTCGCCGTGGACAGCACGTTGATGGGCATGCCCACCAGGGCCAGCGCGAGGATGGGCCGCCCGCCCATGGCGTAGACGTCGCTGATGGCGTTGGTCGCGGCGATGCGCCCGAAATCGAACGGGTCATCGACGATGGGCATGAAGAAATCGGTGGTGGCGATCAACGCCTGCTCATCGTTGAGCCAGTAGACCGCCGCGTCGTCGGCCGTCTCGATGCCCACCAGCAGCTCGGGCGGCACCGGCAGGCCACTGCTGCTTTTCAGGATGTCGGACAGCACGCCCGGCGCGATCTTGCAGCCGCAGCCGCCGCCGTGGGACAGGGAGGTCAGGCGGGGCTCGGCGCCCCGGGACAGGTCAGGGGTGGAAGTCATGGCAGCCATGGCTATCATTGTGCCCTGCATAAGAGGTTTGCCCCCGGACCCATCCCACTTCAGGAGACCGCCATGACCACGCTTGCCCAGGACAACCACGACGGCGCCACGCGCCGCGTCGATCAGTTGCTCGCCCACTATGGCGAAAGCCACCGCAACCCGGCCAACGAGCTGATCCACTACGCCGCCATTCCGCTCATCATGCTCAGCATCGTGGGCCTGATCTTCGCCATCCACCCGCTGGCGGCTTATGCCTTCATCGGGGCCAGCCTGATCTATTACATCCGCCTGTCGCGCCTGTTCACCCTGGCCATGGCGGCCATCTCGGCCATCGGCCTGGTGCTGGTGCACCTGATGGGCGACTACCGCGTCGCCATCTGTGCCAGCATCTTCGTCGTGGCCTGGATCTTCCAGTTCATCGGCCATCGCATCGAAGGCAAGAAGCCCTCCTTCTTCGAGGACGTGCAATACCTCTGGGTTGGCCCGCTCTTCGTGCTCAGCCACCTGTTTCTCAAGCGCGGCCTGCGCTGGTAAGTTCCCTGCATGAGCTGGCACGCCGCGCTGCGACTCGACTACACGCTTGAAAACAGCCGCAGCGTGGCGCGTTATCGCCACGACGGACCGCTGCGCATCCTGCAAAGCCTGTACCCCGAGGGTGACGCGATCTGCCACAACGTGCTGGTTCACCCGCCCGGCGGCCTGGTCGGCGGTGACACGCTGGACATCCAGCTCTCGGTCGCCGCAGGTGCGCACGGATTGGTCACCACCCCCGGCGCCACACGCTTCTACCGCAGCACCGGTGATGCCGCCGCCCAGCGAGTCCACGCCCGCGTCGACGACGGCGCGAGGCTGGAATGGCTACCGCTCGAAGCCCTGGCCTACCCGCAATGCCAAGCCGAGAACAAGGCCGTGTTCGACCTGGCCCCAGGCGCGGAACTGATCGGCTGGGACGTGACGGCACTGGGTCTGCCCGCCGCGGACCAGGCCTTCACCCAAGGCCGTTTCTCGCAGCACCTGGAAATCCAGAACCTGAACGGCTTGCACCATGAGGCGCGCACGCCGGTCTGGCTGGAACAAGGCCGCATCGACGCGACCGATACACGCTTGATGGACGGACCGCTGGGCCTGGCGGGCCACCGCTGCCTGGGCACGCTGTTTTTTGCCTCGGGCACGGTCATCACACGGGTCCGGCGTGAGGCGACCTTGGACGCGGTGCGTGCCGCGTTGGAATCGCGCGTAACGTCCGGCGATGCGTCACCCGACACGCCTCCCCTCGTGGCCGGCGCGACCAGCCCCCATCCCCAAGTGCTGGCCGTGCGGGTGCTGAGCCCGCTGGTGGAGCCCGCGCTGAACCTGCTCAAGCGCCTGCGTGGCGTCTTGCGGCACGAACTCTGGCAACTGGAAGCCACGTCGCCGAGGACTTGGGCACTTTAAGAGACGCTTTCCAACGCACCCGCCGAAACGCAACGCCGAACCACGGCTCGACACGAACCACACCATGACCGAAGCCCTCATCCTCCAGGACCCCGCGCAAGGCGGTGGCACGAAAGCCGCGCAATTGATCCTGCTGCTGCACGGCGTGGGCAGCAACGCGCAGAGCATGGTCGGCTTGGGACAGGCCTATGCGCGTTCGTTTCCAAATGCCATGGTCGTGGCCTTGAACGCGCCCGAACCTTTCATGCCCGGCACGCAAGTCCAGCTCGCGGGCCATCAATGGTTCTCCATCCACGGGGTGACGGAAGACAACCGCCCCGCGCGCGTGACGCAAGCCCTGCCCGCCTTCGAGGCCCTGGTGCGTCACTGGCAGCAGCGCAGCGGCGTGGACGCGGCCGGCACGGCGCTGGTCGGATTCTCGCAAGGCGCCATCATGGCCCTGGCCGCGGCGATGCAGCCTGAGCCCGTGGCGGCCCGCACCATCGCCATCGCGGGGCGCTTCGCAGCGCTGCCTGAGGCGCCGCCTCACGAAAGCTGCACCATCCACCTGCTGCACGGCAAGAGCGATGCAGTGATGCCCTACCGCCATGCCATCGAAGGGGCCCTGCGCCTCAAGGAATTCGGCGCCGACTTCACCGCCGACGTGCTGCCCTTCATCGGCCACGAACTGCACCCGGACCTGATCGAGCTGGCGGTGGAAAAGCTGGCTCAACACATCCCCGCTCGGCTGTGGTTGAAGCCTGGGGAGGGGGATGATGTGGGAGAAGGACAAAAGTCAGAATGACCTTGTTTTCCAGCTCAATGGGAATGTGACTTGGAAGTAGCGCCACCATTGAATTCATTCAATGCGACGGCCAAGCAAACGATCCCCCAGAAAACCGGGTATTCATAGCCACCCGTGTTCCAAGTCCAACCGAAGCCTTTCACCATTTGAAGGGCGTATACGGCAACCGCCAACGCTCCAGCAGCACCCAAGGCCGCAAAGCGTGTGCAGATCCCGAAAAGCAAGGCAAGCCCAGTTCCCACCTCAACCATCGCGGCCAAGATCACCCAGAACTCCGGTGGCGCAAAGCCCGCTTTGGCAAAAAAGCCAACCGTTCCAGGATTCAATGCACCAGCGGCAAATTTGCTTGCCGCATGAGGGAACATAAAAACACCACAAATGATGCGAAGAATGTTCCAAGGATTGGTCAGATTGAAGCTTGCAGCACGGATTAAAAAATCCTTCTTGGTGATTCCTAGCATGATGTTTTTCCTTTCGTAGATCACGTCTCATCCTATTCTTTGTAGAGGTCATGATTCGAGCAGGCCCAGTGACTCCATTGATTCAAATCAATCAAAGAGTCCGTCCGTCATGAACGTGAACCTAGAAAAATCCAGTCGCTCACCATGCAAAGGATGAGATGGATCAAGGTTGGTAACGCCTTCTCGCAAAAAACGTCGCAACACGCTCTCTGCGATTGAGACAAGGGCATTGAACTTCTCTGAGACCGACACCTGACTTGCTCCATTCCGCCCATTTGAAGCAAGGATCGGTGACACCTTGGCCTTTGAAATATCGGGCCAGCTTGTCCAATGAGGCCGCCTGACCCACAGCTTTAAGCTGGCATGCTTCTGGATTCAGCGTGACGAGGCAAAAAAAAAGCCGGTCGGAAACCCGGCCGGCTTTTTTGAGAAGGCGAACCCGCTTACTGCTTGATGGCTTCCACCTGCACCAGCAGCTTCACTTCCTTGGGAAAGCCCCAATTCAGGCCGAAGTCGATGCCGTAAGCGCTGCGGTCGATGATGGTCTCGAAATCGCCACCGCAGGCTTCACGCTTGAGCATGGGGTTCATGTAGCAGTTGAACTTGCTGGCCTTGAGCGTGACGGGTTGGGTCTTGCCCACCAGGGTCAGGGTGCCGGCGATCTCGCTGACCTTGTCGCCGTTGAAGCTGAATTTGTCGGCGGTGAACTTGGCCGTCGGGAATTTTTCGGCGTTGAAGAAGTCCGGGCTTTGCAGGTGCTTGTCAAAGGCCGAGGTGCCGGTGCTGATGGAGGTCATGTCGATGGTGATCTCGACGCTGCCCTTCTTGGCGGCCTTGTCCAGCTTGACCGAACCGTCCTTCTTGTCGAAGCGGCCACGGTTGGTCGTGGTGCCCATGTGGTCGATCTCGAAGGTCACGAAGGTGTGGGTCGGGTCAATGCTGTAGGTAGCAGACTGGGCCTGGGCGGCGCCAGCGGCGGCCAGGGTCAGACCGACGAGAGTGGCGACGGTGATCTTGCGCATGAGGGAACTCCTGTGAAACAGCAAGGGTTGAGAAAAAAAGAATCGAAACGGCAGATGCGGCGAAAAGCCGGTGTCAAAGCTTGCCTACGCCAGTCAGCGCCAGCTTGAACTTGACCTGGACTTCGTCCGCCACCATGGAAGTGTCGGACCACTGGTTCTCGCCGATGGCGTAGGCCAGGCGCTTGATCGTGAACACACCGGTGGCGGTGGTCGTGCCACTGGCTTGCGTCAGCGTCACCGGCACCGTGACCGGGTTGGCGCGGCCCTTGATCGTGAGTTGACCCGCCACCTCGTACTTGCCCGCGCCCAAGGCCTTGATGGCCGTGGACTGGAAGCGGGCCTGTGGGAAGCCCGGCACGTTGAACCACACGGCCTTGGGCAGTTCAGCATCCGCCTCGGGCACGCCCAGCGTGGCACTGGCCATGTCCACCGTGAAGGCGATCTTGCTGGTCTGAGGCTTGGCAGGGTCGAAGGCGATCTGGGCGTCGAATTTCTTGAAGTAGCCCTCCACGGGCACGCCCATCTGCTTGCTGACGAAGATGATTTCGCTTTGCGCGGGCAGCAGTTTTTGCTGGGCCTGGGCCGGCAGGGACAGGCTGGCGAGGACGGACAGCGCCAGCAGCAGGCTCCCCGTGAAAAGGCGGCGGATGAAATGCATGATCGGAAGGACTCCAGCTAAAAAATCAGGAACGGCCAAACCACATGCGGCCGATCAGGCCATCACGGTCCAGCCACTGGTGCTTCAAGGCCGCCACCACGTGCAGCAGCACGAACAGGGCCATCAGGTAGGCGCCGATTTCATGCGCTTCCTTGAGGGTCTTGGCCAGGGCGGCGTCCTTGCCCACGAAATCGGGCAAAGGCAGCACGCCGAACAGCACGATGGAAAAACCCGTGGCCGAGCTGTAAGCCCAGCCCAGCAGGGGCACCGCAAAAAACAGGAGGTACAGCGCGACGTGCGTGCCATGGTGGGCCAGGCGCTGCCAGGTCGGCATGGCCTGCGCGATGCCCGGCGGCAAGGCAGGCGCGGGGCGGATCAGCCGCCAGGACAGGCGCAGGAAGGAGAGCGCCAACACCAGGATGCCCACCCACTTGTGCCAGTTGAACAACTTGAGCCGCTGCGGGGAAAAAGGCAGGTCGGCCATGTACACCCCCAGGGAGAACAGGCCGATCAAGACCAGGCCCAAAGTCCAGTGCAGGACGATGGCCAGACCGTTGTAACGCGCGGCTGCGGGAATGGCAGAAGAGGAGGAGGTATTCATGGCAATGGCTGGGCATTCTAGGAAGCCCGCTTTATCCCCAGGATGAGCAGGCTTGTCGGCTGGATTCAAATTTTTTGCTTGCCAACCCGGTGCAGGGCCTTTCCCCTCTGGCACCGTTTTTGCACTTGCCCCGGGGCTTGGCCCGGTGTTCGCCACGCGCGGCCCCGGTTCGCTGGCTTCCTGTTCCCCTTGTTCTTTGTCTTCCCCTTTGCTGAAAGGCACTTCCATGAGTGAAACAACAACAGCCGCGGCTTCCGGCGGCGGTGTCACCTACCAATCGGTGGACAGCAGCTACTTCGAAAAACGCGGCCTGCGCCGCTACGCGGGCGTGGCCTCCCTGTGGGCGCTGGGCGTGGGCGCGGTGATCTCCGGCCATTTCTCAGGCTGGAACTTCGGCTTGGGGGCGGGCGGCTGGGGCGGCATGCTGATCGCCACGGTCTTCATCGCCATCATGTACCTGGGTCTGACTTTCTCCATCGCCGAGATGAGCCCGGCCTTGCCCCACACTGGCGCGGCCTACTCCTTCGCCCGCTCCACCATGGGGCCCTGGGGCGGTTTCATCACCGGACTGTGCGAGAACGTGGAGTACGTCATCACACCGGCCGTGATCGTGTTCTTCATCGGCTCCTACCTGGGCTCCATCTTCGGCACGCCGGAGAGCTTCCAGCCGGTGTACTGGATCGGCGGCTACATCGTCTTCGTGGGCCTGAACGTCGTCGGCGTGGAGCTGTCCTTCAAGGTCACGCTGGTGGTCACACTGCTGGCCCTGGCCTGCCTGGTGGGCTTCTGGTTCAGCGCCATCCCCAACATGGACTTCACCCGCTGGGCGCTCAATATCGGCGTGGGCGCCGATGGCGCGCCGGTGGAACTGGCCGGGGGCGGGGGCAGCTTCCTGCCCTTCGGCTTTCATGGCGCGCTGGCGGCCATGCCGTTCGCGGTGTGGCTCTTCCTGGCCATCGAGCAGTTGCCCCTGGCGGCCGAAGAATCGGTTGACCCGAAGCGCGACATGCCGCGCGGCATCATCCTGGGCATCATCACGCTGATCGTCTCGGCCTTCATGATCCTGCTGCTGAACTCCTCGGTGGCCAAGGGTTCCTTCGCGCTCGCCACCTCGGGTGAACCGCTGCTGGACGGCTTTCGCGCGATTTACGGCGACGGCATCGCCAAGATCCTGGCGCTGATCGCCGTGATCGGCCTGATCGCCAGCTTCCACACCATCATCTACGCCCAGGGTCGGCAGATCTACTCGCTCTCGCGCGCCGGCTACTTCCCGCGCGCGTTGTCCATCACGCACGGTACGCGCAAGACGCCGCACCTGGCCATGGTGGCTGGCGCGGTGGTGGCGCTGATCGTGATGTGCGTGATCTGGTACGGCGTGGAGAACAGCGCCGGCATCATCGGCGGCACGCTGCTCAACATGGCGGTGTTCGGCGCGATGATTTCCTACATCATGCAGGCCCTGTCCTTCATCTTGCTGCGCAAGAAGTTCCCGAACATCGCGCGCCCCTACAAGAGCCCCTTCGGCGTTGTTGGCGCGGCCCTGACCATGCTGATCGCTCTGGTCACCATCTACTTCCAACTCTCCGACCCGGTCTACCGCGCGGGCGTGATCGGCGTGGCAATCTGGTTCGCGATCGGCATCATCTACTTCGCGCTGGTCGGGCGCCACAAGCTGGTACTGTCACCCGAGGAAGAATTCGCCCGCTCCAAGGGCACGGCGGAATACAAATCCCTCTGAGACAGAACGAGACAAAACGCGCCGAAGCCGCAGGGCTTCAGGTGCGCAGGGGAAGAAGGGCAACCTTCTTCCCTTTTTCATGCCGGGTCGGCCAAGCCGCCCATCAACAGTTGCAGCAGCTTGGCGCCCATCGCGCTGGCCGCCACCTCGCTTCCCGCGCCCAGACCGTACAGCCCGTGCGTCTGCTCTTCGAGCACCAGCGTGGCGTAACCGTGCGCGAAGGACCAGGCCAGCAAGATGCGCTCGCCCAATTCGGCGGGGGGCAGGCCGCGCGCGGCAATCAGTTCCGAGTACACCTGGCGCAAGGCGTCCCCAGTGCGGCGACCGGCGGCCTGGAGGGCGGCATCCTCCGGGTCCAGCCGGTCACGACGGAACATCAGTTGGAACAAGGCGCGGTGCCCCAGGGCGAAATCGATGTAGGCCGCGCCCAGGGCCTGCGCGCGTACACGCGCATCCTCCCCGGCGCCCCGCACCCGCGCCTGCATGGCGTCGGCCAGGCGCTCGAAGCCATCGGCCGCGCAAGCCGTCAACAGGCCACGCGCGTCACCGAAGTGGTGGGCCGGCGCCGCGTGCGACACCCCAGCCACCCGCGCCGCGGCGCGCAAGGAAAAGCCTTCCAGACCCTGCTCACGCAGCAGTTCGATGGTGGCATCGACCAGCGCCCGCCGCAGGTCGCCATGGTGGTAGGGCACGGGCGATGCCGAGGCCTGGCGCGTTGCGGCCGGGGACCTCGGAAGTTTGGAAGAAGGCATGCCCGGATCATAACTTGACAATGTCTAAATTAGCCTCTACAGTCCGCCCACCCCATCTAGACATTGGAAACATCATGACTCTGCCCATCCCGGACCTCGTGCTGGCACTGCTGCACCACCTGGTCGTTTTCTCGCTCGTTGCCGTTCTGTACGCGCAATACCTGCTGCTGGGCAGTCAACCCGATGCGGCCCGACTGCGCACGGTGGGGCAACTGGACAAGGCCTATGCCGGACTTGCGGTCGGCATTCTGATCATCGGTTTCGCGCGCGCCGCGCACGGCGCCAAGGGCTGGGCTTTCTACGCCGACAACCCCGTGTTCTGGGCCAAGATCGCGGTCTTTGGCCTGATCGGCCTGCTGTCCGCCGTGCCGACAGTGCGTTTTCTGCGCTGGCAAAAGCAAGGCGGGGCACCGGATGCGCCGGCCTGGCGCGCCACCCGGCGCTGGATCCTGGCCGAGCTGCTGTTGTTACCCCTGCTGCCGCTGTTGGCCATCCTGATGGCGCGTGGCATCGGACTGTGACGGGAACGCGAGCTAGGTCAGGGAGGGTGCGGCCCCATCGGCGTCCAGCGTCAGTTCATCGCTGCGGTCCTTCAGGTCGACGCCCGTGAGTTGCAGCTTGCGCGCCTCGCGGCACAACCACCAGAAGCGCGCCGCCGCAGCCGCGGCGGGCAAGCCTTCGGGCCGCACATTGGAAATGCAGTTGCGCTGGGCGTCGTTGCGCCCCGGTCGGGGCGCCCAGGTCAGGTAGATGCCCAGACTGTCGGGCGAAGACAGGCCAGGGCGCTCGCCGATCAACACCGCGACCATGCGGGCTTGGAGCAAGGCACCCACCTCGTCGCCCAGAGCCACCCGGGCCTGGGTGGCGATGGCCACGGGACCCAGCGTCCAGTCCGACGGCGCGAGCCGACAAATGGCATCAATCAAGGGCAGGGCCTGGCGCTCCACCGCCAGCGAGGACAGGCCATCACCCACCACCAGCAAGAGGTCACAGCCCTCGGGCCGGGCCCGTGCCGCGAGTAGCGTCGCATCCTCGGTGTTCAGACGGCGGCCCAGATCGGGACGCAGCAGGTAGGTGGCGCGGTCGCTGGCGGCGCTGCGCACGGTCAGGGTCTCGCACCCCAGGGCCTGCAAGCGCGCGGCCAGGGACGCAGTGTCGAGCTGGATGTGCACCGCGTCCCGCGCCTGGGCATGGGCCAGGCCGAAACTGAGCAGTTCCTTGGTGGGCAAGCCGGCTCCCGCGCGGCCCAGGGCGATGCGCGCCGCGGTGTGGGCGCGCAGGTCGGTCCAGGGGTCCGCAGTCCAGGCATCGGCGCCCCTCGCGTCAAGGTTGGCGACCGCCGGAGACAACTCGACCACCTTGCCACTCATGGGGTTCCCTTTCCTGTGTCAGGCATCGCGCATTTCCGCCTGTGCCTGCCTCACGCCGCCTTGCGCATCATCTCCAGCGCGGGTTGCCGCGCGCTGCCACTCAGCAGGCGGCCAGCTTCGTCGATGATCTGCATGCGCTGCAGCCAGGCTTCGAACTCCGGCGCGTGGCGCAGGCCCAGCACCTGGCGCACGTAGAGCGCGTCGTGGAAGGACGTGCTCTGGTAATTGAGCATGATGTCGTCGGCCCCCGGCACGCCCATCACGAAGTTCACGCCCGCCACGCCCAGCAGGGTCAGCAGGTTGTCCATGTCGTCCTGATCGGCCTCGGCATGGTTGGTGTAGCAGACGTCCACGCCCAGGGGCGCACCCAGCAGCTTGCCGCAAAAATGGTCTTCCAGGCCGGCACGCACGATCTGCTTGCCGTCGTACAGGTATTCGGGGCCGATGAAGCCGACCACGGTGTTGGTCAGCAATGGCTTGAACTCGCGCGCCACGGCGTAGGCCCGCGCCTCGCAGGTCTGCTGGTCCACGCCGTGGTGTGCGTTAGCCGAGAGCGCGCTGCCCTGCCCGGTTTCGAAATACATGACGTTGTCGCCCACGCCGTCCTGCAAGGGACGGCCGCGCCGCAGCGACAGCGCCGCCTCGCGCGCCTCACGCAGCACGGCCAGGCTGACGCCGAAGCTCGCATTCGCGGCCTCGGTGCCCGCGATGGACTGGAACACCAGGTCCACCGGCGCGCCCTGCTCGATCATCTGGATGGTGTTGGTCACGTGCGTGAGCACGCAGGTCTGGGTCGGAATGCCCAGGCGCTCCACCACCTCGCCCATGCGCCGCACCAGGGTGCCCAGGGCGGCCACGCTGTCGGTGGCCGGGTTGACGCCGATCACCGCGTCGCCGCAGCCGTAGAGCAAGCCATCGATCATGCTGGCGGCGATGCCGCGCACGTCGTCGGTCGGGTGGTTGGGCTGCAGGCGCACGGCCAGCCGGCCCGGCAGGCCAATGGTGTCGCGAAAGGCCGTGATCACCCGGCATTTGCGCGCCACGGCAATCAGGTCCTGGTTGCGCATGAGCTTGCTGACCGCCGCCGCCATCTCGGGCGTGAGGCCTGCGCGCACGGCGCTGAGCGTGTCGCTGGTGGTGCGCTCGTCCAGCAACCAATCCCGGAAAGCGCCGACCGTCAGGTGGGCGATGGGCGCGAAGGCCATGGCATCGTGCGTGTCGATGATGAGCCGCGTGACTTCGTCGCTCTCGTAGGGAATCAGCACCTCGTTCAGGAAGGTGCGCAGCGGCAGATCCGCCAGCGCCAGACGCGCCGCCATGCGCTCCACCGAGGAAGTAGCCGCCACACCGGCCAGTGCGTCGCCGGACCGCAACGGCGTGGCCTTGGCCATCAAATCCCGCAAGTCACGGAACTGCCAGTTCTGCTGCGCGACGGTGGCTTGGTAGGCGGACATGGTGCCTTTCCTTCAAGCAGCAAATATGCCAGCGCTTGTCCATCCGGGCAAGACCGGCAAGCGCACCAGGGGCGCCGCGATCCGTGGACTGCCCACGCGTCCAGAGACGCGACGGGCCTCAGCCGTCCGCGTTGATCTTGGCGATCAGCTTCTTGAGCACGTCCTCGGCCTGGTCATTGGGCACCTGGCAGGTGCCCGCGGCCTGGTGGCCACCGCCGCCGTACTGCAGCATCAGGTCGCCCACATTGGTCTTGCTGGAGCGGTCGAGGATGGATTTGCCGGTGGCGAACACCGTGTTCTGCTTCTGCGGACCCCAAAGCACGTGGATGGAGATGTTGGTTTGCGGGAACAGCGCGTAGACCATGAAGCGGTTGGTGGCGTAGATAGTGTTCTCGCCGCGCAGGTCCAGCACCGCCAGATTGCGGTGCACCTTGGTGCAGCGCTTGATCTGCTCCTTGGCTTTTTCGGTGTGCTCGAAATACAGGTCCACCCGTTCCTTGACGTCGGGCAGGGCCAGGATTTCGCCAATCGTGTGGTCCTTGCAGTACTTGATGAGGTCCATCATCAGCTGGTAGTTGCTGATGCGGAATTCACGGAAACGGCCCAGGCCCGTGCGGGCGTCCATCAGGTAGTTCAGCAACACCCAGCCCTTGGGGTCGAGCACTTCGTCACGCACGTACTGCGCACTGTCGGCCTTGTCCACGGCCTCCATCATCTCGTCGGAGATGCCGGGGAACTTGGCCTTGCCGCCGTAGTACTCGTAGACCACGCGCGCGGCCGACGGCGACTTGGCGTCGATGATGTGGTTCTTGCGTGCGTCGGCGGACTGGCCCGCGTTGCGGATGGTTTCGGAGAGGTGGTGGTCGAAAGCCATGTACGCGCCGGGCACGTAGGGCAGGTTGGTGGTGATGTCGCGCTGGCTGATCTCGACCTTGCCATCCTGCATGTCCTTGGGGTGGACAAACTTGATGTCATCGATCATGTCCAGTTCGTTCAGCAGCACGGCGCAGACCAGGCCATCAAAGTCGCTGCGGGTGACAAGGCGGTATTTTTCTTGGCTCATTGATCACTCTCCTCCATGAATATGTAAGCAGATATTACAACACCGGTTTTCGCGTGTGAGCGGGTATCGACCCGGGGTCAGACCTCATGCGCCGAGGGCCAGCGCCAGCAATTCCTCGGCGAAGGCATAAGACGTTGAGGCCCCCGTGCCCCCGGTCACGATGCCCAGCGCCACCCCCTGGGACGGCGACGTCTTGAACACCACGTCGGCGGCGCTGGCGTAGGTGCCTGTCCAGCGCTCGATCACGACGGCGCCCTCCGACCCAGCCACGGGCAGCACGCGCCGCAACTCGTCCAGGATGAGTTCGTCCACAGCCGTGCTGCCGAAGGGCGCCTCGGCATCGCCGTAGACATGGCTGTCGCCCACCACCAGCGAACCATCGGCCGACTGCACCACGATCAGGTGCACGCCCTGCTTCAGGTGCTCACCCTGTTCCGCTTGCAGACGCTGCAACAGTGGCGCGGCCTCGGGTAACTCACTGTAGCCCTCGTATCGCACCAGGCTGAGGTCTGACATCAGGGCTGCGGGCAGGTGGACGGGCACGGCGGGCCGCACGCGCATCATCTGCAAGGTGCTCATGCGGATACGGGCTTGCTCGATGGCCTCGGGGTAGAGCGCGTTCAACTCATGGCCCGGACAGACCACACAATGGTCGGCACGCAGCACACCGCGGCTGGTGGCGACGGTGGGCAGGTCCACACCATGCACCACCGTGCGCCAGTGGAAGTCCACGCCCTGCGCCGCCTGCAGCCAGGCGGCGAGCTTGGGAATGGCCTCGCGCGACTCCACGCGGCGCTCGTGCGGACTGTAGAGCGCGGCAAGGTGCGGCCCCAGCGCCGTTTGTCCAAAGCGGGCCTGCGTCTGCGCGGGCGTCAGCAGTTCGCACCCCTCGCCCATTTCAGTGCGCAAGAAGGCCTCGACCACGGCCAGGGCCTCGGGCCGCTGCGCCGTGAGGTACAAGCCGGGATGGATGACCGGGATACCCGCCTGCGGCGCAATGGCCAGCCAGGCGTCACGCGTCTTCATTGCACGGCGCCAGTGCTCGCCGCGCCGTTGACCCGTGACGGTGACGAAACCGAAGTTGCGGATGGACGCCCCGATGCTCTGCGCTGTGCGTTCGACCACGGCGACCTTCAAGCCCCGCTGTCGGGCCGCGAAGGCGGTCATCAGACCGACCACACCTGCGCCAACGACGACCAGGTCGTAATGTTTGTTGCTCATGCTCTGCGCCATGCTGCCCACCTTGGAAAAATTCAACGTGAACGCCAGGCCTGCGTACGCCGCCCGGCCCACCAGCCCAGGGCCATGAAGCACAAGCTCGCGAGGCCGGACACCGCAGTGATCAACACCGCCATCGCGGCGGCCGGCCCGGTCTCGCCGGCCTCGTCCAGGTTCAGGATGGCGATGGCCGCCACCTTGGTCTGCGGTGCGTACAGGAACACCACGGCCGACACGGTGGTCATGGCATTGACGAAGAAGTAACGCGCGACGTCGATCAGCGCTGGCAAGCAAATGGGCAAAGTGACGCGCCAGGCCGTCTTGTAGAAGGGCACCTTGAGCGAGGCACTGACGGCCTCGAACTCGTTGTCCAGGCCCTTGAGCGCCGTCACCGCCGTCAGATGGCCGGTGGTGTAGAAATGCACGATGGTGCACAGCGTCAACAGGGTCATGGTCTGGTACAGACCGCCCAACGGGTTGCCCGGCGCGTTGAAGAAGAAGATGTAGCCCAGACCCAGCACCAGGCCCGGCACGGCCATGGGCAGCATGGCCAGCAGACGCAGCAGGCCGCGGATCAATCCGTCCACGCCGAAACCGGCAGCCTGCGCACGAGCGTGTCCGGTCTTTTCCAGCAGGTAGGCCCCCATGAACACGAATACCGTTCCTCCCAGCGCCGCACCCGCCGCCATGCGCAGGCTGTTGAGAAAACCCACGCCCACTTCCGCCTCGGTGAGGCCGTAAAGGTAGTGGTTCAGGCTGGGCTTCAGGTTGTAGGGCCAGAAGGTTGCCAGGGAGGCAAATATGGCCATGCCCAGCATGGCCAGCATCAGCACCGCGACCACGAGGCAATAGACCGAGAACGCAGCGTCGCGCCCCAACGCCGGCTTGGGCATATAAGGCACCGCGCGCGCGCCCAGCATGGCGGTCTGGCGGCGCTGCACCAGATGGTCGACAGCGAAGGTCAGCACGGCTGGCGCCAGCAGCAGGATGGCGACCACCGAGCCCTTGGCGAAGTCCTGCTGGCCAATGACCAGCTTGAACACGTCCGTGGCCAGCATGTTGAAGTTGCCGCCGATCACCTTGGGAATGCCGAAGTCCGTCATTACCAAGGTGAAGACCACCAGCGCCGCCGAGACCAGGCCGTACTTGGCTCCCGGCAACGTGATGGTGTAGAACTTGCGCACCGCACTCGCTCCCATGGAATCCGCCGCTTCGTAGAGCCGTGCATCGGCCAGGGTCAGCGCCGTCACCAGGATCATCAGCGCATGGGGAAAGACCGAGAAGCACTCGGCCAGCACGATGCCCGGCGCGCCGTAGATCTGCGCATAGCCCAGGCTTTGCAGCAGGCCCTTGGCCACGCCCTGGTTGCCGAACCAGTAGATCAATGAAATGGCCGACAGCAGCGAGGGCGCGAGCAACGGGATCAGCGCGGTCAGGCGCAGCAGGCCCTTCATGCGCATGCAGGTGCGCGTGAGTGCGTAGGCAAACCCAAAGGCCAACGGCACGGTGATGAGCGTGACCAGCGCCGCCACCCAGACACTGTTCCACAGGCTTTGCAGCAAGGCCGGTGTCTGAGCGTAGGCGACGAAATTGGCCAGCGCGACAAAACCACCGTCCTTGCCCAGCATCGCCTGCCAGAGGATGGTCAGCAGCGGCAAGGCCAGGAAGCACAGCAGCAGCAAGACAACCAGCAGCAGGAGGCCGCGCGCCAACCCGTCGGTCCAGTGCAGGCGCTGACGGGCCGGTTGCCGCAAGCGTGACCCCAGGCCACGCCGCGGGCCGCCACCGACCATCGGCGCTGCGCTGCTCACGCGGCCTCCGCCCCGGCCGGGAACACGCGTAGCCGGTCGGCGCGCAGCGCGAAACGCAGCGGCTGGCCGACACGCACGCCAAACTCGTCCATCTGGTTGAGCGAGAACTGCAGGTGCAAGGGCAAGGGCTGGCCCTCGGCGTCACGCAGGCCTTCGACCTCCAGCTCCGCCAGGCAGTTGCCGCCCAGGAATTCAACGCCGCGCACCACGCCCATGCAGCGGCCCGGGTCGTCCACGGCCACGTCAATCATGCGCCGGTCTTCCGGCCGCAGGTACAGCGTCACGGGACGGCCAGGCCGGAACTCCGCGCCTTGCGTGCACTGCAGGCGCAGCGGCCCACAACGGAACCAATGCCCGCCCTCGGCCACGGCGGGCAGGCGGTTGACCTTGCCCACGAACTCGGCCACGAAGGGCGTGGCGGGCGCGCGGTAAATCTCCAGCGGTGTGCCGACCTGCTCGATCACGCCCTGGTTCATGACCACGATGCGGTCGGCCATGGACAGCGCTTCCTCCTGATCGTGCGTGACCATGATGGTCGTCAGCCCCAGCTTGCGCTGCAGCGCACGGATCTCCTTGCGCAGGTGCACGCGCACGATGGCGTCCAGCGCCGACAGCGGTTCGTCCAGCAACAACAGACTGGGCGAGGTGGCGAGCGCGCGCGCCAGCGCGATGCGCTGCTGCTGCCCGCCCGACAACTGCGCCGGGTATTTGCGCTCGCTGCCGGGCAAGCCCACCAGCGTCAGCAACTCGTCCACCCGCGCGGCGATGCGCGCCTTGTCCATCGTGCCGCTCAGGCCATACGCCACATTGGCCGCGACCGTCAGATTGGGGAACAGGGCATAACTCTGGAACACGATGCCGTAGTCCCGCAACGCGGGCGGCAGCGCAGAAATGTCACGCCCGTCCTGCCACACCTGCCCGCTGCTCTGCACCTCCAGCCCCGCGATGATGCGCAACAGCGTCGTCTTGCCGCAGCCCGAAGGCCCGAGAAAACAGACCAGCTCACCCGTCGGCAAATCCAGGTCGATGCCGTCCAGCGCCGTGAACGCACCGAAGTCCTTGCGGACCTGGCGCAGCGAGAGATAAGGGCTGGATGTCACGGTATTTTGTTCGTGGGCCACCGCGGAACTGGCTTTGCCAGGCCGCCGGTGGCGTCCCCCCTGCCACGGCAGGTTGGCGTTCAGGGGGGAAGGCGCGCAGCGCCTCAGGGGGGTTATTTCTTCACTTCAGTCTTGCTGTCGTAGCGCTTCGTCCACTCCGCCAGGATGCGCTCGCGGTTGGAAGCCGACCAGGCGAAGTCCATCTTCACCAGGCGCTTTTCGTAATCCGCCGGCACATTGGCCAGGGGCTCGGCCACGCCGGGCACGGCCGTGATGGCGAAGTTCTTGCCGTAGAGCTTCGCCGCGTCCAGGCTCGAAGCCCAGTCCGCCAGCTTCTTCGCGGCAGCCAGGTTCTTGGTGCCTTTTTGGATGGCGAAGGCTTCCAGATCCCAGCCCAGTCCTTCCTTGGGGAAGACCAGGTCGATCGGCGCGCCCTTGGCCTTGTTGCTGTTGCCGCGGTATTCGAAACTGATGCCCGCTACGTACTCGCCGCTGGCAGCCATGTTGCAGGGCTTGCTGCCGCTGTGCGTGTACTGGGCGATGTTCTCGTGCAACGCATCCATGAACTTCCAGCCATCGCCCTTGCCGTCCTTGTCGCCCCACAGGGTCAGCCAAGCCGCCACGTCGAAGTAGCCGGTGCCGCTGGAGGCCGGATTGGGCATGACCACCTGGCCCTTGAACTCGGGCTTGGTCAGATCCTTCCAGCTCTCGGGTTTCTTGATGCCCTTTTTCTCGGCTTCCACGGTGTTGAAGCAGACCGTCGCGCCCCAGACATCCATGCCAAACCAGGCGGGCGGGGTCTTCTTGTCCTTGTAGGCGGGGCTGATGGCCTTGAGGTTGGCCGGCGCGTAGGGCTCCAGCATCTTGTTGGTGTCGAGCAGCGCGAGGCTGGAGGCCGCCACCCCCATCACCACGTCGGCCTGCGGATTGGCCTTTTCAGCCAGCAGTTTGGCAGTGATGACGCCCGTGCTGTCGCGCACCCATTTGATTTCGATCTCGGGCTCGACCTTGTTGAAACCTTCCTGGTAGGCCTTGAGCTGGTCGGTTTCCAGCGCGGTGTAGACCAGCAAGGTGGTTTTCTGGGCCAAGGCCGCCGAGGCGGTTCCGGCCAGCGCGGCCGCGAACACCCAGGTCCGGAAAGAAAGACGCATGCGCATGGTGAATGCTCCTGATGGTGGAAACCGGCATCGTGTGACGTCACCGTGACGCGCTGATGACGGCGGCCTGACCGATCAATGCAAGCCTCGTGCCCGCCGCCCGAAGGGGCAAGCAGGTCCAGCGCGCTGTCGGCGCTGGCAGGGGCGCCGGATTTCACTGTTCTGGTGCAGTCCGGCGAAACATCGGGCATGTGGCCGTCCCGTGCCGCGACACCCCCGAGGGCGGCTCTGATACCGGCCTTGGTTTCAGGGCGGGCTGGCCAGAAAGCGCAGCCCCACGCCCGGCTCGGTGGCGATGTAGCGCGGGGCCACGGCGTCGTCGCCCAGTTTCTGCCGCAACTTGCCGACCAGGATGCGCACGTAATGCGTGTCGTCCTGGTGGGTCGCCCCCCAGACCTCGCGCAGGATCTGTGGCTGGGTGACCACACGCCCGGCGTGCTTGAGCAGCAGCGCCAGCAGGGCGTACTCCTTGCGGCCCAGGGCGAGCAGTTCGCCATCCAGCCGGACTTCGCGCCGCGCGAGATCGATGCGCAGGTGGCCGTCGTCGAACATCGCGCTCTCCTCCTTCACACCGGCCTGTTGGCGCAGCAGAACGCGGATGCGGGCCATCAGTTCCTGCGTGCCAAAGGGCTTGGTCACGTAATCGTTGGCGCCCTCGTCCAGCGCCATGACCTTCTCCGACTCGCCCGCGCGCACGCTGAGCATGATCACTGGCACCTGGGACCAAGCCCGCAGCTCGCGCAGCACCTCATGGCCATCGATGTCGGGCAGGCCGATGTCCAGGATGAGCAGGTCCGCGCCCTGGGCCGCCAGCGCGGCCAACCCTTCCCGCCCGCTCGCGGCCAGCGCGACGTCATAGCCCTGTGCGCGCAGGCTGATGTCCAGGAAGCGGCGGATCTGCGGCTCGTCGTCGATCACCAGCACACGCACCGGCGTGGAGGCCGGCACAGGAGGCGATGCGGAGGTGGACATGGGCATGGACGTCTAGGGCACGGTCTTCAGCGTCGCTCTATCGACCGACGGCCGACGGCGGTTTCGAGGGCGGCATCACCGGTGGCGTGAGCAAAGGCAGGGTGATGCGGATCACGGTGCCACGTCCGTCCGGCCCCGGCAAGGCCGCGACGGCGCCACCATGCGCGCCAACCATGCCCTGCGCGATGGTGAGCCCCAGGCCGGTGCCATGGCGACCGCGGTCGCCGCGCTCGACACTGTAGAACATGTCGAAGATGCGTCCGCGCTCGTCCTCCGGGATGCCGGGGCCGCGGTCGCGCACGTCCAGTTGCAGGACCTCCCGGCGCGACACCCCCCCCTCATCGTCCACCAGGCGCGCCGTGATGGCTATGGGTTCCCCCGGGGGGGAGAACTTGGCCGCGTTTTCGAGCACGTTGAACAAGGCCTGCTCCACCAGCGCCGGATGCACCCAGATCGGCGGCAGGTTCGGCGCCATCGTGACCTGCAGTTGCACACCGGGCTGGTAGCGGCGCAGCCGACCGGTGGCCGAGCCGATCAGTTCGTCCACGCCGATCCAGTCGCGCTTGAGGCTCAGGCCCGTGTGGCCCAGCCGCGTCATGTCCAGCAGGTTCTGGATGTAGCGGTCCAGCCGCTCGCCCTCGACCAGGATGGTGTCGAGCAGGTTCTTGCGGTCCTCGGCGCTCATGGCCTCGCTGTAACCCGCCAGGCTACCGGCCGAGCCAATCATGGCCGCCAGCGGCGAGCGCAGATCGTGCGAGACCGAGGACAGCAAGGCCGAACGCAGGCGCTCGGTTTCGTTGCTGACGCGCGCTGTTTCCAGATCGGCCACCAGCCGCGCACGCAAGGCGGCCTGGGCGATGTCCTCGGCCATGGCCTCGGCGAGGCGGCGCTGCGCATGGGACAGCCGCCGGGCGTCCACGCCGAAGCGCAGCCCCATCACGCCGATGACGCCCTGGCCCGCCGGCCCGCTGGCCCCCGGCTCCTCGCGCAACGGCAGCCACCACCAGGCCGCCCCGGCCAGGGTGTCGGTGTATCGCCCGGCGGACTGCCCATGGGACAGCGCCCAGTCCATCGCGGCCCGGTCAATGTCCTCCAGCCCGGCGTTGGGGGAACTGGCCTCGGTGCTGTCGCCCACCTCGCCAACGCGCAACCAGACGCCAGCGCTCAGATGGCGCTCCAATGCGGCGCGGCCAGCCTGCAGCACTTCGCCCAGATCGGCCGCTGCGCTCAATTGCCGGCCCAAGCCCTGCAAGGCCGTCGCATGCGCGTTCGCGGCGCGCAAGGCCAACACCTGCATGCGCAGCTGCGAGGCCAGGCGACCGGCCACCAACGCGGCGATCAGGAAGAGAAAGACCGTGGCCACGCCCTGACGCGCGCCGATGAACAGCGTGAAGCGCGGTTCGATGAAGAAGAAGTTGTAGGCGAGAAAGCACAGGCCCGCCGCGACCACTGCCGCGGCCATACGCGTGCGCGCCGCGACCAGCACCACGGCGACGATGAACACCATGGACAGATCACTCAGGCTCAGCCAGCGCTCCGCGGCCCAGGCCACCGCGACAGCGGCCAGCGTGGCGAACAAGGCCATGGTCAAGTCGTAGCGGCCCAGCCAGGTAGCTGGACTTTCCCAACGGCGACGTGCACGGACCCGTGCCTGCGGCGCGCTGATGATGACCAGCTCGTAATGCGTTCCGTGCTGCAGAAGCTGCTGCGTGAGTGTGCGGTTGACCATGCGCGCGAAGGGCCGCTCGCGCGTGCGTCCGATGACCAGGGTCGAACTGCCGCCGCTCGCGGCGTGGTCGAGCAAGGCATCGGCGATGCGCGGGCCGTGCAGCACTTCGGTGTCCGCGCCGAGATTGCGCGCCAACGCGAAAGCGCGGTCCAGCTCGGCCTGCCGCGCTGGATCCACCTTGTCGCCCGACCCAGCCTGCACCGTGACCACGCTCCACGGGGCGTCGCGCCTCTCGGCGATGCGACGGCCCGCGCGCACCAGGTACTCGGACGAACCCAGGCCATCGATGGCGACCAACACCCTCCTGCGCAGCGCCAAGCCCGGCAGGCCACGCGCGGCCTGGGTCTCGCGCAGGTCTTCGTCCACGCGGTCGGCGGCCGTCTGCATCGCGAGTTCGCGCAACGCGGCCAAGTTCGAGGGCAAGAAAAAAGCCTGCAGGGCGCGCTCGGCCTGCTCAGGCAGATAGACCTTGCCCTGCTTGAGTCGCTCAATCAGTTCACGCGGCGGCAGATCGACCAGGCGGATGTCACGCAGACGGTCGAACAGCGCGTCCGGCACGGTCTCGCTCACGCGCACGCCGGTGATGCGGTGCACGACGTCATTCAGGCTTTCCAGGTGCTGGATGTTGACAGCGGTGCACACGTCGATGCCCGCGTCCAGCAATTCCTCCACGTCCTGCCAGCGCCTCTCGTGGCGGCTGCCCGGCGCGTTGCGGTGGGCCAGCTCGTCGATCATCGCCACGCGCGGACGGCGCACCAGCACCGCGTCGATGTCCAATTCCTCCAGCTGGCGACCTTGGTAATCGATGCGCCGGCGCGGAATGATTTCCAGCCCCTCCAGCAAGGCGGCGGTTTCGGCGCGACCATGGGTCTCGACGATGCCGACGACGATGTCGATGCCCTGCTTCTGCAATTCGCGCGCGCGCGACAACATCGCATAGGTCTTGCCGACACCGGGCGCGGCGCCCAGAAACACCGTCAGGCGTCCGGCGGTCTGGCGCTTGAGTTCACCCAGCAAGGCATCGGCCTGTTCGGTTTGTTCGGTTCCCATGACAAGCTCCATCCTATCTGTTCAGGCGCATGCGCCGCGGTCATCGAAACACTGTTTGATCTGCCACGGTGTTTCGCTGCGTTGCAGCGCGCCGCGGAAAGCGCGATGGGAGAACAGGGACGCGGCCTGGGCCAGCATGTCAAGATGCATCTGCGCCGCCGGGCTGGGGACCAGCAGCACGAGCACATCCGAAACGGGTTGCCCATCCGGCGCATCGAAAGCCAGCGGCGAAGCCGGCCGGATGTAGAGGGCGAGAATCCGGTCCAGATCCTTCACCCTGGCATGGGGAATGGCGACGCCCTCCCCGATGGCGGTCGAACCGGCCCGTTCCCGTCGCAGGAGCGCGGAGGCCACGTTCTCCGCCGGCAGCCCATGCATGCGCTCGACATGCCGGCTGATCTCCATCAGCAGGTTCAGCTTGGTCTGCGTCCGCAAGCCGAGGAGAATGTCCCCGGTTTGCAGACAGTCCCCCAGGGGGTTCATATCACTGAACGCCTGACGGCTTGTGCACCCCGGATGCGGATGCCGGGAAGGCATCGAGCGCCAGATTCAGCTCCAGCACGTTGACACGCGGCTGGCCGAACAGACCGAACTGCGGGCCTTCGGTGTGCAAGGCAACCAGTCCGGCTACCTTCGCCGCATCCCAACCCCGCGCCTGCGCGACCCGCGCGATCTGGATGCGTGCGCCCTCCGGACTGATGTGCGGGTCGATGCCGCCGCCAGACTGGGTGAGCAGGTCACCCGGCACGGCCTCGGGCGCGATGCCTTCGCGCGCGGCCACGGCGGCACGGGTCTGCTCGATGCGCTGGCGCAGATCGGGATTGCTGCGCGCCTGGTTGCTGCCGGCCAGCGCCATCAGGTCGTAGTTGGCCGACGAGGGTCGCGGCTGGAAGTAACGCTTGTCGGCAAAGGGTTGCGCCACCAGGGCAGAGCCGACGACCTTGCCATCGCGTTCGATCAGGCTGCCGGCGGCCGTCCGCGGAAACAGCAGACCACCCAGGCCCGTCGCGGCCAGGGAATAGAACAGGCCCAACAGCAGCAACGACACCAGGGCCAGGCCCAGTGATGCCCGCAGGGAAGAATACGTGGTTTTCATGATGAGACCTCGTGATGTTTGGATGAGGCTGCAGACTTCAGACGCCGACCGTCGCGGCCAGCACCATGTCGATCAGCTTGATCGCCGGGAAAGGCAGGAGCACGCCGCCCAGGCCATAGACCAGCATGTTGCGACGCAGCAGCGCGGTGGCGCCCATGGGGCGGAAGCGCACGCCCCGCAAGGCCAGCGGAATCAGCAGGGGAATGATGAGGGCGTTGAAGACCAGCGCCGCGATCACCGCGTTGGCCGGGCTGGACAGCTGCATCACGTTCAGCGCCGCCATCGAAGGAATCGCCCCCGCGAACAAGGCCGGCAGGATGGCGAAGTACTTGGACACGTCATTGGCCAGCGAGAAGGTGGTCAGCGCGCCACGCGTGATGAGCTGCTGCTTGCCCACCTCCACCACCTGCAGCAGCTTGGCGGGGTCCGAGTCCAGGTCGACCATGTTGCCAGCCTCCTTGGCGGCCTGCGTGCCGGAGTTCATCGCCAGGCCCACGTCGGCCTGGGCCAGCGCAGGCGCGTCGTTGCTGCCGTCCCCCACCATGGCCACCAGGCGGCCGCCGGCCTGTTCGGCACGGATACGCGCCAGCTTGTCTTCGGGCCGGGCCTCGGCGATGTAGTCATCCACTCCGGCCTCGGCGGCGATGGCGGCGGCGGTCAGCGGGTTGTCGCCGGTGATCATCACCGTGCGGATGCCCATGGCGCGCAGTTGGGCGAACTTCTCCTTGATGCCATGCTTGACCACGTCGGCCAGCTCCACCACGCCCAGCACGTGGCGACCTTCGGCGATGACCAGGGGCGTGGCGCCCTTGCGAGCGACCTGCTCGACGCGGGCCTGCAGTTCCACCGGCACGCTGCCACCCACCTCGTGCACGCGGTGCACGATGGCATCCATGGCGCCCTTGCGGATCGAGCGGCCATCGGGCAGGTCCACGCCCGACATGCGGGTCGAAGCGCTGAAGGCGATGAAACGCGCGCCCACCGGTTCTTCCAGGGGCGCGGGCGTACCGTCACGGTTGACGCGACGCGCCAGTTTGACGATGGACTTGCCCTCGGGCGTCGGGTCGGCCAACGAAGCCAGCAAGGCGGCTTCGCGCAAGGCGGACAGATCCACGCCGGCCAGCGCATGCAGCACCGTGGCTTGGCGGTCGCCGTGGGTGATGGTGCCGGTCTTGTCCAGCAGCAGCACGTCCACATCGCCCGCCGCCTCCACGGCCTTGCCGGACTTGGCCAGCACATTGGCCGCCAGCGCGCGGTTCATGCCCGCGATGCCGATGGCGGGCAGCAGGCCGCCGATGGTGGTTGGGATCAGGCAGACCAAGAGCGCGACCAGCAACAGCGGGTCGAGCGTCACCCCGACAAAGGACGCGATGAAGGGCAGGCTGAGGACCACAATCAGGAAGGTCGCGGTCATGGTCAACAACAGCAGACCGAGCGCCACTTCGTTCGGCGTCTTCTGCCGGTTCGCGCCCTCGACCAGGGCGATCATGCGGTCGAGGAAGCTGTGCCCTGGCAAGGCCGTGACACGCACCACAATTTCGTCGGACAGCACCTTGGTGCCGCCGATCACGCCGGAGCGATCGGTGCCCGCCTCGCGCAGCACGGGCGCCGATTCGCCTGTCACCGCTGATTCATTGAGGGTGGCCAGGCCGTGCACGATCTCGCCATCGGCGGGAACAATCTCACCCGCGGAGACGACGATCAGATCGTTCGTCGCCAGTTCCGCCGCCGGAATGCTCTGCGCGCGGTGGATGGTGTCCATACGGTCCACACGGCGTGCCACCAGCCCCTTGCGCACGCGACGCAGCGAGGCGGCCTGGCCACGCCCGCGCGCCTCGGCCACGGCCTCGGCGAAATTGGCGAACAGCACGGTGACCAGAAGCAGCGCCGTCACAGCCCAACCCATGCCTGCGGGCGTCGCCCCCAGCAGGGTCAGCACCGCGCACCAGAGCGTGCCAAACCAGACCACGGCCATCACCGGGTTCTTGAAGGCGTGTTGTGGCGCGAGCTTGACGAAGGAAGCCCGCAGCGCGGCCTTGAACCCGGCGGCATCCAGCAGCGCGACTGGGCGGCCTGGAGCGGTCGCGGGAAACATTGTCTTGACGTTCATGATGAAGTTCTCCAAGTGCGTTCCACTGCGTTCACCGAGCACCCATCGACAGGTGTTCGGCGACGGGGCCCAGCACCAGCACGGGCATGAACTGGAGCAGGGTCAGGATCACGATGACCGCGATCAGGGTCAGGGCGAAGGTCGGTGTCTCAATTTGCAGAGTGCCGGCACCCTCGGGCGCGAGGCGTTTGCGGGCCAGCAAGGCGGCAATCACCAGCGGCAGGATCAAGGCCGGGTAACGGCCCAAAGCCAGCACCGCGGCGCAGCTCAGGTTCCACCAATAGGTGGCGTCACCCAGTCCCTCGAAGCCGGAGCCGTTGTTGGCAAAGGCCGATGCATATTCATAGAGCACCTGGCTGATGCCGTGGAAAGCCGGGTTGGAATTGCCCGTGATGGACGGCAGGACCAGCGTGACGGCGGTGAACCCCAGCACCACCAGCGGCTGCAGCAGCACCAGCACGGCCAGCAATTTCACTTCCGGTGCCTCGATCTTGCGGCCGAACAATTCCGGCGTGCGCCCGGTCATCAGGCCGGCGAGGAACACGCTCAGCAACAGGTAGACCAGGAACTGCTGCAGGCCGCAGCCAATGCCGCCCCAGATGGCGTTGACCAGCATGTTGCCGAGGGTGACCAGCCCGGTCAGCGGCGCCAGCGAGTCGTGCATGGCATTGACCGAGCCATTGCTGGTCTGTGTGGTCAACGCGGCCCAGAGGGCGGAGGCATCGGCGCCCAGGCGCACTTCCTTGCCCTCCATCAGCGCGATGTCGGTCGCGGAGGACGAATGCCCTTCAGACCACAACGCGAGCCCCGTGGACGCCAGCGACATGAGCAGCATGCACCCGAGCACCAGCGCCGCGAACTTCCTGCGCCCGGTGAAAGCACCCACCATGAAGGCCACCGACACCGGCAAGAGGATGATGGCCAGCGTCTGTAGCAGGTTGGACAAAGGCGTCGGGTTCTCCAGCGGCACCGCGCTGTTGGGGCCGTACCAGCCGCCGCCGTTGGTGCCCAGTTGCTTGGCCGCGACCATGGGCGCGACGGGGCCCAGGGGAATCCTCTGTTCCTTCAGGGTCACACTGGCATCCATCGGCGTCGCCACCGGACCACCCGCCAAGGTGGACGGCACGCCCTGCCAGGCCAACAGCAGCGAAAGCAGCAGGCACAGCGGCAGGAACACCCGCACGGTGGGGCGGATCACGTCAGCCCAGTAGTTGCCCAAGTCCAAGGAAACCGCATCTGGCTGGCCCGTGTTCGCCACCCGCGCATTGCGACCGCCAAACAGGCCGCGCAGCGTGGCCACCACCAGGGCCAGGCCCATCATGGGCGTGATCACTTGCAGGCCGACGACGCCCGTCATCTGTGCCAGGTAGGACAACTGCGCCTGACCCGAGTAGTGCTGCTGGTTGGTGTTGGTCAGGAAAGAGACCGCGGTGTGCAGCGCCAGATCCCAGCGCATGTTCGGCGCATCGTTCGGGTTCAGCGGCAGCCAGGCCTGGGTCATGAAGATGCCCATGGCCAGCAGGCCCAGCACGAGGTTGCTGAGCAGGAAGGCGCCGGCATAGGCCTTCCAGCCCATGCCCTGCGCGGGGCCCACGCCCAGCAGGCGGTAGAGGAGGCGCTCGAACCAGCCGAAGAGCCGGTCACCCCGCATGGGTTCGCCGCGCATCACGGCGGCGAGATAACGTCCCAGCGGCCAGCCCAGCACGAGGGCCAGCCCCAGGACCGTGACGAATTCGATCATGAAAGAACTCCTGCACTTCTGTTCGGTGAAGGCCGCCAAGACCTCGGCGGCCATGCAGAAATTCTCGAAGCCACCCCCGTAAAGTCACCAGCCCCGGCCGGAGCTCAGCGCATAAATTCGGCGTAAATTCGTTGCGCATGCATGCGTGCGTGCCGTTCGCGCCCGTCTCCAGCGCATGGCGCTGGCGGCGGTTTGCGACGGTTGAGGGCAACTGGCCAGGTTCTGCGACACTTCCCGCATGACGCTCACTTGGCCCATCGCCGCCGCCGTGCTGTTCGGCGCGCTACTGCACGCGAGTTGGAACGCGCTGGTCAAGTCCAGCCAGGACAAGACGCTGGACACGGCGCTCATCCACCTGCTTGGTTCCCTCGTCACCCTGCCCCTGCTGTTCTGGCTGGGTCCGCCGCCACTTGCGGCCTGGCCCTACATCGCGGCCTCGGTGCTGATCCACATCGGCTACTACATCGCGCTGGCGCGCGCCTACCATCACGGCGACCTGGGCCTGGCCTACCCGCTGATGCGCGGCAGCGCGCCCTTGCTGGTCGCGCTGTGCTCGGCACTTTTCGTGGGAGAACATCTTTCGCCGTTGGCCTGGGTCGGCGTGCTGGGTGTGTGCTGCGGCGTGCTGGCGCTCGGGCTGTCACGCCACGCGCTGGACTCGCCCAAGGCCGTGGGCTTCGCGCTGGCCAACGCGGTCATCATCGCCATCTATACCCTGGTCGATGCGCTGGGCGCGCGCACGGCCAGCCAAGGTGGGGACGGCCTGGGCACGCTGCGCTACGTGGTGATGCTGTTTGCCTTCGACGGCTGGCCCTTTGCCTTGCTGGTGCTGGCACGGCGTGGCAAGGCCGCATGGCCCCATGCGCTGTCCTACGCACAGAAACGCTGGCCGGTCGCGCTGGGCGGCGCGCTGGCCTCGCTCGGCTCCTACGGCATCGCGCTCTGGGCCATGACGCGCGCGCCCGTGGCCACCGTGGCCGCGCTGCGCGAGACCTCGGTGCTGTTCGCGGCGCTGATCGGTGCCTGGCTGTTGCGCGAGCGCTTCACGCCGCGCCGCGCCATGGGCACGGCCGTCATCGTCGCGGGCGTGATGGCGCTGCGCCTGGGCTGAGAGTCCACCTGCCTTGACGCAGGTCGGAAAACCGAGCCGCGCGCCTCAAGCCTAAGGCCTGATCAGGGCGTCAGCACCCGGAAGGTCAAGGTGTAGTTGTAGCCGTACATCGGCGCGGCCGCGCCCTGCGGCGCCGCACCCCGGTAACGCACCAAGGCCAGGTAGACACCGGGTTGGGTCATCGCGTAGGCGACGCGACCTTGCGCATCGGTCTTGACGCTGGCGCTGGTGTGCTCGCTGCCCAGGTCCATGGGGGAACGGTAGATGTCCACCGTCTGCCCGGCCAGCGGTTTGCCATCGAACAGCACAGTGAACTCAAATTTCTCGCCCGTGAACAGGTCGTTCGGATGGGTGACTGGCGCGATTTCCAGGCCCTGCAGGGTCGGCTCCACTGCGCGCTTGTTCGGCGCACCAGCGGTCACGTAGGCCTCGGACACCGAATGCGACTGGTAATGGGACAGCAGCTTGACGCCCGGCGGCGGGGTTTTGCTCCCATCGCGCGAGATCTCCACCTTGCCGTCCTGCTCCCAGCTGCGAAAGATCGAACCCAGCCGCACACCCGTGCTCAGGCGATAGGTGCCCTTGGCGCCGGGCAATTTCTGCTCGGCCACGGTGCGTGACTTGAGCTGATGCACCTCGCCGAAGGGCAGCACGCTGCCATCAGGCGTGGTGATCACGAAGCGCGTGTCGCCAAAGTTCACTTCGGACAGGAAGAATTTTTCGGCATAACCCGCATCCACGCTCAGAACCGCATCGGGCGCCGGGTCAAAAATCATGGGCAGCAGATAGGGCGTGTGGGCCTGGGCCGCGCCGGCCAGCATCAGGCCCGCGCAGGCCAGGGCGCGCGAAGCACGGGCGAAAAAGGTGTTGAGAAAACCGCTCATGGTCAGTTCGCATCCTTCTTCATGTTGTCGGCGGCATTCACCACGCCATCGAGGTTCACGTCCCCGGTCTTGAAGGTGCGCTCGGCGACGTCCAGCTCTTCCTCGACGGACAGGCGACCGTCCTTGTTCTTGTCCAGGATGTTGAAACGCACATGCGCCTGTTTCATCATCTGCTGATACCCCTCGTCCACCTGGCGGCTCTGCGCAGCGTACTGCTGCTTCAGACGCGCCTCGAACTCGGCCACGTACTCGGCCTCGCTGAGCCAGCCATCCTGGTTGCTGTCGGCCGCCACGTAGCGCTGTTTGCGCAACGTGTCGTATTCCTCGCGCGTGACCAGGCCGTCACGGTTGACGTCATAACTGCCCATGAAAGCCGCATAGCCATGCCCTCCTGCGGGGTTGACCGGCCCCAGGGTCTTGTCGGCCGTCGGCTGGGACGGGGCCGCACAAGCCGCCAGCAGAACGGCCAGGCTGGCCGCGACAAAAACGGGGAGAGGAGCTTTGTGTTTCATGAAAACCTCGATCGGGACGAATGAAATGGAATGCCCCAGGCGGCTTCGCATGCACGTGACCCTGTCCAGACAGGCGAGGCGGCATGCCTGCCATGCCGCCCCGGCGTCATTCGAAGACCTCTGGAACGCCGAAAGCCCATTCTCTCATGATTATTAATTGCGAATCATTCTCATTGTTAATATACTTTGCAAAGACTTGCATGCCAGACATGCGTGCCGGTCTTGCCACTCTCTCATGCAACTGCCAAACAGAAGAAAGTCCATGCCTTCCAACCCCATATCCCGTCGTGACGTCGTTCCCGCCTTCCGCCTCAGGCCGCTGGCCTGGCTGGCCATCTGCCTCCTCAGCCCAACGTTCAGCGCGCAGGCACAGGAAGTTGCACTGCTCAAGGAAATCGTCGTCAGTGGCTCACGCGTCGAGCAGTCGGCCGATGAATTAGCGGTTTCCATCGACGTCATCGATGCAGACTCCATCGAGGAAAAACAAGCCCGGGACATCCGTGACGTGGCGCGCGAATTGCCCAATGTCAGCGTTCAACGCGCGCCAGCACGTTTTGGCATGGCCCAAGGCAGTACTGGCCGCGATCAGAACGCCGGCTTCAACATCCGCGGGCTGGACGGCAACCGCGTGCTCATCCTGGTGGACGGCATCCGCCAGCCGCGCAGCTATGCCTTCGGTGCCACCGCCTTCGGACGCGATTACCTCGATGTCGGCCTGGTACAACGGGTGGAAGTCGTGCGCGGCGCAACTTCGGCCCTGTATGGTTCGGACGGCATGGCCGGCCTGGTTCATTTCATCACCGCCGACCCGAACAATTTCCTGGACGGCGACAAAAGTTTCGGCGGACGGGTTTCCCTGGGCTACGTCAGCGAAGACCAGTCCAAGCACATTGGCACTACCCTGGCGGGCCGCATCAACGACGAGCTTCAGTGGCTGTTGGGCGCCAACAGCTCGCGGGGTCAGGAACTGGACAACCAGGGCAGCAACGACAGCAAGAACAGCACCCGCACCACGCCCAACCCGCAGGAAAACGAAAACTACAGCCTGCTGGGCAAGCTGGTCTGGACACCCGGCGGGGGCCAGCGACACGCACTGACGCTGGAGCATGTGAACAAGAGCAGTGACTATGAACTGCTGACGGCGCGCTCCGCCACGGTGCTGCGCTCTGACGCCAGCACCGACATGGAACGCAGCCGGGCAACCTGGGATGGCCGTTGGCAGGTCGATACGGCCCTGGCCGACGAAGTACGTGCCGTACTCAGCTATCAGGACGCGCACTCGCGCGAATGGGCTGACGAGGATCGCACCACCACGGATCGCGTGCGCGACACGACCTATGACGAAACGACCTGGCAGTCCAATCTGCAAGGCAGCAAGCTGCTGCGCATGGACGGTGGCACGGCCCAGAAGATCACCTATGGCGTCGACTACGTCGTCACGGACGTGGTCAACGAGCAGGACGGCGTGACACCACCCGCCGGCGAGACCTTTCCGCTCAAGCGCTTCCCCAACACCCGCGAGACCAGCGCCGCCCTTTATGCGCAGGACGAATTCATCATGGGCGACGTCAGCGTGACGCCCGGCGTGCGCTTCGACCACTACAGCATTGACGCCAGCCAGCAAGACTTTCCCGCCGACGCCAAATCGATCTCGGGTCAGGCCACCAGCCCCAAACTGGGCGTGCTCTGGCGCACGACCGAGCAATGGAGCGTGTTTGGCAACTATGCGACGGGTTTTCGGGCTCCCAATGCCGGGCAGGTCAACGCGTTTTTCGAGAACGCAGCCCAAGGTTACAAGACCATTCCCAATCCGGATCTGAAACCCGAAAAGAGCCAGACATTCGAACTGGGCCTGCGCGGTCGACTTGACGGTGTCGCTTTGGACTTTGCAGCGTTCACAGGCCGCTACAAGGATTTCATCAAGGACAACCAGAAGGTCAGTGGCGCGGGAACGCCAGCGGACCCCACGGTGTACCAGTCAATCAATATCGGGGAAGTGGAGATCAGTGGCTTTGAGGCCAAGGCCGACATCCGCTGGGGCGAAGCCGGTCAGTTCGCGGGCGGCACGCTGTCTACCCCCCTGACCTATGGCCAGACTCGGGGACGCGATACGAAACAGGATGTTCCGCTTGACTCGGTCAACCCCGCGCGCCTGACCGCCGGCGTACGCTACGACACGCCGGTCTGGATGCTGCGCCTGGACGCCACGCACAGCGCGGCCAAGGACAAGAGCGATGTCGACGCCAACACGCAGTTCCTGCCCGACGCATACACCGTGTATGACCTCAGCGGCCAATGGCGCATCCGCAAGGACCTGCGCCTGACGGCCGGCGTCTACAACCTGAGCGACGAAAAATACTGGAACTGGTCTGATGTGCAGGGCCTCGCCGCCACGTCGACCGTGCTGGACGCCTACACCCAGCCGGGCCGCTCGGTGCGGGTCTCGATGAGCGCGGACTTCTGACGCCAAGCACGGTCTCACAGGCTGGCACGTCAAGGCCGGTCACGCGCAATGCGTGACCGGCCTTGTGCGTTTGGGTTCGCTGCAGGGAAGCGTGCCGCCCGGCTGGCCGCCCTGGAACAGCCGTCATCTCCGGGCAGGATAATGAAGCCATGACCTACGTGATGCCGCCCCCCTGCCCTCGCCCGTCCTCGCCGTGATCTTCGACTGGGCCGGCACCCTGGTCGACCATGGCTCGCTCGCGCCCACGCAGATCTTCGTGGACGCCTTCCAGACCTTCGGCATCCGCATCACGCTGGACCAGGCACGCGGGCCCATGGGCCTGTCCAAGCGCCTGCACATCCACCAGTTGCTGAACGACCCCAGCGTGCAGGCCCAGTGGCAAACCACCTTTAGCCGACCCTCGACCGAGGCCGACATCGACGCGATCTACGAGCGCTTCATGCCCATGCAGATCGAGAAGGTGGGCGCCTACTCGCAGCCGATACCCGGTGCGGTGGAGACGCTGGCCTGGCTGCGCGCGCGCGGCATCAAGATCGGTTCCTGCTCGGGTTACCCCAAGCAGGTGATGGACGTGCTGCGCCCGCTGGCGCAGCAGGCCGGCATCGCGCCGGACCACGTGATCGCGGGTGACGAGTTGCCCGCGGGCGGCCGGCCCGGCGCCTACATGGCCCTGGCCAATCTGCTGGCGCTGCAGGTGCCGAATGTGCGCGCCTGCGTGAAGGTGGACGACACCACGCCCGGCGTGGAGGAAGGTCGCAATGCCGGCATGTGGAGTGTGGGCCTGGCGCTGTCGGGCAATGAAATGGGTTACACGCTGGCGGATGTGCAGGCCATGAAGGCGGAACATCCCACCGAGTACGAGACCCGCCTCGCCAAGGCCCGGCGCCGACTGCAGGATGCGGGCGCGCATTACGTGATCGATAGCGTGGCCGATTTGCCTGCGGTGATCGAGAACATCGAGGCGCGGCTTTTGAAAGGCGACGCTCCCTGACAAAGCGCTGGCCACATAGGCGAATAGGTGAGGGCACGAGGACGCGGGGTAAAGGCTGCGCTCATGTCCCCCGGAACGGCTGTGCCGTTCCTCCTCCTTGACTTCGCTCCGCCTTCACCCCACCTCTTCGTGCCGGCCAGCATCCTTGGTACTCATAGATCAAACTGAATTTTCCCGCCGTATGCGTTTCTTCAAAGACCTCCAACTCTCCGCCGCCAGCGCAGGCTTCGTCGCCGTGTTGGTGGGTTTCACCAGTTCCGTCGCGCTCGTGTTCCAGGCCGCGCAATCCTTCGGCGCGACGCCGGAGGAAATCAGCTCCTGGATGTGGGCGCTGGGCATCGGCATGGGCCTTTGCTCCGCCCTGCCCTCGCTGATCCTGCGCCAGCCGGTGATGGTGGCTTGGTCGACGCCGGGCGCGGCGGTGTTGGCCGCTGCCGGGTTGGCGGGCGGCTTTTCGATGGCCGAGGCCATCGGCGCCTTCATCGTCAGCGCGGCGCTGATCACCGTGGCGGGTGCCACGGGCTGGTTCGAGCGGGTGATGAACCGCATCCCCATGACCCTGGCCGCGGCCCTACTGGCGGGTGTGCTGGCACGCTTCGGCCTGAACGCCTTTGGCGCGGCGCAAACCGCGCTGCCGCTCGTGCTGCTGATGCTGGCCACCTACCTGCTGGGCAAACGCTTCGTGCCGCGCTACGCCGTGCCTCTGACGCTGGTGATCGCCATCGCCTACGCCGCGCTGCGCGGGCAACTGGCCTGGAACACGGTGAGCTTCTCACTGGCCTTGCCGGTCTTCACGATGCCACAGTTCACGCTGTCCGCCATCGTCAGCCTGGCGCTGCCGCTGTTTGTCGTGACCATGGCCTCGCAGAACTTGCCCGGCGTGGCCGCCATCCGAGCGGCGGGGTACGACATGCCCATCTCGCGCCTGCTCACGATGACGGGCGTGGCCACCCTGCTGCTCGCACCCTTCGGCGCCTTCGCGCTGAACTTCAGCGCCATCACCGCCGCCATCTGCATGGGCCGCGAGGCGCACGAAGACAAGGCCAAGCGCTACACCGCCGCCGTGGTCTGCGGCCTGCTCTATGTGCTGGTGGGCGTCTTCGGCGCCACGGTCACAGGCCTGTTGCTGGCCTTCCCCAAGGAACTGGTCGCGGCCATCGCCGGCCTGGCCCTGCTGGGCAGCATCGCCGGCGCGCTCGCCGCCGCCTTCGCGCAGGAAGACCAGCGCGAGGCCGCGCTCATCACCTTCCTCGTCACGCTCAGCGGCGTGGTGATCGCAGGCGTGGGGTCGGCGTTCTGGGGGGTGGTGGCGGGGGCGATTGCGCTGGGGGTACGTAGGAGATGATGCGTCAAAATTTCTGCCGCACTCGGGTCTTGGCTGCCCATTTACCTGTACGCAGTAGCCGGTGTTCCTAAAAACCCACGACCCCTTGTTGGGCACAAGCCAATAAGACGGATACAAACTGACTCTCGGGCAACGGCGATCTTTACTCCTTCTTCTCATTTACTACAGCTTTGGGGCCACTTGTTAAACTTGTCCAAAGAGCTGTCAATCGCTTTATCGCTTCAGGCCTTGCCGTACTCCAAGCTCCTGAACCCACTGCACCTAGTGCGCTAAATGCAGATTGAGCGTTGCTTCCTGCAAATCCACCTGCAATCGCTTGCAGAAGCGCCCTATAAGTCCCGCCATCGGCCCAATTTGCCGCCTCATCCGGATCACTACTCTGCAACTGCTGGTACATCGCTTCGGCATAGCTATCCACCAAAGGGTGGCTATATTGATCAAATGCCTGCGTAATGACGACTTGATTATCCAAATCCTCTAGCACTTCGTCCAAATCGAAGTTATTGGGAATACCGGCTTCCTTGTCACCCGTTCTGACATCTTGATGGCCCGCAATACCGCTGATACCAGCTGTAGTGACGCTGCGATCCTTGTCACCATCACTGCCATTTCCACCGATTAGAAAGGGTTTAGGTTTTGTGAGGTCATAGTTGTCATCGATTGTGACGTCTGTGCCAGCGCCGAAGCTGCTGGCGTTCGCCTGGTAACGGGCCTCGTTTTTGATGTCACGCGTTGTGAGACTGGCCGTCAGGAAGCTGTTGCGTTCTTCCTGAACGGCCTTATCGGTACTGGTCACAGATCCGCCGATGAGGCTCGTGTGCCCCGCCACATTGACCTGGAACCCTCCGTCACCCGCTCGGAGCCCAGATTGCTCCGTGACGCTCTTGTAATTGCTGTTGATATTCGTCTGCCCGTAGTTCCCACTGACACTGCTGGTACCGTAGCAGATCGGTGGAATGCACAGACTCAAGCTGAAGCCTGCACTCTGACTATTTTCAGTATACGTAGCGTAGTTCTGCAGGCTCTCGATCTTGAGATCACCGCCGATGTCGGCCTTGATCTGATCTGCCTCAGCCACAGCCCCCTTGAGTGTGACGTCACCTCCACTGTGGATACTCAGATTCTTTGCATTGACATGGGTGTTCGTGTAGACCGTTTCCTCCCCATCACCGCTGCCTTGGCTAAAGCCGGCACTGAGGTTGATGCTGAAGCCGTTCTGGCTGCCCATGCCATAGCTAACCCCCACACTAGCGTTGCTACTGCTCTGGTCGCTGTGCTGCTCGCGGTAGTTGCGTGCGGCCAACAGCGCAACATCCCCCTCCGCGCTCAGACTGGCGTCCCCTTTGGCGTTGATGTCCGAACCTTGGATCAGAATGCCGGAATTCACGCCTGCGCCACTGGCCCGGATACTGATATTCCCGCCGGCCATCACCTGGCTGCCATGGGCCGTGTTGGACTGGCTCTCCAACGTGGACTTGCTGCTGGACGAGCCAATGCTGACGCTGATGCTTGCGCTGGTGGAAGCGCCACCGCCACCTGCCTGGGCCGTGCCCTGCATACCAGCAAGCATCTGATTCGCCTGCATGGCCAGCGTCGCCGCACCCAGAGCCTTCATGCGCTCGTTATCGGTGTTATCCGTCGCTTGGGCCACGTTGCTCATTCCCTGCAGGGCCGAAATCATTGGATTGCTCAGCCCCAGGCTCAAGCCACCCTGGCTGAACTTCTGCTCGGTGCTCAAGTTGCTGGTTTCCCGCGCCTCGCCGATCTGAACGGTCTCGGCCTCGATGCTGATATCCCCGTTAGGTGTCAGCACATTCGAGCCTGTTTGGGTGTAGTTCTTCCCCGCTGTCAGGGTCACATTGCCCAGCGTGCTACCCACCGTGCTTCCATTGGCCTGCGTCTGCGTGCCCCGCTGGTCCAGGCTCTGAGACTGACTACCCACACTGACAGATGTACCGCCACTCGCCGAAAAGCCACTTTGCGTGGATCGTTCGTAGTGAGATTGATGACTGCGCGTTTCGACGGACTCCAGACTTAAGTCATTCCCCGCGCTAAGACTCGTTCCCTTATCGCCGATGACCTGACTGCCTGCCACGATCAGGTCATGCTTGGCCTCCAAGTTGACCGTCTCGCCGCCCCAGGCGCTGGCCTTCACGATCTCCTCACCCAGACTCGTCCTGCTGGTGGTACTACCTGAACTGATTCCGCTGCTGCCGCTGGCGTAGCTGGCCGCGTCCATGCTGTAACTTGACATCCCCGCTTCGAGAGTGATGTCATGGCCCGCCGTGGCCGTCAGTACTCCATCCGCCTGCACACTGCCTGCACGACTGTAGATGTCGTTGCCGGCATTCAGCGTGACATCACCACCTGCGCTGATCTGGCTGCCCACTTCGTCGCTCTGGTTCAGGTGCACGTAGTTCTTGCGATTCCATACCACGTCGCTCTGACTGCCAGTCTGCACCGTGTTCAGGTTGATGTCGTTGTCCGCGCTCAGGCTCACGCTGCCCGCGCTGCTGATGATCGCCCCGGTAAGGTTGACGTCGTTGCCCGCGCTGGCCACCAGCACCCCGTTCGCGTTACTCACGTAGAGCGCCGCCACCCGGTCCACGTATTCGCCGCTGTAGCTCGCGCGGCGGGTCTGCCCGCTTCCTTCCATCGTGGTGGTCGTGATTTCGATGTCACCGCCCGCATGCAGGGCTATGGCGCTTTGCGCCCCGATGGTGCCACCGACGTTGCGGATGTCTTCTTCAGCTTGCAGGCTGACGCTGTTACCCGCCACGCTGCCGCCCAGATTGCTGATGCCCTGGGCGCTGATCTGAGTAAGCTGCCGGCCAGCGATGCTGCCGCTGTTGGTCAGTTCTCCTTCCAGGTCGATACTCACGTCGCGCCCGGCGATCAGGGCGGTACTGCTGCCACCAAAGAGCTTGCCGTCCGCCGCCAAATCGCCTTCGCGGGGCGCCAGATACACCTGCGGTACCAACGCCAGCGTGGTGCTTCCATCAGGCAATGCCACCTCGCGCTGAACCAACCAGACGACGTCGCTGGTGAGCGCGGCCACCTGTTCCGCGCTCAGAGCCACACCCAGGCTCAGTTGCTGCTGCTGGGCGAAGGTCGCACCCGCGTCCAAGAGTGCCTGATACTGCGCCTGATCATCGCTGTAGTCACCCAGAAAGCGCTGGCCCGTGAGCTGCATCACCTGTTCACGGATGAGTTTTTGCTCGTAGAAGCCATCGCCCAAGCGTTTTTGTGTCGTAGCCGGGTCAGCGCTGAGCGCTTGGAGCATATAGTCGCTGCTCAGCCAAAGTCGCTGGTTCGTGAAGCGCGGATCAGTTTCGACAAGATAGCGACTACCGGGTTGGGCGGGTTGGTACAGACCGGCCCCCGATCCGCTATACCCTGGGAGGCTCAGCGACGGCAAGGAGGGGGAGACAGCAATAGGCCCTGGACCGGTAGTAGTGACCGGCGAGGAGGCAGCGGCTCCGGTTTTCTCTTCATAACGCAACGGACCGATCTGGGTGGTGCGCGTGATCGTCTCGGCGTAGGCGGCTTTTTTCCAGCCGTACTCGGTGGTACACCCAAAAAAATTGCAATCGCTGTCGGTCACACCCCAGCGATAGGTGGTACCTGTGCGCGCAATAGGTGCGGAAACCCCAGTCACTTGGTTTGTGATGCTTTTGCCGGTCACATGCAGCATGCCTCCGGCAATGATTTGCGCATCCTGGTTCAGGCCATTGACGCCTACGCGCAATTGCATGTCACCACCGCTGACAATGCGGCCCGGCGCAGTTTTGGTGATTACCGCGCTGCGTGTGGTTTCGGTGTAAGTGCGGTAGACGTCGTAGGTGAGCAGTTGCGCATCCACCTTTTCACGCATGGCCTGCACGAGTGCGTTGAGTTTGAGCCACGGAGCTGCTTGGTCGTCCCATTTTTGCTGAGCTTGGACCGAGGCAGGCTTGGGTGTATTTCCGCGATCGGGATATTCGAGAGCCGGGCGCCTCTCCACGGGCGGGAGCGTCGCCGGTGGCGTCAAACCAAAACGTGCCCAGATAGGGTCTGTCAGGGAATATGTGATTTGGGCGGAAACACTGATGTCTCTGTCACCCGCACCATCCTCCAAGTGTGCGGGAACGAAGGGGTCTTCGTTTTCGTAATACACCTTGTAGATCAGCTCGGCATAAGTACTCCCCTTGGGCAAGAGGCTTTTGTCACCCGTGGTCCAAGCCACATCGTTCTCGGTCAGAACGCCCGATGACATGGTGTATTCGACATGGCTCGTGGACGGATCGTCCTGCACGCGCCATTGCAGACCGGTGTTGGTGTTACGCAGTTCATCCACGGAAATCACCATGCCACCCAGGCTCTCAACCGTTGCGTCGTCGTTATCCAGCAGCTTGGCATTCAGGTTCAGGCTGTCGGCGCTGAAGATCAATGCCGAACCACTGTTGTGAACTTCCTGCGCACTGATGTTCAGCGTCGCGCGCGCTGCGATCACCGCACCGTTTTCGTTGTGCAGTTGCGCCACATTGACATTGAGCTGGTCGCCGTAAACACGACCCGTATCACTGTTGCGCAGCGTCTGCGCTTCAATGCGTGTCATCTCGCCGTCGATCACACCTCGATTATCCAAAGTGGCGATGGCTGTCAATTCAGTCTGGGTTGCGCTGACGGTACCGCTGGCCGTGTTGCCAAGGTTTTGCGTCTTGAAAACCAAGCGGCCGTTGGAAGCGATCTGGCCACTATTACTAGCGTCAGCCGTAACCTGGATACTCAGGTCACCCTGGGCTTGCACCGTACCGTTATTGATTAAGCCAGCGCCGCTCGTGATCTGCAAAGCCTGTCCGGTGAGCATCTGACCCGTGTTCGTCACACCGCCCTGCGCGTTCAGCGCCATAGGTCCATTGGCTTGCAAGGAACCCTGGTTGCTCAGCACGGCGCTGGCCGTCATTTCAACCTGAGCTGCACCGATGCTCCCGCTTGTACCATTGGTGATGTTCTGCGCATCGACGATCAGTCGACCACTGGAAGCAATCTGGCCACTGTTGTTAGCATTGGCTGTGGTCTGGATACTCAGGTCACTCTGGGCTTGAACCGCGCCACTGTTGGTGAAACCTGCGCCACTGGTGAGTTGCAAAGTCTGTCCGGCGAGCATCTGGCCAGCGTTCGTCACACCGCCCTGCGCATTCAGCACCATAGGGCCATTGGCTTGCACCGAACCCTGGTTATTCAGCAAGGCGCTTGCCGTCATTTCGATCTGGGCCGCATTGACGCTGCCGCTTGCACCGTTGCTGATGTTCTGCGCATCGACGATCAAGCGACCGCTGGAAGCTAGCTGACCACTGTTACTCGCGCCAACTGCGGCCTTAATACTCAAGTCCACCTGCGCATGCACCTCGCCACTGTTGACGAAGCCCGCGTCACTGGTGATCTGCAGGGACTGCTCTGTAAGCATTCGCCCGGTGTTTGTAATACCGCCTTGCGTGTTCAGTTCGACCGGTCCGCTGGCTTGCAACACCCCCACATTGGTCAATTGCCCATTAGCCTGCAGCACCAAATTGCCCGCCGTCGCCGCGATCACGCCACGCTGGTTGACCCCGACCCCCGCTTCGGTTCCGATCAAGTGGATTTGCCCGGCATACATGCCACCAAGTTGGCTCACGTCCAGCGCAAACGCAGGCGTTGGATCCGCCGCCGAAGCCGCCAATGGGCTTGCCGCCAGAGTCGATGCGTTGACCTGGTTCGCTCCGATCACGACATTGAGGCGATCCGCCCAGATGCCCGCATTGACGTCCACAGCGCGCGCCAGGATGGCGGTGTAGTCCGTGCCACGGGCGTCGAGCCCGTTGCCGCCGAAAGAGATGCGCCCACCCTGCACGCGATACGCCTCCAGCGTACCGCCGTTGAAAACCGGCGTGCCGGTGGTCAGCGTCACGCCACCGGCGTTGATGAAACCCGCGCCGTTGACCTGAATGCCCGCAGGGTTGGCAATCACCACTTCCGCGCGCTGGCCCGCCACCTCCAGCCAGCCATTCAAGCTGCTGGGCTTGCTGCTGTTCACTTCATTGAGGATCACCCGTGCGCTGCCGCCCGAGGCCAGCCACGGATTGCCCTGCACCCAGCCGCCAAGCTGGGTTTGCACATCGCCGCGGCTGTTGTTGAGAATGACCCCTTGGCTCTTGACGTCGAACTGGCTGTAGGTGTTGCGCGAAACCCCTGCCGCGCTGGGTGTCTGGATGTTGACCAGGGGCACACCGTTCGGGGCACTCAGCACCGTGGCTTGCTGGTTACCCGGCGCCGTGGGGTCCGCCACGATCTGCGCCCAGGCCAAAGGGTGCAAGGCCCAGCCCCCCAGTAGCAACGCGGCCATCGTGGTGGCGGTGGTACCGGCTCGCCGGGCGCGGCGCTGGCCGCTCCCACCTTGGCCCGTGGCCCGTGCGTCTTCGCCCACGGCCATCAAGGCACCACGGGCACGATTGAATATCAGTTGATAACACTGACGGTTCATGACAGACACTCCCTTTGCTAACGCGGCACGCTGCCCGCGACGAAAGGGAAAGGAGTCGCTGCGCAGTGGTCTGCAACCACTGCGACGGACATCCAGGGCCTGGCGGCCAGAAACGGATGCCCACAGCCCCGCTATCGTTTCAGCGCCTATTGCGCCGCTGAATTAGACCGGTGGCTTTGCGACCCCGCCTTTCGGACAGGTGTGCCTTGGGAACAAAGTATAGGCAGTGCGCCATATCAGCTATGCACTGGCGAGATGCTAAATCGTAACGAAATGACACAACCCGATCCTCGCAAGAGTCCTACCGCTCCCGGTAATACATCCGCATCGCAATCGGCGCTGCCACGGCGGTGATGACGGCGGAGGCCACCAGCACCCAGATCACATCACCCCCCACCACATTGCCATGCATCAACCCACGCGCGGCGTTGGTCAGGTGGGTGACGGGGTTGAGGTTGACCACGGTCTGCATCCAGCCGGGCATGGTGGCCGGGTTGACGAAGATGTTGCTGACGAAGGTGAGCGGGAACAGCAGCAGCATGCTGGTGGTCATCACCATCTCGGGTGTGCGCACGAGCATGCCGATGATGATCCAGAACCAGGACAGGGCCGAGGTGAAGAGCAGCACCAGCAGCAAGGCCAGCACCACGCCGCTGACACCGCCCGTCGGGCGGAAGCCCAGGACCAGGCCGACGGTGAGCACCACCAGCGCGGCCAGCAGGTAACGGCTCAGGTCACCGAACAGGGCGCCGACGATGGGGCTGGGCTGCCAGATGGGCAGCGAGCGGAAGCGCTCGAACAGGCCCTTGGTGATGTCGGTGCACAGGCCCATGCCGGTGTAGATGGTCAGAAAGACCAGGGTCTGCACCACGATGCCCGGGATCAGCCATTGCAGGTAGGCGTCGGTCGAACCCGCCAATGCACCACCGAACAGGTAGGTGAACATGAAGGTCATCATGATGGGGAAGACCAGCACGTCGAACAACTGGAAGGGCACGTGCTTGATCTTGAGCATGGCGCGCCAGGCGAGGGTGAGCACGGCCGCGCCCGCGCTGGCCGGCGCGGGGCGAGGGTCTTTGCTCAGCACACCATGCAGGGAAATCTTGTCGCTGCTCATTGCTTGTCTCCTTGCTTGCCGGTACCGGCGCTGGTGCTGTCCTTGGATTTGTCTTCCGCGGGTTTGCCGGTGATGGCGAGGAACACGTCGTCCAGGCTGGGCTGGGCCAGGGCGAATTCGGCGATCGCGATGTTCGCCGCCGCGAGCTGGGCCAGGGCCTGGGGCGCGAGTTCATCGCGGGCGACCTTGGCGCGCAGCAGCCCTTCATCGTCTTCGTCACCTGCCTGCACCTCGGCCACCGATTCGCCCAGCACCCGGCGCAGGATCTCTTCGGCCGCCGCGCGCTGTGCCACATCCGCAAGACGCAGCTGCAGGGCACGCCCGCCAACAGAGGCTTTGAGTTCACGGCTTGTGCCTTCGGCGATGACCTTGCCATGCTCGATCACCGCCATGCGCTCGGCCAGGCGGTCGGCCTCTTCCAGGTACTGCGTGGTCAGCAGCACGGTCGTGCCCTCGGCGGCGATGGCGCGCACGATGTCCCAGACCTGGTTGCGACTGTGTGGATCCAGGCCCGTGGTGGGTTCGTCCAGGAACAGCAGATCGGCCGTCACGATGAGGCTGGCCGCGATGTCCAGCCGGCGCCGCATGCCGCCCGAGTAGTTGCGCGCCTGGCGCTTGGCGGTTTCTTCGAGGTCAAAGGCGGCCAGCAGTTGCTTCGTGCGCGCCTTGGCCGCGCCCCAGGAAAAGCCCAGCAATCGCGCGATCAGGATGAGGTTTTCCTCGCCGGTCAGGTCTTCGTCCACCGAAGCGAACTGGCCCGTCACGGCCACCTTGGCGCGCACCTGGGCGGCCTCGCTCACCAGGTCATGCCCGAGCACCCGGGCCGAACCGCCGCTGGGCTTGAGCAGCGTGGTGAGCATGCGGATGGTGGTGGTCTTGCCCGCGCCGTTGGGGCCGAGCAGGCCGTAGACCGATCCGCGCGGGATCGCCAGATCGATCCCCTGAACAGCGACGAAATCACCGAACTGCTTGCGCAGGCCGTGGGTCTCGATCGCCAACTCCGTAACGAGTGCAGGCATCCCGTCTCCTCCTGAAAAAGAGCGAAGAGTGTACGGTTTGCATGCGGCCCGCGTCCTGCCTTTTTGCGTGACACGCCCGGCATCGGCATTAGGAAAAACACGCAGCCGGACACCGAAGCGCAAGCCCCTGCGCCTGCATCCGGTCCAGCTCTCTCGCACCTCACAGGGTCTTGAACTTCTCCAGCGTGTGCCGTGCCCACTTCGAAGCGTCGTAGCGCTCCACGCTGCGCTGCATGCTGGCCATACGCTCTTTTTGCTCCTGCGGCGGCATGGCCAGGGCGCGGTCGATGGCCGCATCCATCTGGAAATTGGAATAGGGGTTGGCCAGGACGGCGCCGTCCAGCTCCACGGCTGCGCCCGTGAATTCGGACAGCACCAGGGCGCCGCCCAGGTTGCCGCCTTCCGCGCCCTCGCCACCGTTGAAGCGGGCGGCCACGTACTCCTTGGCCACCAGGTTCAGGCCGTCGCGCAGCGGGGTGATCCAGCACACGTCGGCGCAACGGTAATAGGCGATCAGCTCCTCGAAGGGGATGGCCGCGGTCGACAACCACAGCGGCCGGTAGGCCAGGGTGCTGTAGCGGCCGTTGATGCGTCCGGAAATCTGCTCGATCTCGCGCTGCACGTTGCGGTAGGCGCCCATGCCCGAAGCCGCCGCCACGGACGTGACCAACAACTGCACCTGGCCGACCAGCGCGGGCTGACGCTCCAGCAGGCGCTCGTAGGCCAGCAGCATGTCGCGCGTGCCCTTGGTGTAGTCGGAACGTCCCACGGACATGATGAGCCGGCGCCCGCTCAGTTCCTCGCGGATGCGCGCTTCGCGCTCGCGGGTCACCTCGCGCGCCGCCAGTTCACGGATGTAGGGCACGTTGGTGCCGACCGGGCAGGCGTCGACATGGATGACACGCCCCTGGTAACCCAGCTTGACCGGCGAGGAGGCCTGCGACAGCGCCAGCCCCTGGTGCGAGAGGCTGGCCGGCGCGGGCGCCTCCTCCAGCACCTTAGCGCCTTTGAGGTTGCGCGCCGCCGCCGCGAAACCTGCCGCGTAGCGCGGGATGTGGAAGCCCACGAGGTCACAGTCCAGCAGGCTGTTGATGATCTCGTCCCGCCAGGGCAGGATGCTGAAGATGCTGGACGAGGGAAAGGGCGTGTGGTGGAAGAAGGCGATCTTCACGTCGCTGCGCAGCTTGCGCACGTAGTGCGGCGTGAGCCAGAGGTTGTAGTCGTGGATCCAGATCACCGCGCCGGGCGCGGCCTGGGCCACGGCGGCTCCGGCGAAGAGGCGGTTGACTTCGCGGAAGGTCGGCCAGTCCACCGCGTCGTAGTTGTAGCGCTCGGGGAAGGAGTGCAGGATGGGCCACAGCGCCTCCTTGGAAGTCACGTGGTAGAAGCTGCGCACCTGCTGCGCGGTGAGCGGCAGGCGCGAAACGTTGTAGGCGCCGTAGGAATCCTGGATGCGCACCACGCGCTCGAATTTCTCGGCCTCGCGCCCCTTGCCTTCCACCTGCTTCCAGGCCACCCAGGCGCCGAGTTCGACCGAGCCGAAGAAGCTCTTGAGCGTAGGCACGATGCCGTTCGGGCTGGCGTGCTCCTTGTAGACCACCTGGCCGTTCTCCACATGCTCCTCATAGGGCTGGCGGTGGTAGACGATGACCAGGTCGGAGAGAGCGTTCTTGTTTTCCATGGAAGACTTCCTTTCTTCTTGACTGCATCGGACCGGCGCACAGATGCGCTGGCCAGGATGGGCGTACAAAGGGTTGCGCAAATGGACGTGTAAAGAGACGATCACATGGGTGACGCGAACAGACCGTGCTCAACAAAACCGTGGTGCGGCATCGCGTCCAGAATTCCGGCCGCGCCCGGAAGCGGGCTGCGGTAGATGCGGCGCGGCCTGATGTCATGCGCGTGCGAGGGCTCGGCTTGCGCCTGCTCCCGCTCCAGCGTGTGCAGGCACTCCAGCAACGCTGACTCTGAATTACCCACGGCCACGCCGCGCAGGCCCGTTTCGAACAGCGACAGATCGTTGAGCGTGTCACCCGCGACCAGCACCTCGTCTGGCGCGATGCCCAGATGTGCGATGAGCTGACGCAGTGTCGGCCCCTTGGAAATGCCGCGCGGCAGCACATCCAGGTACATGCCGGCCGACAGCAGGCCGTCATACCCAGCCGCCTCGATCTTGCACAGCGTCCCGGGCGACAAGGTCGCGGGCTCGTACCAGTAGCTCAGGCGGTAGCGAAAAGGGGTGTCCTGCTCGCGCAGGCCGGGTTCGTCCGCCAGCAGGGCGCGCAGGCACGCGCCTGCATCGTTCCAGCGCGCGGCGATGTCCGTCTCCAATTCCGGCAAGGGCTCGATGCCCGGCCCACCCGCAATCGTCGTGCCCACGTCGCCAATCACATAGTCGGGCCGAGGCACGAAGCCGTCGGCCACCAGCCCACGGATGAAGGGCAGGTCACGCCCCGTCACGAAGATCAAGGTCAGCATCTCGCGCTCACGCTGCATCCGCAGCCACTGGTACAGGGCCTGGCGCCCGGCCAGGCCACCCCCAGAAAAGTACCGTCCAGATCGGTGGCCAACGCCAGGGGACGCGAGAGTGAAGGTAAGGATAAGCAGGGTGTCGTCATGCAGCGGGCTCCTTGCAATGCGGCGGCCTGGGTGGCCCTGACGGCCGGCCCCTAGGCAACGATGAAAAGACCGGAGACGCGTGCCCCCATTCCTGTCAGATCTGCATCGCGCGTGTATCGCCGAGGACGTGCAGACTGCGACTTCGAGGAGGAAGCCCGTGGGAAGAAAAGCAGACGACCTGAACAGGCCGACAGGCCGCATGCGCCCCCCGGTCGCGGAAGGCGTTTCAACAGAAAGCGCTCAGCCGAGCGGAGGCTCGGAGCGACGGTTGGTCGCGTAGCGCAGCACGGCGAAATGCTCGCCCGGCAGGGGCGGCGTGAGCGTGCTGCGCGAGCGCACCATGCCGCGCGTGATCGCCGCGCCCAGCTTCGCGTTCACCCGCGCACAGCACCGCGCCTGGCGGCGCAGGACGCGGTGGGCATGCGGGCGGGGAAAGGGGGCGGCGTACATGGGCAAGGGGGTGCTGAAAAGCCAAACGCCGCGCGGCACTTCATCAAGGAAGCACCTTGCGGCGTTTGATGAGGGCGTATTTTAAAACCCCGGGTCGCGAGAGACGTCCCAAAAACCCGACTCGCGACTGCGACTTACCACGATGTGGGCTAGTCCCCGATGCTGCCGGTCACTGCGCTTGCACCGTCAGACGCTGCAGCAGACACCCCACCGCCTGCTGGTACTGCGCCGCCATCGCCTGCACCTGCAAGGGATCACCGCGTGCCGCCACCAAGGCCAAACCACTGCCGTGGGCGTGGTCGACGAGGATATCGCGCCACAACACGGGGTGCTCCGTCATCGTGGCCAGCAGCGCCGTCAGGCGATCGGTGATCTCACGAGTCACGCCCGCAAATGCTTGCGGTGCCGAGAAAATGGCCAATGTCAGTTGCGGGTGCTTGCCGATGGCCATGTGGTAACGGATCAGCAAAGCGGTGATCGCGAGCAGCGGGTCCGACGGCGGGTCTGGCGGCGCCAGCACATCGGCATAGACCCGGTCCGACAGCGCGCGCAGCAGTTCCTCATGCGTTCCGACATGCCGGTACAAGCTCATGGCCGTCACACCCAGTCGCTTGGCCAGGGCACGCATCGTCAAGCCTTGTCCGCCACATTCGTCCAGCAAGGCCAGCGCCGCCGCCAGAATGGCGTCACCTGAGACACCTGAGCCCTGGGCTGGACGCCCACGCGGGCGCGTCATACAACGACCCGATAGGTCGACTGCACCAGACCCGAAGCGAAGCCGAGGGATGAGACCAGCCTCAAGTCGATATCGCCTGCCAGCGGACCGAACAGCGGCCGTCCCGCACCAATCAACACCGGCACGGTGGTGATCACCATATCGGCGACCAAGCCTTCACGCAGGAAGGACTGCAGCAACTGTCCACCATCCAGATACACGCGCCGTACGCCTTGCCGCGCCAGCTCCTCCATGACCGCTTTGGGCGCCAGCCCGGAAAAGCGCAGCTTGCCCTCCAAGGCATCAGGCACCGCCGTGCCAGCCAGTTGGCGGGACAGCACCAAGACCGGCTGCTCATAGGGCCAGGCGCCGAAGGTGAGCACCTTCTCATAACAACCGCGACCCATGACGATCATGTCCTTGTCCGCGATGAAGGCAGCGTAGCCGTGGTCCTCGGCAGGGTCGTCGCGTTGCAGCAACCATTCGATGTCGCCATCGGCGCGGGCGATGAAACCGTCCAGGCTGGCAGCGATGAAAACATGTGCAGTGGTCATGCCCGCTCCAAAATATACGTAGTATATTATTTGCATGAACCAGTGCCACAGCCCAATAGCCCTTTGATGGCCCTTTGATGTTTGATGGCCCTTTGATCGTTCTTGACCGTCTTTGCATGCTGCCTATGGTTTGCACCTGCCGGCCGATGCCCCGCGCCGCTACGGCACACCGCAGGCGATGCGGCATCATCGCGGCCACATGAGCAAGCCCTCCCCTCCTCCCGCGCCAGCCCGGACGCGGACGCAGACGCCGCCCGACCTGCTGCGTCGCTTGCTGCGCGCCAAGGACCGCATGGACACCGCCTCACAGGAGCCCTGGTCCGTCGCGCGGCTGGCGCGCGTCAGCGGTGTGTCCGAGACCCATTTCGCGCACGCCTTCCGCGAGGCCTTCGGCCTGCCGCCCCATCGCTACCTGCTCACGCGCCGCATCGAACGGGCCCTGACGCTGCTGCGTGACACCGAGCTGCCGATCACCGAGATCGGCTTCCAGACCGGCTGGGAAAGCCTGGGCAGTTTCGGCCGAGCCTTCCGCGACATCACGGGCCTGAGCCCGAGCGCGGCGCGGCTCCAGGTGCGAACCGACATGGACGCGCTGGCCATGGTGCCCGCCTGCTTTCTCAGCGCGGCGCAACGGCCCCATCTTGAAATCGCAGTTTCGGAGAAGCGCCGCCGGCAGGCCACCGGTATAAACCGCGCCTGATCACAACCAAGAAAGGAAACGGCCATGAGCCCAGGTGTTGAAGTCGTCGGACTCTACGTGCGGGATCAGGATGAAGCGCTAGCCTTCTACGTCGACCAACTCGGTTTTCGCGTCCACACGGACGCGCGCAATGGCGATTACCGCTGGCTCACGGTCCAGTTCCCCGATCAACCGTCCTTCCAGCTCGGACTGTTCCTGCCAGGTCCGCCGGTGCACGACGCGGCAACGGCCCAGGCCCTGCAGGCCCTGGTCGCCAAAGGCGCGATGCCCCCGTTGGTGCTGACCGTGGAGAACTGCCGTGCCGCCCATGCGCGCATGCAGGCACGCGGCGTGGAATTCACGCAGGAACCGGTGGAACGCTACGGCAGCGTGGATGCGAGCTTTCGCGACCCGTCCGGCAATGGCTGGAAGCTGGTCCAGGCACGCGGATGAACAAGAGAAAAGCAAAGGAAAACGCCATGAACTGGAACCACGGCATCCGCCAATTCCACCGCTGGGTGTCCCTCATCTTCACCCTCACGGTCATCGCCAACTTTGCCGCCATGGCCCTGAACGCCGGGCAGGCGCCGACGTGGATCGTCTACGCGCCGCTGCCGCCGCTTTTCCTGCTGCTGTTCAGCGGGCTGTACCTGTTCGTGCGGCCTTACCTGAGCCGGCGCGGCGGCCAGACGGGCTGAGGACCAGGGTGTTCAGATCGCGACCAGTTTCCTGACGCCCTCGGCTTCCATATTGCCGCCCAGGCCGGCGGCGATCACGGCACCGCGTTCCATGACCACGTAGTCATCGGCCAGTTCCTCGGCGAAGTCGTAGTACTGCTCCACGAGCAATATCGCCATGTCGCCGCGGTCGGCCAGCATGCGGATGACACGGCCGATGTCCTTGATGATGCTGGGCTGGATGCCCTCGGTGGGTTCATCGAGCACCAGCAATTTGGGCTTGGCTGCGAGCGCGCGGGCGATGGCGAGTTGCTGCTGCTGCCCGCCCGAGAGGTCACCGCCGCGCCGCCCCAACATTTGCTTGAGCACGGGAAACAGCTCGTAGAGTTCGGCAGGGATGGGCGTGCCGCCCGGCTTGCTCGCCAGCCCCATGCGCAGGTTCTCCTCCACCGTCAGCCGCATGAAAATTTCGCGGCCCTGGGGCACGAAACCAATGCCGGCGCGGGCGCGCTCGTAGGGCGTGGTTTTGTGGATGTCCCTGCCCTCGAACTCGATGCTGCCGTTCTTGATCGGCACCAGACCCATCAACGATTTCAGCAGCGTGGTCTTGCCCACGCCATTGCGGCCCAGGACGACCGTGACTTTGCCGAGGCTGGCGCTCAGGCTCACGTCGCGCAGGATGTGGGAGCCGCCGTAGTACTGGTTGATGTTCTTGACGTTCAGCATGGGCGGATCCCTTGTGGTCCTTGGGCGTGCGATTGCGATGCGGCTTGCCTCGCGAAGACTGCCTGTCGAACGGTGCCCCCAGCCGGGCCCGATTGCGCCGGCCGCTGTGCGGCTGCCCTGCGATGCTCGGACGGCCGGTCCATCGCGTAACTCGCTGCATTCGCTGCGCTCACTCCGCTCAAACAGACGCGATGAGTCAGAGAACGAAGCACGCGCGACTGCGCACGTGCCGACCGGCCACCCTGCGCTTCTCGGCGGCGCAGACGGGCCCGGCTGGGGGCACCGTTCGACAGGCTCGGTGGCGTGCAGCGAGCAACAACGAACCCGACAAGTCGCAACAAAGTCCGCTCTCCGCACGCCACCCCCGTCACCGCAACGCGGCAGGGCCTGTGTTGCGCAGCGAATTGACGCGGCCGAGCAGCGCAGCGGCGGGCGGAAGAAGGGGCGCGCCGTGTCTGAGCGCAGCGAGTTGGCGCGTCCCCCGCCCGCCGCGAGCAGCGCAGGGCAGTCGCGCAGCGACCCGCGTCATTTGAGCGGAGCCACACAGGCCTTGCCGCGTTGCCCTGCAACTGACGCAAATCACGCGCCATCAACGGAGATCTGAACTTCTCACCGTCCAAGGTACACCTCGATCACCCGTTCATCCGCCTGCACCTGCTCCAGCGTCCCCTGGGCCAGCACGGAGCCATCGCAGAGCACGGTCACGATGTCGCTGATGGTCTTGATGAAGCTCATGTCGTGCTCCACCACCATCAGCGAATGCTTGCCCTTGAGCGTCAGAAACAGCTCGGCCGTGCGGGCGGTTTCCTCGTCGGTCATGCCGGCCACGGGCTCGTCCAGCAGGAGCAGCTTGGGGTCTTGCATCAACAGCATGCCGATTTCCAGCCACTGCTTCTGCCCGTGACTCAGATTGCCCGCCTGACGGCCCACGCTGTCGGCCAGGTGGATGGTGTGCAGCATGTCGGCGAGCCGGTCGGCCTGCGCGGAATCCAGCTTGAAGAAGATGGACGATTTCACGCTCTTGTCCATCTTCAGCGCCAGTTCCAGGTTCTCGAACACCGTGAGCTGCTCGAACACCGTGGGCTTCTGGAACTTGCGGCCGATGCCCAGTTGCGCGATCTGCGGCTCGCTGTAGCGCAGCAGGTCGATGGTGGAGCCGAAAAACACCGTGCCCTCGTCGGGCCGCGTCTTGCCGGTGATGATGTCCATCATCGTCGTCTTGCCCGCGCCATTGGGACCGATGATGCAGCGCAGTTCACCGGGCGCGATGTCCAGGCTGAGCTTGTTGATGGCCTTGAAACCATCGAAGCTCACGCTCACATCCTCCAGGTAGAGGATGCGGCCGTGCGTCACGTCCACTTCGCCAGTCTTCAGCAGGCGGCCATAGCTGGCCTGCTGCCCGCCGGCTTCGGTGTTCTGGCGCGCGGTCTCGCGCTGGGCCTGGGCGCGCTGCGCGCCTTGTTCGAGCAGATCGGGCGTCATGCTTTAGGACTCCCCCGGAATTTTTTCCACAGCCGCTTGACCAGCCCCACGATGCCGTCGGGCAAGAACAGCGTGACCAGGATGAACAGGCCACCCAGGAAGTAAAGCCAGAAGGCGGGGAAGGCCGCGGTCAGCCAGCTCTTGGCGCCGTTGACCACGAAGGCGCCGACGATGGGGCCGATCAGCGTCGCGCGCCCGCCCACCGCCGCCCAGATCGCGATCTCGATGCTGTTGGCCGGGCTCATCTCACCTGGGTTGATGATGCCAACCTGGGGCACGTAGAGCGCGCCTGCGATGCCGCACATCACCGCCGACAGCGTCCAGATCGTGAGCTTGTAGCCCAAGGGGTTGTAGCCTGAAAACATGACACGACTCTCGGCATCGCGGATGGCTTGCAGCACCCGGCCGAACTTGGCGTTCATCAGCCAGCGCCCGAGCAGGAAGAAAGCCAGCAGCGTCAGCCCCGTGAGCATGAACAGCGTCATGCGCATGCCCTGCCCGATCGGAATGTCGAGGATGCGCTTGAAGTCCGTGAAACCGTTGTTGCCGCCGAAACCCGTTTCGTTGCGGAAGAAGAGCAACATGGCGGCGAAAGTCAGCGCCTGCGTGATGATGGAAAAGTACACGCCCTTGATGCGCGAACGGAAGGCGAAGTAGCCGAAGACGAAGGCGATCAGCCCCGGCACCAGCACGATCAGGATCAGCGTGGCGACGAAGCTGTCACTCAGGGCCCAGTGCCAGGGGAATTCCTTCCAGTTCAGGAACACCATGAAGTCGGGCATGTCGCTCTTGTACTGGCCGTCGCGCCCGATCTGGCGCATCAGGTACATGCCCATCATGTAGCCGCCGAGCGCGAAGAACAGGCCGTGGCCCAGAGACAAAATGCCGGTGTAGCCCCAGATCAAATCCATGGCCAGCGCGCAGATGGCGTAGCACATGATGCGCCCGAGCAAGGCCACCGTGTAGTTGCTCATGTGGAACACATGGCCCTCGGGCACCAGCAGGTTGAGCACGGGCGCCAGCACAAGCACCGCGATCAGTGCCGCGAGGAAGGCCGTCCAGCCGCGCCGATTCAGCAGGGGCGCGGCGGCGGGAAGCGTCAGGGGAGTCGTCGTCATGTCGGGCGGTGCCTCAGTCCACCGATCGCCCTTTGAGGGCGAAGATGCCTTGCGGGCGTTTCTGAATGAAGGCGATGATGAAGACCAGCACCATGATCTTGGCCAGCACCGCGCCCTGCCAGCCTTCGAGCAGCTTGTTGACGAGACCCAGGCCCAGCGCGGCGTAGACCGTGCCCGCGAGCTGGCCCACGCCCCCCAGCACCACGACCATGAAGGAATCGACGATGTAGCCCTGGCCGAGATCCGGGCCGACGTTGCCGACCTGCGACAGCGCGCAGCCCGCCAGCCCCGCCACGCCCGAACCCAGCGCAAAGGCGTAGGTGTCCACCCGTGCCGTGTTCACACCCATGCAGGAGGCGATCGGACGGTTCTGCGTCACGCCCCGCACGAACAGGCCCAAGCGAGTGCGGCTGATCAGCAAGGCCATGCCCACCAGCACCGCAAACGCGAACGCGATGATGACCAGGCGGTTGTAGGGCAGGGTGAGGTTGGACAGCACCTGCCAGCCGCCGCTCATCCAGGCCGGGTTTTCCACGGCCACGTTTTGCGCGCCAAAGAGGGAACGCACGGCCTGCATCAGCACCAGGCTGATGCCCCAGGTGGCCAGCAAGGTTTCGAGCGGGCGGCCATAGAGAAAGCGGATCACACCGCGCTCCAGCGCCGCACCCACCAGGGCGGAGGCGAGGAAGGCCACCGGCACGGCCGCGACCAGGTACCAGTCGAAGGCACCGGGCAGGTAACTGCGGAACAGCCCCTGCACCACGTACGTGGCGTAGGCGCCGATCATGATGAGCTCGCCGTGCGCCATGTTGATGACGCCCATCAGCCCATAGGTGATGGCCAGGCCCAGCGCGGCCAGCAGCAGGATGCTGCCCAGGCTGATGCCGGTGAAGAGCACACCCGCGCGCTCGCCCCAGGCCAGGTGATCCTCGATGGCGCGCTGGGCGGCCTGGATCGCGGCCTTGACCCGGGCGTCTTCCTCGCTGGCGAGCTGTTGGCCCAGCAACTGTCGCGTGGCGGGCGTGCGGTAAGCCGACAGAAGCTGCACCGCCGCGTAACGCTGCGCGGGCTCGGTGCTGGACAGCAGAATTGCGGCACGCGCCAAATCAAGCTGCTCGCGCACGGTGGCGTCTTTTTCGGCGGCCAGGGCCTTGTCGATCAGCGGCAGGCGTGTGGCGTCCGGCTCGGTCGCCAAGGCCTGGGCCGCCGCCCTGCGCGCCGTCACGTCCGGACCAAACAGCTGCAAGGCCGCCAGCGCGCTGGCGATCTCGCCCCGCATGCGGTTGTTGTTGACCACGTCCTCCGCATCCTCGGGCAAGGCCAAGGGCAGGCCCGTGGCCGGGTCTTCACCCTTCCATTCGCCCTCGACCTCGCGCACGAGGATGGCCTTGCCTTCGTGCACCTTGACCCTGTCGTCGACCAAGGCCTGCAGCAAAGCCGCCAGGCGCTCGTCGGGTGTTTGCACCGCCTGCTGCATGGCCGTGATGCGGTCGCTTGAATCACCAACCACGATGGCCTGCGCCTGCTCGGGCGTGAGCGCCTGAGCCGGAACCGCGCTCAACAGCGCGGCGAATGACAGCAAAAATTTATTCAGCATCGCAAGGAATCTCTAGCGTGAGCAGGATGAGTCCAACTCACGCTGCAAATCCCGCACCAGGAAGAGCCGATGGCCGCCTTGGCGGCAGGCCCGTTCGAGGGCGCGCCGCGCCGGGCCGCCCCAAGCGGCCGCGCCGTCCCCCTGGGGGGATGGCGGCCCGCCAGGGCCGACTCAGGGGGATTACATTTTCGTCTTGCCGTCCGGCTCGTCCTTCTTGCCCTTGTTCTCGGGGATGTAGGGGCTCCAGGGTTGGGCCTTGACCGGGCCGGGCGTCTTCCACACCACGTTGAACTGACCATCGGCCTTGACTTCACCGATGAACACGCTCTTGTGCAGGTGGTGGTTCTTCTCGTCCATCTTGGACGTGATGCCCGAGGGCGCCTTGAAGGTCTGGCCGGCCATGGCCTTGATCACCGCATCCACGTCCGTGGTCTTGGCCTTCTCGACGGCCTGCTTCCACATATTGATGCCGATGTAGGTGGCTTCCATCGGGTCATTGGTCAGCGGCTTGTCCTTGTGGCCGGGGATGCTCTTGGCCTTGGCGTAGGTGGCCCACTTCTTGGTGAACTCGGTGTTGGCCGGACTCTTGATGCTCATGAAGTAATTCCAGGCGGCCAGGTGCCCCACCAGCGGCTTGGTGTCCACGCCGCGCAGTTCTTCCTCGCCGACCGAGAAGGCAACGACCGGTACGTCCGTGGCCTTCAGGCCTGCGTTGCCCAGTTCCTTGTAGAAGGGCACGTTGGAGTCGCCGTTGATGGTGGAAACCACGGCCGTCTTCTTGCCAGCAGAGGCGAACTTCTTGATGTTGGCGATGATGGTCTGGTAGTCGGCATGGCCAAAGGGCGTGTACTCCTCCATGATGTCTTCGTCCTTGATGCCCTTGCTGTGCAGGAAGGAGCGCAGGATCTTGTTCGTCGTGCGGGGGTAGACGTAGTCCGTGCCCAGCAGCACGAAACGCTTGGCGGAACCACCGTCCTTGCTCATCAGGTATTCCACGGCGGGAATGGCCTGCTGGTTCGGCGCCGCGCCCGTGTAGAACACGTTCTTGGACAGCTCTTCACCTTCGTACTGCACGGGGTAGAACAGCAGGCCGTTGAGTTCTTCCACGACCGGCAGCACCGACTTGCGCGACACCGAGGTCCAGCAGCCGAAGATCACCGAAACCTTGTCTTGCGTGAGCAGTTGCTTGGTCTTTTCGGCGAACAGCGGCCAGTTGGAAGCCGGGTCCACGATCACGGGTTCGAGCTTCTTGCCCAGCACGCCACCCTTGGCGTTGATTTCATCAATGGCCATCAGCACGGTGTCTTTCAACACCGTCTCGGAAATCGCCATGGTGCCCGACAGGCTGTGCAGCACGCCGACCTTGATGGTGTCGGCGGCCTGGGCAGACAAGCCCGTCAGGCCGAAGGTGGACACGGTGGCAGCCGCAGCCAGCGCCTTGAGGGTGAAACGACGTTGGGATTTCATGGGGGAGGACTCCGTTCGATGAGGGAAGGTGGGTGGGAAGAAAGCAAGGCCACTGTAAAAAAGGCGACCCGGCGCAGGAATACGCCGGACGGCGTACGGCCCGACCTCGGGTCTGCGCGCAGCCTGCGACGACTCGGCCGCCAGCGCCAGGCGCAGGCGGCAGCCCCGAAACCCAGGGCAAACCCCTAGCTTCATCCTTGCCAATATGGTTGCGCGCGCAACCATAGGCACGCTACAGTGCCCTTGCCGGCTCGGACGGCGCCAACCAGACCAGGAGACAAGACCATGCGCATCCCCACTTCCCCCCTGATTTCCACCCCTCGCCGCCGCCTGATCGCGAGTGGCCTGGCCGCCACCCTGGTGTCCGCCGGCCTGCTGGCCTCGGCCCCCGCTGCGGCCCAGAATTACCCCAGCAAGCCCATCGAATGGGTGGTGCCCTACCCGGCCGGCGGGGGCACCGACGTGCTGGCCCGCACCCTGGCCGAAGCCATGAGCCGCACGCTGGGCCAGCCCATCGTCATCAACAACAAGCCGGGCGCGGCCACCAGCATTGGCGCCGCCTACGTCGCCGAAGCCAAGGCGGACGGTTACACCCTGCTGTCGGCCGACACGGCTACGCTGGCGGCCAATCCCTTCCTCTACCGCAAGCTGCCCTATGACGCCGAGAAAAGCTTCGCGCCCATCGGCCTGACGGTGCGCTTTCCGCTGATCCTGGCCGTCAACCCTCAAGTGCCCGCTAAGGACCTGAAGGAGTTCACGGCCTGGGCCAAGACCCAGCAGTCCGGACAGAACGGCGCCAACTACGGTTCGCCGGGCGCGGGCAGCCCGCACCACCTCGCCACCGCGCTGTTCGGCCAGCAGACCCAGCTCACGCTGACGCATGTGCCCTACCGCGGCGCGGCGCCTGCCATCCAGGACGTGGTCGGTGGCCAGATTCCCTTCATGTTCGTGGACACGGCCGCCGGCAAGGCCTTCCTGGAAACCGGCAAGCTGCGGCCCATCGGCGTGGCCAGCGCGCGCCGCGTGCGCGGCTTCAACACCATCCCCACGCTGAACGAGCAAGGTCTCAAGGGCTTCGAGGCTTACGCCTGGCAAGGCGTGGTGGTGCCCGCCGGCACGCCCGCTCCCGTGGTGGCCAAGCTGCACAAGGCCTTGCACGACGCCTTCAACGACGACAACGTCAAGGCCCGCCTGATCGCTCTGGGCCTGGAGGCCATTCCGAGCACGCCCGAGGAAATGGCCAAGTACGCCGCGGCCGAACGCGCCAAGTGGGGGCCGGTCATCAAGGCCGCCAACATCACCGTGGAGTGAGTGTGTCCCAGGCGCCCGCGCCCCTGCCGCTGGAACGGACCTTCACCTACCGGCTGCATCTGCTGCACAAGGTGAGCGATCTGGAGACCCAGCAGCGGTACCCCGGGGCGGTCGGGCTCTCCCTGAGCGATGGCCGTTGCCTGACCGCCATCGGCCGTTTCGAGTCACTGTCCGTCAAGGATCTGGCGCGCTACGCCAACCTGAACAAAAGCCAGGCCAGCCGCGCCGCGCAGGCCCTGGTGACGCAAGGGCTGGTCAGCAAGCGCGACAGCCAGGAGGATGGCCGGGGCGTGACGCTGGCGCTGACCGCTGCGGGCCGCAAGGCCTGCGCGCGCGCCATGCATCTGGTGCACGAGCGCAACGCGGAAATCGTCGGCTGCCTGACGCCCGCCGAGCAGGCCCAGTTGAGCGCGCTGCTCGACCGGCTGGTCGCGCACAACCAGCAATTGGCGCTCGCCCATGGCTCGGCCGCCCCCGACGGGCCGGACGGTGAAGCCGCGACACAAGCGCTCTGAGCCACCAGCGCCTATCTCACTCACCATCGTCGTCCACTCTTTCCACGCCACGAGGAGTTCCTCATGAAGATATCCAAGATCCACCATGTCGCCTACCGCTGCAAGGACGCCAAGCAGACCGTGGAGTGGTACCAGAAGTACCTGAACATGGACTTCCAGCTCGCCTTCGCCGAGGACTACGTGCCGTCCACCAAGGCGCACGACCCCTACATGCACATCTTCCTCGACGCCGGCGGTGGCAACGTGCTCGCCTTCTTCGAGCTGCCCACCCAGCCCGAGATGGGCCGTGACGAGAACACCCCCGCCTGGGTTCAGCACATCGCCTTCAAGGTGGACAGCCTGGACACCCTGGAAGAAGTAAAGGCCCGCCTGCAGGCCGATGGCATCGAGGTTGTGGGCGTCACCGATCACACCTTGTTCAAGTCCATCTATTTCTTCGATCCCAACGGCCACCGCCTTGAACTCGCCGTGGACACCAGCACGCCCGAATTGAACCGGCGCGCGGCCGAGGTGAAGTGGGACATGCTCAACGAATGGGCCCAGACCAAACGCGCGCCCAAGCATGCCGCCTGGATGCATTCGCTGGAACTGGCGGATGCGAAATAAGGCGCTGCGCGCAACAAACCCCAACCACCATGACCCGCACACGTCCGCCCCAACTCAATGAAACCCACGACCCTGCGCTGCGCAGCTGGGTCGTGTCCGCCAACCCGAGCCCCGCTGTTGAAGCCACCGACACGGCGCCGGCCCAGGCCGCCACGGTCAGCGACTTTCCCCTCCAGAACCTGCCCTACGCCATCTTCCGTCGCAGCCACACGGATGCGCGGTTCCGCGCTGGCGTCGCCATTGGCGACCAGGTGCTCGATCTGGCAGCCCACGCGGTGCACCAGGCACTGAAGCTGGACGCGGGCACTGCGGCCGCGCTCATGCTCAGCCGTGAGGATGCGGCCCTCAACGCGCTGATGGCGCTCGGTCCCGCCGCCTGGTCCGCCCTGCGCCTGGCCCTCTCTCGCGGGCTGCGCGCCGAGGCACCGCACGCGGTGCAGGCCGTGCTGCAGGCCCACCTGACGCCCCAGGCCGAAGTGGAATACGCCTTGCCCGCCCACATCGGCGACTACACGGACTTCTACACCTCCATCCACCACGCCACCAACGTCGGCCGACTCTTCCGCCCGGACAACCCGCTGCTACCCAACTACAAGTGGGTGCCCATCGGCTACCACGGACGCAGCAGCAGCATCGGCGTGTCAGGCCAGCAGTTCCGCCGTCCCAGGGGCCAGTTGATGGCGCCCGGCGCCGACCCCGCCACGGCCAGCCCCACGCTCGCGCCCACGCAGCGGCTGGACATCGAGCTGGAACTCGGCATCTTCATCGGCCAGGGCAATGCGCTCGGTGAACCGGTACCCCTGGTCGACGCCGAGGACCACGTGTTCGGCCTGTGTCTGCTCAATGACTGGTCAGCTCGGGACATGCAGGCCTGGGAATACCAGCCGCTCGGCCCCTTCCTCGCCAAGAACTTCGCCACCACGATCTCGCCCTGGATCGTCACGCTGGAAGCTCTGGCCCCCTACCGCACGGCCTTCACGCGCCCGGCGAGCGACCCACAGCCCCTGCCCTACCTGGACAGCGCCGCCAACCGCGAAGCTGGCGCCTTCGACATCCAGTTGGAAGTGCTGATCCAGACCGGCCGCATGCGCCAGGCCGGCCAGCCGGCCCACCGTATCGTGCGCACCAGCTACCGCCACGCCTACTGGACCTTGGCGCAACTGGTCACCCACCACACGGTGGGGGGCTGCAATCTGCAGCCTGGCGACCTGTTCGGCAGTGGCACCCTGTCCGGCCCCACGCCCGAGGAAGCCGGCGCGCTGCTGGAGCTGACCCGGGGCGGCAAGCAGCCGCTGAGCCTGCCCGATGGCGAACAGCGCACCTTCCTCCATGACGGAGACAGCGTGACGCTGCATGGTTATTGTGAGAAAGCGGGCGCGGCGCGCATCGGCTTCGGGGATTGCACGGGCACGGTGCTGCCCGCGAAGGCCTGAGCACAGGCACCGTGGCCAAACCGGCCCCAGCCTGGTGAGCGCCCCCCGCTCAGGCGAACAAGGCCTGCACGTCGATGCTCGAGCGTCGCCCCACCTGGGCGGCGTTGTCACGCAGCCAGTCCCGCGCGTGCTCGCGCCCCTGCGCATGCAGGTATTGCAGAAAAGGGGCGTAAGGCAGCATCTTGCTTTCGCTGCGCGCCAGGCTTTCGAGTTCGCTGCCACCAATCATGTGGAAACGCATGGCGCGCAGGCGACGTTCCAGCTTGGTGTTGAACAACGAGTAGGACGGCAGCGAGGCGAACATGCGCATCTCGCGCATGAAATGGGTGTTGAAGCCCAGTTCGGCAATGCGCGTCTCGATCTCCGCCGCGCTCTGGGGCATGCGGCTGCGGCGCAGGGGGTTGAGCAGCACCAGCAGCACGTCGCTGCTGCGGCAGGCTTGGAACAGTGGGTAGACCGCCGGATTCGCGCTGTAGCCGCCGTCCCAGTAGGGTTCACCTTCAATCACCACCGTGCGGTGGATGCGTGGCAGGCAAGCCGAAGCCAGCAGCACATCCACGTTCAGTTCGTGTTCGCGGAAGACGCGCAGCCGCGCGGTGTTGACCTGGGTCGCGCCGATGAAGAGCTTGAAGGGCGATTGCCGGCGCAGCGCCTCGAAGTCGATCTGCGCAACCAGCAGGTCGCGCAGGGGGTTGAGGTCGAAGGGGTTGATCTGAGCCGGTGAAAACTGGCTGGCCCAGCTGGCCAGCAGACGCCCGGCCGAGCCCAGGCTGACAGCGCCCTGCCCAGGGCTGACCAGGCCAAAACCCAGCGGGTCCACCGTGTGGGCCGGCATTTTCTGGCCCAGTGCAGTCCAGAAGTCAGTCAGCGCCCGGCGCGCGCCCGCGCGGCCCCCGATGCCCTCGGCCTCGCCCTTGAGCCAGCCATCGGCCAGCACCACGGCGTTCACCGCGCCCGCGCTGCTGCCGGACAGTCCCTCGAACTCCAGACCCGACCTGGGTGCATCTGCCGCGGTGTCGGGCCATGGAGACGCCCCTTCCGCCAGCAACGCATCAAGCACACCCCAGGTGTAGGCGCCGTGGGCGCCACCGCCTTGCAGGGCCAGATTCAGGGGGACGGCATGGGTCATGCGGCGCAGTATGGCCCATCCGCCCCCGAGCGCAGGGTTTTGTCATACCCGCTTACGCCTCGGGACGCTCGCGAGCGTCCCGAGGCCGGTCATGGGACCCTTCTTGCAAAAAGGCATGCAACACATATAATAAGCATTGCTTACTAATAATCCCCCTGGATACACGCTCATGGCCCGTTCGCAGGACACCCTCGGTTTTTTGCTGGCAGACGTCATGCGTCAGATGCGTCGCATCTACGCGCAGCGCCTGCAAGGCACGTCCATGACCCTGGCCCAGGCCAAGGTGCTGCTCAACGTGGAGCGCCATCCCGGCGTCCGCCAGGTGGATCTGGCCGAGCTACTGGACATCCAGCCCATCACGCTGGCCCGTCTGATTGATCAGCTCAGCCAGTCCGGCCTGGTGGAGCGCCGCGCCGACCCCCAGGACCGGCGCGCCTACCAGTTGCATCTGCTGCCCGGGGCCACGCCCATCTTGAACACCATCGCGGAAACGGCCGCTGGTGTGCATGCCGAGGCGCTGCAAGGCGTGCCGGCCGCGCAAGCCGCGACCCTGATGACCGTGCTACGCACCGTGCGCGACAACCTCGGCCAGCGCTGACGCCGTCCACCAGTTCCATCCGTCGCCCCCCTTTCTTTCCTTGCCCACAGTTTTCTTTCCTCAAGGTTCACAGCAATGAGTACCGCCACCCCCCTTCCCCCCACTCCCAATGGCGCCCGCCGCCGTCAGCGCCGCTTGCTGCTGATCGCCGTGCCCACCCTGGCCCTGCTGCTCATCGGCGGCCTTTATCTGCACGGCGGCCGCATGGTGGCAACCGACAATGCCTACGTCAAGGCCGACAAGGTGCCCGTGAGCGCCGAAGTGCAAGGCACCGTGCGGCAGGTGCTGGTTCAGGAAAACGAAACCGTCACCGCCGGACAGCCTCTGTTCCGCGTCGATGACGCGCCCTACCAGGTGGCCGTAGCGGGCGCCGAAGCCAGATTGGCCCAGGTGCGCAACGAGCTGGCGGCCACGCGCGCCGCCTTCCGCGAAAAGCAGGCCGAGATCGCGCTGGCGCGTTCGCGCCACCAGTCCGCCTTGCGTGAACAGAAGCGCCAGGCTGACCTGGTCGCCAGCAACTTCGTCTCCGCCGTCCAGTACGACAACGCCCGCGACGCCGCCACCATCGCCCTACAGCAGGTCCAGACGCTGGAGGAAGACCTCAAACGCATCGGTGAAACACTGGGCGGTGGCGAGAACGCGTTGACAGCCCCGATCGACAAACACCCGAACTTCCTGGCCGCCCAGGCCGCGCTGGCCCAGGCCCGCCTGGATCTGGCCCGCGTGGAAGTGCGAGCCTCGCTGCCGGGCACGGTGAACAAGCCGCCCAAGCCCGGCCAGTTCGTGAGCCCGGGCGCGAGCGCGATGGCGCTGGTGGTCAACGGCGAGCCCTGGATTGAGGCCAACTTCCCGGAAACCGACCTGACGCATGTGCAAGCCGGCCAGCCGGTGGTCATCCGCGTGGACACCTACCCCGATGCGGTGTGGCTGGGCAAGGTCGACAGCCTGAGCCCGGCCACGGGTGCCGAGTTCTCGGTGATCCCCGCGCAGAACGCGACCGGCAACTGGGTGAAGATCGCACAACGCGTGCCGGTGCGCATCCGCCTGGAGTCGCTGCGTGCCCACGCCTCCACAAACGCAGCCGCGCCCGAGTTGCGCGCCGGCCTGTCCGCGCACGTCGAGATCGACACCGGTTACCGCCGCCATTTCCTGGGGCTGACGCTCTGAGTCCCGTCGCAAGCATTCCAGAACTTTCCTGATCAGGTGACGAGGCCATGAGCAGCAACACCGCCGCGCTGGACAACGGCGCCGCTACACCCGTCGCCCAGCACCGGGGCCTCATCACCATGTCGGTGATGCTGGCCACCATCATGCAGGCGCTGGACACCACCATCGCCAACGTCGCGCTGCCTCACATGCAGGGTGCCATGGGCGCCACCCAGGATCAGATTTCCTGGGTGCTGACGTCTTACATCGTCGCGGCGGCCATCTTCATGCCGCTGACCGGCATCCTGTCCGCGCGGCTCGGCCGCAAGCGTGTCTTCCTCTGGTCGGTCGCGGGTTTCACCATCGCCTCCATGCTGTGCGGCGCGGCGCAGAACCTCACGCAGATCGTGCTGTTCCGCATGCTGCAAGGTGTCTTCGGCGCCGCCCTGGTGCCGCTGTCGCAGACCGTGCTGCTCGACACCTACCCGCGCGAGAAGCACGGCTCGGCCATGGCCATGTGGGGCGTGGGCGTGATGGTCGGCCCCATCCTCGGCCCTGCCCTGGGCGGCTGGCTGACCGAGTACTACAGCTGGCGCTGGGTGTTCTACATCAACCTGCCCTTCGGCATCCTGGCCTGGCTGGGCATTGCGGGCTACGTGCGCGAGACGCCACTGGACCGGCGCCGCTTCGACCTGCTGGGCTTCCTGCTGCTGGGCATCGGCATCGGTGCCCTGCAGATGATGCTGGACCGCGGGGAATCGCAGGACTGGTTCGCCAGCCCCGAAATCGTGGTGGAGACCCTGCTGATGGGGTTTGCCTTCTACCTCTTCATCACGCACATGCTCACGCACGAGCACCCTTTCCTGGAGCCAGGCATGTTCCGGGACCGCAACTTCAGCGTCGGCCTGATCTTCATCTTCATCGTCGGCATCATCCTGCTGGCGACCATGGCGCTGCTGCCGCCTTTCCTGTCCAATCTCATGGGCTACCCCGTCATCGACGTGGGCTTGGTGCTGGCACCACGCGGCCTGGGCACCATGGCGGCCATGGTCATCGTTGGCAAGTTGTCGGGCAAGGTGGACCCACGCAAACTCATCGTGCTGGGCCTGTCGCTCACCACCTTCTCGCTGTGGCAAATGACGCAGTTCAACACCGACATCGGCAATCGCCACCTGATCGTCTCGGGCGTCATTCAGGGCTTTGGCCTGGGCTTCATCTTCGTGCCCCTGTCGACCGTGACCTTCGCCACCATCGCACCGCGCTGGCGCAGTGACGCCACCTCGCTTTTCAGCCTGATGCGCAACATCGGCAGCAGCATCGGCATCTCGGTAGTCACCACCTACCTGGCCCAGCGCGCCCAAGCCAACCACGCAGCCTTCGCGGGTTACATCAACCCCTGGAGCCTGCCGCTGCAGCAGGCCGCGCAGAGCGGGGGCATCAACCTGTCCAGCGCGTCGGGCCTGTCCACCCTCAACAGCCTGGTCACCCGAGAAGCGGCCGTGCTGGCCTACCTGCAGGATTTCCGCCTGATGATGTGGGTGACCGTCGCGGCCCTGCCCCTGGTGCTGCTGCTCAGCCGCCCCGCACCCGCGCCCAAGGGCGATGCGGCGCACGCGGCGGTGATGGAATAGGCACGGCGGGCACAACCGCCCGCCTCGCCAACCCGGTGAGTCAGGCCGCCGATTCCGGTGCGTGGCGAGCCATGTGCACCTGATGCAGCGTGATCTTGCGCACCTCGGCCTGGCTGGTCTCGATGTGGGCGCGCAGCAGCAGCACGGCCTGGTCACCCCGCTTGCGCTGGATGGCGCCCAGGATCTTGGCGTGCTCCTCGTAGGTCGCGTCGATGCGCGCGGGCTTGGTGAAATCCAGCCGGCGGATGATGCGGATGCGCTCGGTCACGTCCCGATGCACGCGTGCCATCTCCGCATTGCCGGCCGCGGCCACCAGGCTTGCGTGGAATTCTTCGTCCCACTGCGCGACCTGGCGGATGTCGCCGCTGCGCTGGTCGGTCGGCACCAGCCAGACGGCATTCAGCACCTCCAAACTGGCCTTGTCCACCTTCGGGTCGTCGCCGCACAGGCGCTGCACGGCCGCTGTCTCGATGACCATGCGCAGGTCATAGAGCTGCTCGAACTTCACGAAGTCGAAGGGCAACACACGCCAGCCATTGCGGAACAGCACCTCGACCAAGCCTTCCTGCTGCAGGCGCAGCAAGGCCTCGCGCACGGGCGTGCGCGAGACACCGAGGCGTTCACTGATTTCGTTTTCGGTGAAGCGGTCGCCCGGCACCAGCCTGAAATCGGCCACGTCGCGCTTGAGTTGCTCATAAACCCGTTCGGAACGCGAGGGCGGCTGGGGCGTGGCGCGACGCGCGGGGCGACGGGTGACGGAGGTGGGCATGGGCATGAAGTAGGCGCAGGGCCTACTTTAGCGCAGCCAGCAACGCCTCGCTTCTCGCCGTCCAGCCGACGATGGCGCCCTGGGCGCGGATCATCTCCAGGGTCGCGGCCTTGAAGGCCGGGAAATAACTCTCGGTGCAGTCCTCCAGCACCAGGCTGTCGTACCCGCGGTCATTGGCCTCGCGCATCGAGGTCTGCACGCAGACCTCGGTGGTCACGCCCATGAAGATCAGGTGGGTCACGCCGCGCGCCTGCAGTTTGCCATGCAGGCCCGTGGCCCAGAACATGCCCTTGCCGGGCTTATCGATCACCAGTTCACCGGGAGCCGGCGCGAGCGCATCGATGATCTGGTTGCCCGGCTCGCCCGCAACCAGGATGCGCCCCATGGGGCCCACGTCACCGATGCGCAGGCTCGGATTGCCGCGCTGGCGCTTGGCCGGCGGGCAGTCGGAAAGATCCGGCTGGTGGGCCTCGCGCGTGTGCAGCACCAGGCCGCCCGTGCGGCGCCAGGCGGCCAACACCGCGCGGCAAGCGGGAACGATGGCGGCCAGCAGGGACACGTCGTTGCCCAGGGTCTCGCCGAAACCGCCAGGTTCGATGAAATCACGCTGCATGTCGATGAGAACCAGCGCGGTCGCGCGCGGATCGCATTCATAGGGAAAAGGTTGGGCGTTGATGTGCATGGTCGGCCTCGTTGTCCTTTCACGTTCAGGGCGTGCGGCTCACGCCATTGCGTTCAGTCGGTCCAGTTCAACTCATCCCGCTCAAGCCATCCAACTCACGTGCGCAGCCACCACGCGCCAACCTTCGGGCGTGCGCAGCCAGGTCTGGCTTTGGCGCCCCGTGCGGTCCACGCCTGGGCGCCGGAACTCGACGTTAGCGGTCGCGCAGTCGCGCCCGTAGCTGGTGATGACCGTGCGCAGCAGTTCACGTGCTCCGGGTGCGGGACGCGCATTGCGGAAAGCGCGGATGGCGCTGATACCGTAGAGGTTTTCACCCGCGCCGTAGCGCAGCGTGTGCGGGCTATCCCAGAACAGCTCGTCCAGCACGGCGGTGTCGTTGGCCGCCAGCGCGGCTTCGTAGCGCTCGAAAGCGACCGTCACCTCGGCCAGTACCTCAGGCAGGTTGATCTCCATCACAGCATCGTCTCCTTCAGACAGGCCACACCCGCCTCTTGCAACACATGGGCGGCGCGCAGCGCCAGGTCTTCGCGCCAGGGCGCGGCGACGATCTGCACACCGATCGGAAGATTCCCCGCTTCCCCCCCGGGCCACAGCGGCGCAGCCACCACCGGGCAGCCGGCGAAGGACACCGGCTGTGTCAGCAGACCGAGTGAGGGGCGGCAAGGCAGGCGCTCGCCATTGATGTCCAGCCATTCCGTGCCGAGCACGGGGGCCGCGACGGGCGTGGCCGGCGCGAGCAACACATCCCATTGTGCAAACAGCTCGTTCACCTTGTCGCGGTAGACACGGCGGAAACGTTGCGCACGGGTGGTCCAGGCGGCGGGCTGCAAGGCCCCGGCGATGAAGCGATCCACCGACAGGGGTTCGACCTCGTCAGCGCGCTGACGCAGATGTTCGAGATGCAGGCTGCCACCCTCGCTGGCCGTGATGATGAAGGCTGCCGCACGCGCCTCGGCGGCGTCGGGCCAAAGCACCTCGCCGCGCGCGTCCAGCGCGCGGGCCGCAGACAAGACGGCCGCGCGGGCCGGCGCTGTGGCCAGATGCTCGAAGTAGCCACCCAACACCCCGATGCGCAACCCCGCCACGCCCTGCACCAGCGTGGGCAGCACCGCCTGCACCGCGCGGGTATGGCAGCCCGGGTCCTGCGGGTCGGGGTACTGCAGCGTGTCGTAGCACAGCGTCAATCCCTCGACCGAATCAGCGAACGGTCCCAGGTGGTCGATGCTGTGCACGAAGGGGTAGCTGCCACGACGCGAGAGTCGGCCGAAGGTGGGTTTGAGCCCCCAGACGCCGCAAAGCGAGGACGGCACGCGGATCGAGCCATTGGTGTCCGAGCCCAGGCTCAGGTTCACCTGAGCCGCCGCGACCGCCGCACCCGAGCCGCCCGAGGAACCTCCGGCACTGCGACTCAGGTCGTGCGGGTTACGCGTGGGGCCGTGGTGCGAATTCTCGGTGGTGAAACCGTAGGCGTACTCATCCATGTTGAGCGCGCCGACCAGCACCGCGCCCGCGGCCCGCATGCGCTGCACCAGCACGGCGTCGGCGCTCGCGGGCGGATCATCGCGGTTGATCTTCGAGCCCGCGAGCGTCACCTCACCTTCAATGTCGAACAGGTTTTTGACCGCGTAGGGCACACCGGCCAGGGGCGGCAGGCTCTCGCCACGCGCGCGACGCGTGTCAACATCCGCCGCCTCGCGGCGGGCGCGTTCGAAGGTGCGGGCGGTGAAGGCGTTGACGCGGGCGTCCGTGGCCTCGATGCGCGCGATGGCCTGGCCCAGGGCCTCGGTCGCACTGAGCCGTCCCGCGGCGATGGCGGTTGCCAACTCATGGGTTTTCAAGGGCGTCCCCGTCATGCGGCGGCTCCCGGCACGGGCCGCGCGGGGCAGTAAATCTCGGCGGGCTCGTCCTCGACCATGAGTTCCAGGCGCTCCAGCGAGGCCGCGAGCACGGCCGTGCGTTGCAGGTGCCCTGCCACGCGCGCGGCGCGGGCTTCGTCCAGGGGCAGGTCCAGCAGGCGCGCCGAGGCGCGCACATAAGCCAGCATGTCATGGGCCAGCATCTCGTCGTCGCTCACGCCAGGTTCTCCCTCATTCAGCGGCCTGCATAGGGTTGGGCGAGCGCCGTCGGCGCGACCTGGCGACCGACCAGCCCCCCCACGGCCAGCAGCGCCAACACATAGGGCAAGGCGATCAGCAAGGCGCTGGGCACCTGCACGCCCAAGGCAGGCAACTGGAATTGCAAGGCCGTGGCCGCCCCGAACAGACCGCAGGCCAGCAAGGTGCGGCCCAGCTTCCAGTTGCCGAAGATCACTGCCGCGATGGCCAGGTAACCGGCGCCGCTGGTCATGCCTTCGGTGAAGGTGTGGATGTCGCCGATGGACAGGAAACACCCGGCCAGCGCCGACATGAAACCGGTGAACAGCACCGCGCCGTAGCGGATGCGCCGGACCTTGAGCCCCGAGTGGCTGGCTGCCTGCGGCGACATGCCGGCGGCGTGCACGGCCAGGCCCGTGGCGGTGGATCGCATGACCCAGGCGATGCCCACGACCAGCAACAGCGTGGCATACAACAGCCAGGTCTGGGTGAACACATGCTCCCCCAGATAAGGCACGTCGGCCAGCCCCGGCGGTGCCCACTTGTCCAGGCCCGGGATCTCGGCGCGCGAGCGGCTGCCAAACAGGGCGCGGTACCCCAGCGTGGTCGCGCCCAGCATCAGGATGTTGATGCCGATGCCGGTAACGATCTGATTGGCGCGCAGCGTGATGCTCAGAAAGGCCTGCAGCCAGGCAATGGGCAGCACGCATAGCACGCCGAACAGCAGGCCCAGCAGCGGCGAGCCGGTCAACCAGGACGCGGTGGCGCCCGCGAAGGCGCCCGCCAGCATCATGCCCTCGACGCTCATGTTGAGCACGCCGGCGCGCTCGCTCACGTATTCACCAGCGGCGGCGAGCAACAGGGGCGCGGCCAGCCGGATGCTGGAGCCGATGAAGACGGCGGCCAGTTCGGGTTCGATCATGTGCGACCTTTCATGGTTTGCGGGCTTCCATGCGCTGGATGCCCAGGGCCGCACCGGCCAGCGTCACGATGATCAGGCCCTGGATCACCACGACCAGGGCCGTAGGCACCTGCGCCACCATCTCCATATTGATGCCGCCCGAGCGCAAGAAGCCAAACAGCAAGGCTCCGGCGATCACGCCCGGCACCGAACCGCGCGCCAACAAGCCGACCACCAGGCCGTCAAACCCATAGCCCGATGAAAATCCTGCCTTCAGCGTGTACTGCTCACCTTGCAACATGCAGGCACCAGCGAGCCCGCCAAAGGCCCCGGCAGCGCAGAGCACGCCGATCGTGAGCCGATCGATGGGCATGCCGGCGCGCCGCGCGGCGCGAGGGTTCAGGCCTGTGGCCTGCAGTTGCAGACCCAGCACGGTGCGCCGCAGAATGACTGCAACCACGATGCCCAGCACGATGCCCAGCAGCAGGCCCGCGTGCAACGGCATGGACGCGTCCCCCGTCAGCAGCGGCAATTGCGTGGCCTCTGAAATTTCAAGCGACTCCGGCAAGGTGGCCGAACTCGTCATGGGCCGGCGCAGCAGGTTCTCGGACTGCACACTGCCATAGACCATCCAAATCGCGATGAATGACAGGAGCAGCGTCGCGATCACCTCGTTGGTGCCGGCCTTGACCTTGAGCACCCCCGCGATGCCGCCCCAGAGCGCCCCCGCCAAGCAGGCACCCAGCAGGGGCACCACAAAAGACAGGCCCCAGGGCAGACCCGCCACGGGCGCCCAGAGCGCGAAGGCCGTGGCCGCGATACCTCCGACCGCGATCTGGCCCTCTCCCCCGACATTGGTCAGGTTGGCGCGTTCGGCCAGGATGAAACCCAGGCCCACCAACATGAAGACCAGGGCGCGGTTGAGCGAGGCCGCGAGGGCATAGGGCGAGCCCCAGGCACCGTCGGCGAAAGCCGCCACGGCCTCGCCCACCGGCACACCCATCAGGGCGATCAGCAGCGCGCCCATCCCGAAAGCCAGCAACACCGCCACCGCCGACACCAGCAGGGCTGGACTGGGCCGCAAGCGGATCAGCAGGGAGGTCCTCCAGCTCATACCAGCACCTCTTCCTCTTCTCGATGGCCCGCCATCCAGGCACCAATGCGCGCGCGGTCGGCTCCGGCCGTTGCACAACTGCCCATGACACGTCCGCGGTAGAGCACCACGACCCGGTGGGCCACCGCCAGCAGCTCATCCAGCTCGGACGAAATCAGCAACACGCCCACGCCACGCGCCGCGGCGGCGCGAATATGGCCGTAGACGGCCTCGACCGCTCCCACGTCCAGACCGCGCGTCGGCTGCGCAGCCAGCAAGAAACGCAAGGGTTCGAGCGTGAGTTCGCGCGCCAGCACGGCCTTCTGCTGGTTGCCACCCGACAGTCCGCCAAAAGCGACGTCCGGACTGGCCGCGCGCACGTCGAAACGCTGCATCAGGCCCAGCGCCGCGGTGCGCATGGCCGATCGGTCGAGCAGACCGAAGCGGCGGTAGCCACGCAGACGATCCAGCAGCAAGTTCTCTGCGACGCTCATGCCCGTGACGCAGGCCAGGGCATGCCGATCCTCGGGCACGACGCCGCAGCCGGCGCGGGTCAACGCGCGCGGCGTGGCGCGCGTCATCTCCTGCCCGTGAATGAAATACCGGCCTTCGGTCGGTGTCAGCATGCCCGAGAGCACGGCGCCCAATTCACTTTGCCCATTGCCCTCCACGCCCGCGACCGCGACGATCTCGCCGGGTTCAACCAGCAGGGTGAAGTTGTCCAGGCGCAGCACGCCATCGGCGTCGCGCACGGTCAGCCCGTCGGCGTGCAATGCGGCCTCGGGCACGGGCTGGCCCGGCAACCGAGAGACTCGCGCAGGAACCAAGACCTGGGTCACCGCGTCCGGTGTCGGCGTGGCGACGGGCGTTTCCGCTTGCAGCGAACGCTGGATCATCGCATGCACCAGCGCGTCGATCTCGCGCGCGGGTGCTTCCGAGCGCGCCACCACGCGACCCGCACGCAGCACCGTAGCCCGGTGCGCGACCTGCTGGATCTCAGCCAGCTTGTGCGTGACGAGCACAACGCCGCAACCCCGCTGCGCGACGCGCTCGCAGACCGCGAGCAGCGCCTTGATTTCCTCCGGTAGCAGTACGGCCGTGGGCTCGTCCAGCACCAGCAGGCGCGGTTCACGCGCCAGGCATTTGACGATCTCCACCCGCTGACGCTCGCCCACCGACAGATCCTGGATCCGTGCCTGCGGATCCAGTTCCAGGCCGTAACGCTCGCGCATGGCCAGGATGCGCGCCGCGCCAGCCTTGCGGTCGAGCACGCCCCATCTTGCATCGTTCGCCTGCCCCAACAGCAGGTTGTCCAGCACGGTCATGTCGGGCACCAGGCTGAAATGCTGGTGCACCATGGCAATCCCCTGGGCCAACGCGTCGGCGGGCGAACGCGGCTGGTAAGGCGCACCGGCCAAGGTCATGCCACCGGTGTCGGGCTGGTGCACGCCGAAGACCAGGTTGCACAACGTGGACTTGCCGGCGCCGTTCTCGCCCAGCAGGCAGTGAACCTCGCCAGGGTGGAGTTCCAGCGACACCTCGCCCAGCGCCTGCAGCGCACCGAAGCGCTTGGACAGGCCCTCCAAGCGCAGCAGGACCGCGCCGTCGCCATCACGCCCGCCGCCGTACGCCTTGTTCGAGCTGGGCAAACCGGCCTGCATGGCTCAGCCTTCCAGCACCTTGATCTTGCCGGATTGGATGTCCTTCTTGATCTGCTCGAGCTTGGCCTTCTGCTCGGCCGTGCCGCCGCAAATCACCATGTCGGACGCCTTGGAACCCATGGCCAGACCAAACGGCTTGTAGCCCGCCTTCCAGGTGCCAGCAACCACTTCCTTGATCGCGTATTGCACCTGGTAGCCCACGCCCGTGATGCTGTAGGCCACGTAGAGCGGATCGCTGCCGCAGTAGTTGGTGTAGCTGCCGATGATCTTGGTGCCTTTTTCCTTGGCCGCCTGCTCCATGCCGCGCAGGCCAAGGTTGAGGATGTGGTAGTGGACGTCCGCGCCCTGGGCGATGGCGGCCAGCGTGGCCTCCTTGGACTTGGCGACGTTGTCGAAGTCACCCGTGTAGTTCTCGAAATACTTGATCTTGGGGTTGATGTACTTGGCGCCGTTGCCGAATTCCTTGCCGGCATTGACGATGGAGGGGATCTCCATGCCGCCGACGTAGCTCACGGCGCCGTTCTTGGACAGCATGGCGGCGGCCGCGCCGGCCACGAAGGCGATCTCGGCCTGCTTCACGTCGTAACCAGCGACATTGGCCATCTCCTCGGACTTGTTGCCGCCGACGATGGAGAACTTGACCTTGGGGAAACGCTTGGACACCTTGAGCACCGCCGCCTGGGTCTGACCGCCCACGCCGATCACCAGCGCGTTCTTGCTGGCCAGGTTGGTCAGCGCCTGCTCCATGTCGGCATAGTTGATGTTCTCGATCATCTGCACCTTGATCTTGGCGCCGAGCTCCTTCTGCGCGGCGGCCAGGCCGTCATAGCCGGATTCCATCCAGCCCTTGTCCGACTTGGAGCCGGGAATCAGGATGCCGACGGCCACGGGATCGGCGGCTTGCGCCGGCACGGCCAGCAGGAAAGCGGCCAGCAGGCCGCCCAGGGCGTACACACGACGGGAGAAAACGGAAGCTTCCATGACAGGACCTTTCAGCGTATGGGTTGCGGCAAGTAACTAATTGATTACTTACAGGCATGGCTCTTGCAATAACGATGCCAGCAGGGGCGCCCTGGAAACGCCGGTTTTCAAGACCGGGCGGCGGCGATTCGGGGCGTTCACGGTGCGCGGGCGGTGCGTGCGCGAGGAATCGCACCAAATCGCGGCGGCCGCGCCCCATGTCGTGTCCTTTGGTCCTTCATCGCAGGAGTTCCCATGAAACCTCATCCCTACATTCCCGACACCCGCCCCGACAACGCCCTGGGCCTGGCCCCGCAGTACTACTGGGTGGCCAGCGAGCGCGAGGTCGACATGTCGGTGGAACCGCCCGCGCCGGTGCGCGCGCGCGTCGCGGCCGAGCCCCAGAACGTGGTGCTGGACCTGCGCCGCACGGCCATCGTCATCATCGACCTGCAAAACGACTTTTGCACCGAGGGCGGCTGGGTCGATCACATCGGCGGCAACTACCAGGCCGACCGCGCGCCCATCGCCCCGCTGCAGGCGCTGCTGCCGGCGCTGCGCCAGGCCGGCGTGCCGGTGATCTGGGTGAACTGGGGCAACCGCCCGGACCTGGCCAACATGCCGCCCAACCAGATCCACCTCTACAAGAACAGCGGCAGCGGCGTGGGCCTGGGCGACCCACTGCCCAATGGCAAGGGCCACGTTCTGCAAAAGGATTCCTGGCCCGCCGCCATCGTCGACGAGCTGACGCCCCGCGATGGCGACTACCTGGTGGACAAGCACCGCATCAGCGGCTTCTGGGACACGCCGCTGGACAGCATCCTGCGCAACCTGGGTGTCAAGAGCGTCCTGTTCGCCGGCTGCAACACCGACCAATGCGTGCTGCACACGCTGACCGACGCCAACTTCCTGGGTTACGGCTGCGTCATGCTCAGCGACTGCTGCGCGACCAGCTCGCCCTACTTCTGCACCGAGGCGACGATCTGGAACGTCAAGAAATGCTTTGGCTTCGTCACCGACTCCACGGCGGTGCTACGCGCCCTGCCGGCGTGAGCATGGACGGCGCAAGCGGACCCGCACCCGGCTCTTCCGGTGCCTTCGTTCCTGGCCCTCGGGCGGAACGCGCGCCGACCGGATCCGGCCAGCTCGACGGTGTGCGTCTGGCCGTCAAGGACCTGATCGATGTAGGTGGGACGATCACCGGCGGCGGCAACCCGGATTGGGCCGCCGCGCAGACCGAGGCGGCGGTGGACGCACCCTGCGTGGCCACCTTGCGCGCGGCGGGCGTGCGCGTCGTCGGCAAGACGGTGACGGATGAACTGGCCTTCAGCCTGGAAGGCGAGAACGCGTTCTTCGGCACGCCGCTCCACCCGCGGGCCCCCGAACTCCTGCCCGGCGGTTCGTCCAGCGGCTCCGCCGTCGCGGTAGCCTGGGGCGAGGCCGACCTGGCCCTGGGCACGGACACCGGGGGCTCCGTGCGCGTGCCCGCCGCCTTCTGTGGCCTGCACGCCCTGCGACCCACGCATGGGCGCATCCCTCTGGACGGCGTGCTGCCTTTCGCACCCAGCCTGGATACCGTGGGCTGGTTCGCGCGCGATGCTGCTCTGCTGCGCAGCGCGGGGCAAGTGCTGCTCGGCGGTGGCGCATCCACCCATGCCCCCTTGCGGCTGTGCATCGCGCGCGACGCGCTCGACCTGGCCTCGCCCGAGGTGCGCGAGGCTTTGCTGGACTGGGCTCGCCGCGCGGGCCTGCGAGAGGAACGCCTGGCGTTTGACGATGGCGGCGCGCGTGACGCACAAGGCGGGCAGGGCACACCGCCCTGGCGTGATTGGCTGACCGCCTATGCCACACTCCAGGGCTTGGAAATCCGCACCCACCTAGGCCCCTGGATCCGCGCGCGACACCCGCGCTTCGGCCCCGCGATCGCGCCGCGTTTCGCGGGCGCGCTGGCGTTGGATGAATCCATCGGGCCGCGCTGGTGCGACTGGCGCAAGCAAGCGACACAGGCGCTGCGCGCGCGGCTGGACCCCGACGAAGCCTGGCTGGTTCCGGCCGCGCCCACCGTGGCCCTGCGGCGCACGGCCGGTGCCGAGGAACGCACGACCTTCTACGACCACGCGCTGGCCCTGGGCGCGCTGGCCGGACTGGCCGGGCTGCCCCAGATCGTCCTGCCTTTGTGCCAAGCCGAAGGCCTGCCCGTGGGCCTGTCCTTCATCTCCGCGCCTGGCAATGACGAGCGCCTGCTCGACCTGGCCGTTGCGCTGTCGCCTCCCGAGGAAAACCGCTCTTGAGCACCCGTCCTACCCCGCGCCGCGCGGCCGCTCCCCCCGCAGCCCGCGGCGTACCCAGCCAGGCCATAAGCCGCCCCGCGATCCGCCGTGATCCGGAGCGCACCCGCGCGCGATTGCTGGAAGCCGCCACCGAAGAGTTCGCCAGCCATGGCTACAGCGGCGCGCGTACCGACCGCATCGTGCAGGCGGCCGGCACCAGCATCCGCATGCTCTACCACTACTTCGGCGACAAGGACGGTCTGTACCTGGAGGTGCTGGACACGGTGATGGCGGAGCTGCGCGAAGCTGAACTGCAGGCCATCCCCGACGACCTGCCGCCCATGGAGGGTCTGCTGCGCGCCTTCGATTTCATCGCCGAGCACTTCGCCGATCACCCCAAGCTGCGCAAGCTGTTGGCCTTCGAGAACCTGAACGAGGCGCGGCACCTGTCGCTGTCCGAACGCATCCCTCAGATGGCGGCACCCGTGGTCGGCCGCATCCGGCAGCTGCTGGCGCGCGGCGCGGCCACGGGCGAAGTGCGCGCGGACATTGACGCGCTACAGCTTTACATTGCCATGGCCGGCCTGGCCTACTACGGTCGGCAGCACGCCCACACGCTGTCACACATCCTCAAGCGCGACCTGCTCAAGCCCAGTTGGCAGAAATCCAACCTGAATACTTGTCGCGCCATGGTCGAGGCCTACCTGACGCCAACGGGCTGAAGTTGCCCCGGCGGCAACCGCACGGCTTCGGGCGCTAACGCCGCACCTCGCGCTGGAAGATCTCCAGGCTCTTCTTCTTGGTCGCGACGAAGCTGGCTTCCGACAGAGTCTCGACCGTGCGCGGGCGCGGATCGTCGTAAGACAGGATCTCGGCCACCCGGGTCGGGCGCTTGGTCAGCAGCAGCACCTGGTCGGCCAGGTACACCGCCTCCTCCAGGTCGTGCGAGACCAACAGCATGGTGGTGCCGGTCTGCATGAAAACCTCTTGCAGTTTCTCGCGGATGAACAGCGTCATCTCGAAATCCAGCGCCGAGAAGGGCTCGTCCAGGAACAGCACCTCGGGCTTGGGCGCCAGCGCGCGCATGATGGACGCGGTCTGCTGCTGCCCGCCCGAGAGTTCGTAGGGGTAGCGGTTCAGGTCGAACTTGACGTCGAAACTGGCCACCAATTCCTGCATGCGGCGGTCCACCTCGGCCTTGCTCTGGCCTTCGAGCTTGAGCGGGTAGGCGATGTTGTCGATGGTGCGCATCCAGGGGAACATGGCCTCGCGGTAGTTCTGGAAGACGTAGCCGATCTTGGTGTCCTTGAGCGACTTGCCGTCGAACAGGATCTCACCGCTGTCGATGGGCACCAGGCCCGCGATCATGTTGATCAGCGTGGACTTGCCACAACCGTTGGGCCCGAAGACCGAGACGATCTTGCCCTTGGGAATGTCGAGGTCGAAGTTCTCATACAGCGGCCAACCGGCGAAGTACTTCGTCAGGCCACGGATGGTGATGTGCGTGCCGGCCGGGCCGGGCCGGAAAGGCGGCACGGGTACGTCCGCGATGACGGGTGCATTCAAGACTTCACTCATCTTCCGCTCCAGTGAACAATACGTCGCTCCATGACCAGGAACAGGATGTTGAGCACGTAGCCCAGCACCCCGGCAGCCAGGATGGACGCGTACATGTCGCGCACGTTCATGACCTGCTGCGAATTGATGATGCGGTTGCCCAGGCCGCTGTCGGAACCGATGAACATCTCGGCCACGATCACGATGACCAGGGCCATGGACACGGCCGAGCGCAAGCCCACGAAGCTGGGTTGCAGGCTTTCCCAGATCAGCACGTCCTTGAAAATCTGCCAGCGCGAGGCGCCCATCACCTTGGCCGCCATCACGCGCTGCTTGCGGGCGTTGATCACGCCATAGGCACTGTTGAACACCACGATCAGCAACGCGCCGAAGGCCGCGATGGCCACCTTGTTGATGTCGGACACGCCGAAGATCATCAGGAACAGCGGGATCAGCGCCGAGGACGGCGTGGAACGGAAGAAGTCGATCAGGAACTCCACGCTGCGGTAGGCCTTCTCGGCGCTGCCCAGCACCACGCCCAGGGGCACCCCGACCACCGCAGCGATCAGAAAAGCCTGCGCGGTCCGCCACAGCGTGACGGCGAAGTCCGTCAGCAACGGCCCCCCGGCCAGGCCGTTGAGCAAGGTGCTGACGGTGGCAGCCGGCGGCGGCAGCAGGATGGGCTTGACCAGGCCAAAGCGCACCACCAGGTCCCAGACGATGAAGAGCAAGGCCGGGCCGATGAAGGGCAAGGCCTTGGCCCAGTTTCGTTTGCGCGGCACGGCAGGCGCCCCGCCAACGGCCTGGGCCCAAGGGCTGGCAGACCGCTGGCCACCGGCGGAGGTGGAGTCCGTCATGGTCTTCAGCCCTTGTAAAGCATGCTGTCGACCATGAGGCGCGAGGAGAAGATGCCCTTCTCGGCGAACAGGTCGAAAAACTTCTGGAAGTGCGCCACGTCGGCCGGTGTGAATTCGTTGTACATGGTGTACGCGGCCAGGGGCACTTCACCCGTCAAGGTGCCCTCGATGGCGGTGTAACCCTTGAGGTATTGGCGCGCCTCGACGGCCTGGCTGCGCACGAACTGCACCCCCTTGCCATAGGCCGCGATGAATTTCTTGGCCTCCGCAGGGTACTTCTTGATGAAGGCCGAGGACAAGGAGGCCGAGCCACCGAACCAGGGTGCCAGGGGATCACCCAGCACGTACTTGGCGATCACGCCCGCTTCCAGCATGCGGGTCGTTCCGTTCAAACGGCCGATGGTGCCCGTGGGCTCCAGCGTGTAGCAGCCATCGACCTGGCCAGCCGCGAGCGCGGCCACGTGCTGGCCGATGGGCAGCTCCACCACGGTCACGCCCGTGGCACCACCCCGTTCAAACACCGTCTTGGCCAGAGTCACGTTCTGGATGCCAGGGCCCGAGGCCACGCGCTTGCCCTTGAGGTCGGCGATGGTCTTGGCCGGGCTGTCCTTGGGCACCAGCACCTGGTCCAGCACATTCTTGGCGTTGCTGGGGTTGGAGCAGAAGATCTTGAACGTGCCTGGCTGAGCCAGCTCGCCAATGGCGATGTTGGCCGAGCCCGTGCCGTTGGCCGTGCCGTCGGCACGGTCAGACAACACGGCTTCCATCACCTGCTGGGCCCCCGCGAAACGCAGGGCCTCCACGTCCAGACCGGCTTCCTTGAAGAAACCACGTTCGATGGCCGCGTAGAAAGGCAGGCCGGCGGCGATGGGCCAGTAGCCGATGCGGATCTTGGGGCCGCTTTGCGCGCGGACCAGGGCCGGTGCTCCCAGCACCCCCAGCAGGGCGGCGGCACCACCTGCCTGCACAAGCTTGCGGCGCGTGGTGGCGGCGGAGGACGGGACGGAGAGGTGGCTGTCTTTCATGGAAGGCTCCTGCACAGTGGGTTGAAGAGAGGTATGCATGTTTCAGGCCCGCGGCTGGGACTGCGCGGCTTGCGCCGAGAGGTAGGCGCGCCAACCGCCGTGGGCCGTGATGTCCAGGGCACCGTCCAGGGCGAGTGCCTCGCAGAGAAAGCCCTGCACATTGCCGCCGCCCTCCAGCGCCAACGTGCCTATGCCCAAGGGCGCGGGCACCAGCGCGACGAAGGAGCCGTAGTGTTCGATCGGCATCTCCCAGACCTCGACCGCGATGCGCGCGCCCAGCCCCTCGGCCACACGCTGCAGCCCGGGCTTGGGCGGCACGGTGCCCGGCAAGGCGTAGAGCCGGTAGTGCGGCGCGGTCGTGGTCTGCGCCAGCAAGCGGGCGCCACGCTCGGTGAGTTGTGTGTTGAGGGGCATGCCCGAGAGGTGGGCACCCACGACCGCCACGCGCACGGTGGACGGGGCCGCCGATGGGGACCTGAGGCCAGGGATCGGCAACGGCGCGGGCAAGGGCTCGCCCGTCGCCCCTTGCGTCAGCCCCGTCGCGTGGTGGTAGCGCTGGCCCAGTTCGGCCAGTTGCCAGTCGCTGCCGCAGGGGCCGATCAGGGTGATGCCGAAGGGCAGGCCATCGGGCCGGATGCTGCTGGGCACGGACAGCGCCGCGTAGTCCAGCAGGTTGACGAAGTTGGTGTAGGCGCCCAGGTTGCGGTTGAGCACCACCGGGTCGGCCTGCATCTGCGCGATGGTGTAGTGCGTGGGTGCGGTCGGCACGAGCATGAGGTCCATGCCTTGCCCCCCAGCCGCTTGCCACTGTGCGGCGGCTTGCTGGGCCAAGGCCCGCAGCCGGGTCTGCGCGGCGCAGAGGTCGGCGGCGTCGTAGGCCCGCCCCTGGGCGATGATGCCGCGCACGGGCGCCATCACATCCACCTCATGCGCGTCGAAGAAGTCGCGGATGGCGGCGTAGCGTTCGGCCACCAGGGCGCTTTCATACAGAAGCGCCGCCGATTCGGCGAAAGACCGGTAGGAGAAACGCACCTCCACGCCGCCCAATTCACGCAGACGCGCACGCGCCCGGTCAAATTCGGCCTCGGCCAGCGTGTCGCCAAAAAATTCCAGCGCATCGGGCACGCCGAAGCGGAAGGTCTTGGGGAACGGCCGATCCGCCAGGGTCAGCGCGCGTGAATACGGGTCCTCGGCGTCGTAGCCGCGCGCCGCGTCCAGCACCTGCGCGGCCAGTCCCACGCTGCGCGCGAAGATAGAGACGCAGTCCACGCTCTGCGCGGCCGGCACCACGCCCCGTGCGCTGATCAGGCCCTTGGACGGCTTGAGTCCGACGATGTTGTTCAGACCGGCCGGCACCCGGCCCGAGCCGGCCGTGTCGGTGCCCAGGGCGAAATCCACCTGCCCGGTAGCCACCACATAGGCGGAACCGGAACTGGAGCCTCCGGACACATACGCCGGATCAAAGGCATTGGGCACTGCGCCCCAGGGCGAACGCGTGCCATTCAGGCCGCAGGCGAACTGATCCAGATTGGTCTTGCCCGCCAGCGCCGCACCGGCATCGAGCAGCTTTTGGACCACCGTCGCGTTCACCGCGGGGGCATAGGCAAAGGCCTCGCAGGCCGCCGTGGTGCGCAGGCCCGCCGCATCGATGTTGTCCTTGGCCGCGAAGCGCAGGCCGGCGAGTGGCTGCAAGCCCCCCACGCCCGCCCCGGACAGAGGGGGAGCACAGCGCGCGATCCAGGCCCGTGGGCTTTCGGCACTCGCGCTCGCAGGAAACTGGGCAGTGGAACGGCCTTGAATGGGAGCTTGCACCATGTTGTCGCAATTTATCTTGTATACAAGAAAACATGCAACATGCGTGCCAAGGCCGACCATCAAGATCTACCTCAGGGCAAGAACTTGTCTGAGACAAACCGGGAGGTGTTTGCCATTCTGAAAAGTGAAATTTTCACGATATGGCCAACCTAAGCTGAAGAATGTAAGAATCCGCCGCACTGCCCGAGTGCATCGCTCGGTAAAGTCTCCTGCAGACATACCGATGGTCCATTCCGGTTTCCTTTCCACTCAGGAAACCTTGCATTCAGCAGCCACAAGGAGTCTTTCGGTGTCGCACGCCAAGGTAGTCGCCAACCGAGAACGCGAAACCCCGGGCCCGAATTTCACCGGTCCCTCGTCGAAAGACCGGTTTTGCCGCCCAGGCTCGCGGGCACCGTCTTGTGGCCAATCGGCCCATCCCCCTCCAGCACATTGGTCCGCCATCGGATGGCGTGGTCACTGTCGCCGTCTCCGATGTCGTTGCGCTTGAACCTGCGCCGACCCCGTATCTGCCTTGGAATTCGCCCGAAAACCATCTCGAGGAAACATCGTGAACTATTTGAAGAATATGCGCATTGGCGCCAGGCTTGGCCTGGGATTCGGTCTGATCCTGGTCTTGCTTGCGGTCGTTTCGCTGCTGAGCATCAGCCGCATGGCTCGGGTCTACAGCGAACTGCAAGCCATCACCGATGAGAACAACGAGAAAGTCAAGCTGACCGAGGACATGAGCGAGACCATCACGCATATCGGCGCGCTGGCGCGTGACGTCGTGCTCCAGACCGAAGAAGCGGGCATGCGCGCTGCACACAAGAGCTTGCTCGACACCCGGGCCTCTTACGCCAAGAAGGAGGGAGAACTGGCCAAGATGTTCGAAAGCCTAGCGAGTACGGCTAAGGTCGAGAAGGACGTACTCGCCAAAACCAGGAGCGTCAAAACCCGTGCTGAAACCATCATCGACAAGGTCGTGGAACTTGGCCTGGCCAATAAAAATCAGGAAGCCACCCAGTTGCTGACACGCGAGGCCCTGCCCGCCCAGCGCGACTGGCAGGCCGCGCTGGACGAGCTGGTTGACTTTGAATACAAGGCCAGCGACGACGCCGAAGAACGTGCCAAGGCGGTTTACGAGGCAGCCTTGACCACCGTTGTCACGCTCACCATCGTCGCAATCGTCCTCGGTGTCTTCGCAGCTTTGGTGATCACCCGTTCCATCACCGTGCCGATCGGTCAGGCCGTAGCGTTGGCGGAAACCGTGGCCGCCGGTGACCTCTCCGCCCGGGTCTCGACCGAGGGCAAGGACGAAACCGCTCAATTGCTCCGTTCCCTGTCCCACATGCAGGAAAGCCTGTCCAAGGTGGTCAGCACGGTGCGTGTCGGCTCCGAGTCAGTGGCGACCGCCAGCGCCGAGATCGCCCAGGGCAACCAGGACCTGAGCGCGCGCACCGAAAGCCAGGCCAGTGCGCTGGAGGAAACAGCCGCCTCGATGGAAGAGCTCTCCTCCACCGTCACGCAGAACGCCGACAACGCGCGCCAGGCGAATCAGCTTGCACAGAACGCGTCCTCGGTCGCCGTGCAGGGTGGCGAAGTGGTGTCCCAGGTGGTCGACACCATGCGCGGCATCAGCGAGGCGAGCAGAAAAATCGCCGACATCATCAGCGTGATCGACGGCATCGCCTTCCAGACCAACATCCTGGCGCTGAACGCGGCGGTCGAGGCGGCGCGCGCGGGTGAACAGGGCCGCGGCTTCGCCGTGGTGGCCAGCGAAGTGCGCTCGCTGGCAGGTCGCAGCGCGGAAGCAGCCAAGGAAATCAAGATACTGATCAGCGACAGCGTGCACCGGGTCGAAGCCGGTACCACCCTGGTGGACCAGGCGGGCAACACCATGCAGGAAGTGGTCAACAGCATCAAGCGCGTGACGGACATCGTGGGCGACATCAGCGCAGCCAGCACCGAGCAGAGCCAGGGCGTCGCGCAGATCGGCGAGGCGGTGCAGCAGATGGACCAGGTGACCCAGCAGAACGCGGCCCTGGTGGAAGAGATGGCTGCGGCGGCCAACAGCCTCAAGGGGCAGGCGGGCGAGCTGGTGCAGGCCGTGGCCATCTTCAAGTTGTCCGACCAGGCCGCGCGGCCGACCCTGGGCCCGGCGCCAGCGGCACAGCACAGCCACGCACCGACCGCAGCCGCGGCGGCACCCGGCACGCGGGCGACCGGCACACAGCAGCGCGCCAGGCCCGCCCCCAAAGCCGGCCCGCATGCCAGCCTTGGCACTGCCGGCGGCAAACCGGCCGCCACCAAGCCAACGGCGCAGGAACCAGCCAAGGCTCTGCCCTCGGCAGCGCCCACGGGGGCGCCAAGGCGAATGACGGGGACTGGGAGACCTTCTGAGCCCCCATGGCACGCGCCGGCCTTGTCGCCGTGTCGGGCCACGGGAAGGCCGTTTCCGCGAAGCGGCGCAGTTTGCAGCGATGCAGCGATGCCGCACCGGCGCGGCAGTTCCGACGCCGGAGCCCACAGGAGCCGCGTCGGTCACGGGACTTGAGTGTCGGCGGGCGCAAGTGGCTTCATCCGACCGCCCCACGTCTGCACCGTCTCACAGATCAACTGCGAGACGATGCGGCTGGCCTGGGTCAGTTGTCCCCACTTCGGATGGGCCAGGGTGACATACCGCTTGAGATCGGGCGCCACCAGCTTGGCCGCCTGCAGCTTGCCCTGGCGCAACTCCTCGTCGATGGAGAAAGGTCCGAGCAACGCATACAGGTTCGGGTTGTCGATCAGAACCTGCTTCTGGAGACGCAGGGAATCCGCATCGATCACCGCCTGCAGATGAAAGCCCTGACTGCGGGCTGTTTCGTCGAGGATGGACCGCCAATGCGCGGGGCGTCGCGGCAACACCAGCGGCAGGTTTTCAAGCATCTTGAAAGCCACGGTTTCCCCCTGTGTGCGGACCGCGCCCGGACTGGACACCAGGTACGTGTCCGCCGTCGCCAGCAAGATTTCATCTTGGCTGCGCGGATTGTCGAACCGGAACAGGATGGCCATGTCCACGCCACCCGTATCGAGCATGGCATCCAGCTCCCCGCCCTGCCCCTCGCGCACATTGAGCACGATCCTGGGATAGTCGAGTCTCAAGCGATTGAACACATGGCTCATCAAGGGGTGCGCCACCGACGGCAGGATGCCGATACGCACCTCCCCCATGGGCACGGTGGACGTTTGCCGGATCTCCGCGAACAGCTCGTCACAGCCATTCAGCCAGAGCCTGACCCGTCGCTCGACATGCTGTCCGAATTCGGTCAAGGCCACGCCTCGGCCGGTGCGCCGGAACAAGGGACTTCCGCACGCCTTTTCAAGCTCGCTGATCTGGCGGCTGATGTGTGACTGGACCGTCTGGCGCCGCGCAGCGACTTTGGTGAAGCTCCCCAGTTCGGCCACCTCCAGGAACAGACGGAAATCCTGAATCTGAAACTGCATTTGCACGCCCTGTTATGCCTGATCAGGCATTTCTGAAATCTCCGACTGCATTCTATGCAGATGGCTCGAGCATTCCTAGACTGCCCCTCCATGGACAACCCAGGCACCGCAAGGTGGCAACAAGGAAAACAGACCATGAGTTTCGTGAGTTTTGAGATCGAGGGCCGTGCGAGCTACGGTGTTTGGAAGGATGAGCAGAGCTGGATCCAGGCGCCAGCGGACTTTGAAGCCCGGTACCCCGACCTCAAGTCCGTGATTGCCGCCGATCGGCTGGACGAACTGGACCGCGTGGCGCGCGCTTCGGGACGCACCGTGTCCGCGGGTCGGGCCCGCCTGCTGCCGGTCATCCCCAATCCCGGCAAGATTCTGTGCGTCGGCTTGAACTACAAGTCGCACGTCGCCGAGACCAAGCGCCCCGACAGTGAATACCCGGCGATCTTCACGCGCTACGCCGACAGCCTGCTGGCGCATGGCGCCCCCATGCCCAAGCCCAAGGCGACCCAGCGCTTTGACTTCGAGGCGGAACTGGCCGTCATCATCGGCAAGGGCGGGCGCGCCATCCCCCAGGCCCGGGCGTTTGAACACATCGCCGGCTACGCCTGCTTCAACGACGGCACCGCGCGCGACTGGCAGCGCCACACCCATCAATGGACACCGGGCAAGAACTTCCCGGCCACCGGGCCTTTCGGGCCCTACATGGCCACCCCGCGCGAAATCCCCGATGTCAACCGGCTGACGATCGCCTCGCGCCTGAATGGACAGGTGATGCAGCAAGCCTCCCTGGCTGACCTGATCTACACCCTGCCCGTCATCATCGAATACCTGTCGGGCTTCACGCCACTGTCGGCCGGTGACGTGATCGCCACCGGCACGCCCGGCGGCGTTGGGGATCGCCGCGACCCACCGGTCTACATGGTGGCCGGTGACGTGATCGAAATCGAGATCACCGGCTTGGGCGTTCTGCGCAACGTCGTCACCGACGAGGTCTGAACACGCCATGAGCACTTCCGCACCCACGAAGTCCTTGCGCATCGCCGTCGACATCGGCGGCACCTTCACCGACATGGCCGCGTTTGACGAAACCAGCGGGAAACTGCTGTTCGGCAAGGCCCTGTCCACGCATGGCGAACTCGTCAACGGCATTCAGGACACCATCAACAGCGCCCACATCGACTGGCGCGACGGGCACCTGTTCCTGCATGGCTCAACCATCGCCATCAATACCTTGCTGGAACGCAACGGGGCCAAGACTGCCTTGCTGATCACCGAGGGATTTCGCGACATCTACGAAATCGGCCGCGTGAACCGGCCCGATGCCTACAACCTCTTCTTCAACAAGCACCAGCCCCTGGTCAAGCGCTCGCTGCGTCATGAAGTCACGGAGCGCCTGCGCGCCGATGGCAGCATCCACAAGCCGCTGGACGAAGCCGCCGTGCGCGAACTCGCACGCGAGCTCAAGGGCCAGAACATCGAGGCCGTGGCCGTGTTGCTGCTGCACTCCTACCGCAACCCGGCGCACGAACAGCGGGTCAAGCAAATTCTGCAAGAAGAACTGCCGGGGGCCTTTGTCTGCGCCTCGCATGAGCTGTCCCAGGAATACCGCGAGTTCGAACGCGTGTCCACGGCGGTCGCCAATGCCTACGTCGGCCCCCGGGTGAGCGAATACCTGGGCCAGTTGCAGCGGCACCTGGGTGGCGAGGGTTTCGAGGGCGACTTCTACATCGTGCAGTCCACGGGGGGCCTGTTCCCGGTTGAACATGCCAAGGTGGGTTGCGTGCGCATGCTCGAATCCGGTCCCGCGGCCGGGGTGATCGGCGCGCAGGCCATCTGCGCGCAATTGGGGATGGGCGACGCCATCGCCTTCGACATGGGAGGAACCACCGCCAAGGCGGGGGTGATCAGCGAGGGGCGACCGCTCACCACGGGCTCGGCCCTGATCGGCGGCTACGAACGAGCGCTGCCCATCCAGATTCCGATGATGGACATCCATGAAGTCGGGACCGGAGGAGGATCGATCGCGCGTGTCGAAACCGGGCAGGCGCTGCGCGTCGGCCCACAGAGTGCCGGCTCCATACCGGGACCGGTCGCCTACGGGCGCGGGGGCCAGAACCCCACGGTCACGGACGCCAATCTCCTGCTCGGCCGCCTGGACGCGGATCATTTCCTGGGCGGGGAACTCAAGCTGGACCTCGAAGGATGCCGACGCCAGATGCTGGAACGGGTGGCCAGCCCGCTGGGGCTGGACCCGACCGAGGCCGCCGATGGCATCCTGCGCATCGCGGTGACGCAGATGTCGCACGCCGTGAAGGCCGTGACCACGGAACGGGGCCTGGATGCGGGCAACTTCACCATGGTGGTCTATGGTGGGGCCGGTCCCTTGCACGCGTCGGCCATTGCGCGGGAGCTCGGCATCCGCAAGGTCTTGATTCCCTATGCACCAGGCTACTTCTCGGCCTACGGCATGCTGTTCTCCGATCTGCGCTATGACTACGTGCGCTCGGTCTTTCGCAAGCTCAATGAGGTCTCCTTCGAGGAGATCGAGGCCGCATACCAGTCCATGGAAGACGAAGGCCTTGCCGCCCTGGCCCAGTCGGGCGTGAAACCCGAAGGCGTGGTCATCGAACGCGCCGCTGATATGCGCTATGTCGGCCAGGAACACGCCGTGACGGTGGAATTGCCGCAGGCCTTCTTCGCCGCCAAAGACCGCGCCGCCATCAAACAGCAGTTCGACGAGTTGCACAAGGTGCGCTACGGCACGTCCGCGCCCAAGGAGCCAGCGGATCTGGTCAGCCTGCGGGTCACCGTCCTGGGCACGATGAAAAAACCACCCCGGCACAGCGTGGAACAGGGAACCGCCACACCCCTGCCCCATGCGGTGCGGGCCACCAAATCGGTGTATTTCCGCGCGACGGGATGGATCGACACACCCGTTTATGTCCGGGATCACCTGCGGGCCGGCAACCGCATCGCAGGCCCCGCCCTGATTGAAGAACACGCCTCCACCACGGTGGTTCAACCTGGAGACTCCTTGGCCATGGACGAACTTGGGAACCTGCAGATCACCATCGGGAGCGAACGAACATGAACATGAAAGCCGCCGTCCAGATTCCCGGGGTTGACCCGGTCACCGTTGAAATCATCCGCAACGGCCTGTATGCCGTGACGGAGGAGATGAAGACCAACCTCACGCGCACGGCCTACAACCTGATCATCTATGAAGCGCTGGACTTCACCGTCGGCCTCTTCACCAAGGAGGGGGACACCGTATCCATCGGCCTCGGCCTGCCGATGTTCATCCGTGGCATGTCCGAGACCGTGAAAGCCAAGATTCGGCACTTTGGCTACGACAACATCAAGCCGGGTGACATCCTGGTGACCAACGACGCCTACACCACGGGCAGTCACCTGAACCACTTCACCTTCACGATGCCGGTCTTTCACGAAGGCCAGCTTCAGGGCTTCACTTGCTGCATGGCGCACTGGCTGGACGTGGGCGGCACGCTGGGCAATGTGACCACCGACATCTACAGCGAGGGCATCCAAATTCCCATCGTGAAGTACCAGCGCGAGGGTGTGGTCAACCAGGACCTCATCGACATCATCGCGATGAATGTGCGGCTCTCCGAACGTGCCATGGGCGATCTGCGCGCCCAGATCACCGCCATCACCACGGGCGAGCGCCGTTATGTCGAACTGCTGCAGCGCTATGGCGCCGATGCGGTGCACGGCGCGATCCAGCAGATCATGGATTCGTCCGAGGCCGTGGCGCGCAAGAACACCCTGTCCATACCTGACGGCACGTATGAAGCCGAATCCTTCATGGACGACGATGGTCTGGAGATCGGCAAGCGCATTCCGATCCGGGTGAAGGTGACCGTCAGCGGCGACGAAATGACCATCGACCTCTCAGACGTGAGCAGGCAGGTCAAGGGCTTCTACAACTCCGGCTTCACCACCGGCATCGCCTGCGCGCAGGTGGCCTACAAATGCCTGACCACGCCCACCGACTACCCGGTGAACGACGGCAGCTTCCGACCACTCAAGGTGATCATGCCCATGGGCACGGTGATCAGCGCGGAACGGCCTTACCCCATGCGCGTCTGGATGACCTTTCCGATGACGGTGATCGACACCATCTTCAAGGCACTGGCACCCGCCATCCCGCATCGCTCGATCGCGGGTCACCACGCCGACCTGGTCTTCCCCAACATCCATGGCATTTCACCCGAGGACGGGCGACTGTTCATCGTGGGCATCGGTCCTCTGGGCGGAGGCTGGGGCGCCAAGAGCAGCGAGGACGGGGTGTCCGTCACGGTCTGCATCAACGACGGAGACACCCACAACAGCCCGACCGAGCAACTGGAGGCCAAGTACCCGGTGTTGGTGGAGAAATACGAAATCCGCCAGGATTCGGGCGGCGCGGGCCGGCATCGCGGTGGCCTGGGCGCCGAGATGGTGGTGCAGGCGCTCTCGCCCTTCACGGTCACGACCCGTATCGACCGCGTGCATTGCAAACCCTGGGGCCTGGAAGGTGGCGCAGACGCCATGGGCAATGGCCTGGCGGTGCGGCACCAGGGGGTTTGGAAGACCGACCACCCAAACGCCAAGATCTTCAATGTGCGCCTGGAGCGGGGTGACGCCTACAAAATGCTGTCTGGCGGCGGCGGCGGTTTTGGCAATCCCCTGGAACGTGACGCGGAACAGGTGGCCGAGGATGTGCGCGAAGGATACGTGAGCCGCGAACAGGCCGAGAAGATGTATGGCGTCGTGCTCGACGAGCGCTTCCAGCTCAACGCCGAGGAAACCACGCGCCGTCGCGCCTAGATCAAGCGAGGATTGGACACCCATGGACACGCACCAGTGTGATCAGGCCGCCTACCTCTGCATGCTTTGGCATCGGCTGGCGGCGCAGCACATCGCGCTGGGTTGCGCCTGTGCCATGAGTGGCGTGACCGTCACGCTCGAAGACTTCGAGCATGACATCGCCGACCATTTCCTGGCCCGAAGCGAGCGGGAAGGCATGACCGAGGTGGTCGATTTCCTGCTGCTGCGCGGCCCCTTGGCGGTCCAGCCGCAGCCCGTGCGTGACATCCTGCAGCGCCTGAGTGACGGAGAGACCAGCTCGGCGGTCTCCGACTGGCTACTGCCACGCATGAGCCGAACCTTGCAGTCCTATGCGGAGCTGCATGGCCCCGCTCTGGCCGCCCCCCTGCTGGGCGGATCCAAGGCGTGGCGCGGTGCTTACCGGGGTGATGTTTGACTATTTCAATTTTTTCAGGAGACAACCATGCACATTCGCACTCGACAACTACTCGGCATGCTGCTCGGCCTGCTGTTGACCAGCCTCGCGGTCGCCCAGGAAAAATTTCCTGAAGGGCCAATCAAGATCATTGTTCCCTTCGCCGCCGGCGGAGGCGTGGACAACGCCGCGCGCCTGCTGGCCAAGCAGTTGCAAACGGATCTGGGCGTGCCAGTCATCGTCGACAACCGCCCCGGCGCCAGCGGCACCATCGGTGGCAAGGCCGTGCAAACCGCGCCGGCCGATGGCTTGACGCTGTTGTTCTCGGCGGCCACGCAGGTACTCACCCAGGAGGCCATGGCCAAGCCCCCCTACGATCCTCTGAATGATTTCAGCTTCGTCGCCCGAACGGCGTCCGCCCCATTGCTGATGGTGATCTCCCCCAACCTTCCGCAAAACCAGCTCAAAGATGTCATGCAGGCCGCGCGGACCGAACCGGAGAAGTGGTTCGCGGGTCTACCCGCCTTGGGCGCACCCAGCCATCTGGCGACCTTGATGCTGGCCAAGGAGGGACAACTGAATCTTGCGACCGTGGTGTACCGGGGGACGGCACCCGCCCTGACCGACGTCGCGGGCGGATCAACCCAGATCCTGATCGATTCCATCATTTCCCTGCAGTCGCTGGCCAAGGCGGGCAAGGTCAAGCCCATCGTCGTCACGTCGGCCAAGCGCAGCGCGCTGATGCCTGAGATTCCGACGGCCTCCGAAAGCGGGTTCCCGAACTTTGTGGCGGAGTCCTGGTACGGCGTCTGGGCGCCCAAGGACCTGCCCGCCAAGCGGCAGCAGATGCTGCACAAGGCCATCAACGAAGCCACCCGGCAACTGGTCAAGTCCGGCGCCTATGCGCCGCTGGGGATCGATCCGGTCATCGAAAGCATCGATGATTTCAGGAAGTACAGCCAGCGCTATGTTTCGGACGGTGCCGCGCTGCTCAAAAGCAGCGGCTACAAGCCGGAGTAAGGAAACCCACGCCGATCTCCGTCGAAATCATGGTGCTGGCCCGGCGAGCCTGAGCGACCTGAGGCTCGGAGTTTCGGCGGTTCCGCGCGGTTTCTGACAACGACTTCGGGTCGCACGAAACAACGGTGCCTGAGGCGCCGTTGTTTTTTGTCCCGAGAACTACGCGGGCGCCTCCAGCCCCCGACCGCGCATGGTACTGGGCGGTTGGCCCATGACGCGCTTGAACGCACGGCTGAACGACGCTTCCGACTCGTAGCCCAGGCGATAGGCCGCCACGGCAACGCGCATGCCATCGTGCTCGATCCAGCGACGCGCCTGGAACATCTTGACCTTGGCCACGTACTTGGCCGGACTTTCGCCAACCGCACGGGTGAAGGCATCCGCGAAGCTCGAGCGCGATGCGCCCATCAGATCGGCCAGCATCGGCACCGTCCAGTCGCGCTCTGGCTCCGTGTGGATGGCGGCCAGCACTTTGCCGATCCGCGGGCACTGAACAGCGGCAATCCAGCCGGTTGAATCGCTACAGGCACATTCCACCCAGGCGCGGATGATGCTGGCTGCCAGCACATCGGCCATGCGCGCCAGGATGCCGCAGGCGCCGATGCGGTCGAGGGTCACTTCGCGCTCCATGGCCTCCAGCATCGCCGGCACCGACGGATCGCGCTGCGCGAGGTCGCAGGCGCGCATCACATCGGGCATCATGGCCATCAGTGGATGCAAGGGATCCAGATTGAAGCGCATGGCGCCGCAGAACATCACTTCGCGTGCACCGGCATCCGCGCGCGGGGTCTCGTGCGGATCGCCTCCGACCAGATACAGGTTCTCGGCCACTTCTTTGCGCGCCAGCGTATCGATGTCCACCGACGGCACCTCCGGTGAACTCGCCAGGATATGCAGTCCTCCACGCGGCAACAGCACAGCGTCGCCGGCCTTGAGCTCGATCCAGTCGCTGGTCGGTGTGCGCAGCCAGCACCCGCCATGTCCCACGAAATGGAAACGCGCCACGCGCCGCGCCGGGAACGCCACCGCCCAAGGGGCATGCATCACGCAGCGGCCATATTCGACGCCTTCGAGCCGCAAGCTGAGCAGGATCTGCGTCAGCAGATCGGCCGGTTTGGCAGGCGCTTGCCGACCCTCTGTCCCCTGGGCAGGCTGGTTTTCGATGGCAAGATCGGACGAATGATCAAGCATTTTGGCTTTTCCGGCATTGAAACACCGAAATTCTAGCCATAAGCTGGCACCCTTTCTCCACCTCTCCGTATCCCCCCATGTCTGACAGTTCCTGCACCGCTTGCGCGGACCTTCACGCCTTGCCCGCCCCCGACACCCAGGCCCGCTGGGCCGCCGTCACCTCGCTCACGCTGGGCGTGTTCAGCCTGGTCACCGCCGAATTCCTGCCGGCCAGTCTGCTGACCGGCATCGCCACCGACCTGGGCATCAGCGCGGGGGCGGCGGGTCAGACCGTCACGGCCACCGCCCTCGTAGGCGCCGTGGCCGCGCCATCGATCCCCTTGTTGACACGGCGCTTCGACCGCAAGCACGTGATGCTGGTCCTCACGCTGCTGCTGCTGATCTCCAACGTCATGGCGGCCACCGCCACCAGCCTGACCGTCCTGCTCAGCGCCCGCGTACTGCTGGGCGTGGCCCTGGGCGGCTTCTGGTCCATGGCCGCGGCCCTGGCCATGCGGCTGGTGCCGACTGCCCTGTTCGCGCGAGCCATGTCGCTGATCCTCACCGGCGTCTCGGTCGCCACGGTCTGCGCCGCCCCCATCGGCGCCTGGATGGGCGAACTCTGGGGCTGGCGCAGCGCTTTCACGGCGGCGGGCATCGTCGGTGTCATCGCCTTCCTTGCCCAGCTTTGGACCCTGCCGGCGCTGCCGCCGCAGGACAAACCCAACCTGCGTGTGCTCGGTGAACTGCTGACCCGCCCGGGCGTGCGCGTGGCACTGCTGGCCGTGCTGCTCGTGATCTCCGGCCACTTCGCGGGCTTCACCTACGTCCGACCGCTGATGGAGCAGGTGGCGCACCTGTCCGTCGGCGCGATCTCGGCCGTCCTGCTGGGGTACGGCATCGGCGGCTTCTTCGGCAATCTGGCCGGTGGTTTCATCGCCGAGCGCAGTGAGCGCCAAGCCATCGTCGTCGGCGGTGGGCTGATCGTGGCACTCGCGGTCAGCCTGCTGCTGTTGGGCCACTGGCCGCTGGTCACCAGCCTGGCCATCGTGCTGTGGGGCTTCGCCTTCGGCTTTTTCCCGGTCGGCTTCCAGACCTGGATCGTGCGCGTCGCGCCGGATCAAGCCGAGGGCGCGGGTGGCCTGCTCGTTGCGGCCTTCCAGATCGCCATCGCGATGGGCGCCATCGGCGGCGGCCTGCTGGTCGATCAGATCGGCGCGCTCGGCGGCCCCGCCTTCGCCACGCTCACGATTGCACTCGGCACGCTGCTGGCCCTGCGCCATGGCCCGCGGCCTGTGCGCAACTGACGAAGGCGCTCGAGGAGGGGCCGCCTACTGAAACGCCACCTCGGCAAAGCTGCGCAGCTTGCGGCTGTGCAGTTGGTTGATACCACCCAGGCGCAGCAGTTCCAGCGCGCGGATGCCGATGCGCAGGTGCTGGTCCACACGCTCGCGGTAGAAGTGGTCGGCCATGCCGGGCAGCTTGATCTCGCCGTGCAGCGGCTTGTCGCTCACGCACAGCAGGGTGCCGTAGGGCACGCGGAAACGAAAGCCATTGGCGGCGATGGTGGCGCTTTCCATGTCCAGCGCCACAGCGCGGCTCTGGCTGAAGCGGCGCTGCGGCCGGTTCTCGGGCAGCAACTCCCAATTGCGGTTGTCGGTGGTGGCCACCGTGCCCGTGCGCAGAATGCGCTTGAGCTGGGCGCCGCGCAACTCGGTCACATCAGCCACGGCCTGTTCCAGCGCCAGCTGCACCTCGGCCAGCGCGGGAATGGGCACCCACAGCGGCAACTCCTCGTCAAGCACATGGTCCTCGCGCACATAGGCATGGGCCAGCACGTAGTCGCCGAGCTGCTGGCCATTGCGCAGGCCCGCGCAGTGACCCAGCATGATCCAGGCGTGCGGGCGCAGCACGGCCACATGGTCGGTGATGTTCTTGGCATTGGCCGGGCCGACGCCGATGTTGACCATGGTGATGCCATTGCCGTCGGGTCGCACCAGGTGGTAGGCCGGCATCTGCGGCAGGCGCGGGGGCGCCTTGCCCAAGGCGTCGTCATCACGGGCCGACTCCCCCACGCGACGCGTCACCACGTTGCCGGGTTCGACGAAGGCGATGTACTCGCTGCCCGGGTCCTGCATCAGTTCATGACCGAGGCGGATGAATTCGTCGATGTAGAACTGGTAGTTGGTGTAGAGCACGAAGTTCTGGAAATGCCCCGGTACCGTGCCGGTGTAGTGGCGCAGGCGGTGCAGGGAATAGTCCATGCGCGGCGCGGTGAACAGCGACAGCGGTTGTGGCTGCCCGGCCTGGGGCTCGTGGGTGCCGTTGGCGATGCCGTCATCCATGGCCTCAAGGTCGGGCAGGTCGAACCAGTCGCGCATCTTCTGGCGTCGCTCGGCGCTGAGGCTGCCCTCGATGTGGTCATGCTCGGCGAAGGAGAAATGCACGGGGATGGGCTGGCGGCTGGTGGCCACCTCCAGCGTCACGCCATGGTTGAGCAACAGCAGGCGGAACTGTTCCAAATAGTAGGTGCTGAACAGATCAGGCCGGGTGAGCGTGGTTTCATACACACCCGGGCCCGCCACGAAACCATAGCTCAGGCGTTCCTGCACGCCCGCCTGCTGGCGCAGCACGGTGTCCGTGCGAATGCGCACCAGGGGATAGTAGGCCCGCACCGGCCCGGCACCGTCGTCGCCCGCCACGAAGCGCCGCATGCCCTCGCGCAGATGGGCGATGCTGGCGTCATAGATCAGTTGGACCTGGGCCAGGGCCGCGGCGGCATCGTCGAAGGGTTGGGGGGAAATGAAGGGCGGAAGGTGGTGCATGCGCCAATTCTGCCGCAGGCGCCCTGGACACTGCCCAGCCCTGGTCCTGGTCCTAGCCCTCGAACTGGGGGTGCAATTGCCGAATCCGATTCATCGCCAGCGCCGCGGCGGCCGTGCGGGTCTCCACGCCGAGCTTGGCGTAGACGCGTTCCAGGTGCTTCTTCACCGTCATCGGACTGCTGCCCAGGATGTCGCCGATGTCGCGGTTGATCTTGCCCTTGATGACCCAATAGAGTACCTCGGCCTCCTTGGCGGTGAGTCGGAAGCTCAAGGAGATCGCCTCGATGACGCTCTCGTCCGAAGTCTCCTGCATGATGAGCATCCAGTCGCCCGCGGCCGCGGAGCTAGCGCCATCGTCATTGCGCTGGTGCAGCCGCAAGGTGAGGCGGCGCGCGCCCTGCTCCACGCTCAGGCGCGGGGGCTCGGCCAAGGGTTCCCCCCGGGCCTGGGCTTCCAGCACGTGCTCCACGCTGCGACGCAACCAAGTCAGCACCGGCTCAGGCACATGGGCCGGGCCGGGCAGCGGCTCGCCGTAATAACGGGCCAACAGCTCGCGCGCCAGTGGCGTCTGCCACATCAGCCGGCCGTCGCTGGCGCGCACGGTGATGCTGGCATAGCCGAAGGCGTCCAGCGCGTTGCGCGCCTGACGCCGTTCGCGCGCGCCCTGCAGATGCACCTGCATGCGGGCCAACACTTCCTTGGGGCGGATGGGCTTGGTGACGTAATCGGTGCCGCCGGCCTCTAGCGCGGCCACCAAGTGCTCGGTCTCGGTCAGCCCCGTCATGAAGATGATGGGAATGTGCGCGGTGGTCGCATCCGCCTTCAAACGCCGCGCGACTTCGAAACCGTCCATCCCCGGCATCATGGCGTCCAGCAACACGATGTCCGGTCGGGCTTGTGCGGCGCGCTGCAGTGCTGACGTTCCGTCCAAGGCCACGAGCACGGTGCAGCCCGATTCATCCAAGGCGTCGTGCAGCAGGGACAGATTGTCTGGCACGTCGTCCACGATCAGCACCACGTCGTTGTGCGCGCGGTTGAGGGCCTGGTCCAAGGTATCGCTCATGTCTTCTGGGGAGAGGGTTCAATCAGCGCCAGGATGGCCTCGAAGCGGTAGGCGCGCGTCAACGCACGCACCTGCGCCACCCAACTCTGATGGACGGGATTCTGCGCCTCGATCTCGTCAAGCAGGCGCACGATGCCGCGGTAGTAACCCAGGACCGCAAGTTCACGCAGTTCGACCAGACGTTCGCGCGAAGGCGGTGTCACGGACATGGGCGCGGCAGGCGGCGGGGACACGGGAGCCGTGCGTTCGGTCCACCGCAACTGCAGGCGCTGCTCCAGCCAGTCCAGCAGCTCACTGTGACGGATGGGCTTGGTGACGAAGTCGGCCGGGGTGATGCCCGCGTCGTTCTCCAGACCCTTGTCGAAGGCGTTGGCCGAGACCACGGCCACAGGCAGGCTGGCCAGCCCGGGCATACGACGCAGGCGACGGATGGTCTCCCAACCGTCGATGCCGGGCATGGCCAGGTCCATGAAGACGGCATCGGGCAGGTAGCCCGCGGCGAGCAGATCCAGCGCATCATGACCGCTGGACGCAGTGCGCAGCACGAAACCCAGGGGCACGAGCAACTGCGCAAGCATCTCGCGGTCGGGCTCCTCGTTGTCCACCACCAGCAGGTGGCGCCGCGCGCCGACGTAACCCCGGCGCGCGGGTCTGGGCACGGCTGGCCGCGCCGAAGGCAAGGCCGCGTGCACCTCGGGCAAGAAGAGCTTGACGTGGAAAACCGAACCCAGGCCCGGCGTGCTCTGCACCGTGAGCTCGCCTCCCATGAGGTCGGTCAGCATCTTGGCGATGGTCAGGCCCAGGCCCGCGCCCGGCGTGCCCTGCGCGGAAGCCGTGCGGGCGAAGGGTTCGAACAGACGTTCCATCTCGTCCAACGCCATGCCGGGGCCGGTGTCGCGGATGTCGATGTGCGCCATTTCGCGCGCGTGGCGCACCTGGAAGGTCACCTCGCCGCGGGCCGTGAACTTGATGGCGTTGCCCAGCAGATTGATCAGGATCTGGCGCACGCGCTTTTCGTCGGCGCGCACCCGCTCGGGCAGCGTGGACAGGGGCACGAAGCGGAAGGCCAGGCCCTTGGCCGCGGCCTGCAGCTCGAACATCGCGGCCAACTCGTGCACCGTGTCGGAGAAGGCCATGGGCTTGACATCCAGGGTCAGCTTGCCCGATTCGATGCGCGCTAGGTCCAGCGTGCCTTCGATCAACGACAGCAGATGTTCACCGCCGCGGCGGATCACCTGCACCGCGTGCTTGCGATGCGCGGGTACCTGCGGGTCTTCGCCCATAAGCTGCGCGTAGCCCAGGATGCTGTTGAGAGGCGTGCGCAGTTCATGGCTGATGGCGCTGATGTAACGGCTCTTGGCCTGGTTGGCCTGCTCGGCCTGCCTGCGCGCATGCTCCGCGATGCCCTGGGCTTCCTCGGCCACGCGGCGCGCTTCCTGCAGGGCGGCGTCGGTCTGCTGGTGCAGGTCGATTTCGCGGCGCAGCAGCGCGGTCTGGCGGTTGGATTCCTCCTGCGCCACCTGTCGGCTCTTGTGCGCCAGCACCACCCACCAGGCCACCGTGCCCGCGACGAGCAGCAGCGCCACGTAGGCCTTGAGAAAGGCCGAGCGCAGCGCCGCCTCGGCGGCGCTCAGCTCCGCCACCGAGCTCAGGCCACGGTGCATCAGCCGCTGCAGCTCCTGCTGGTAGAACAAGGCGAAGACACCGGCCAACACAGGCGCGGTGAAAAGCATCAGCAGCAGGAAGTGCGCGAGCCCTCGGTCCAGGTAGGGCCAAAGGGTGCGCGGCAGCAGGCGCTGCAGGACGCTGTTCCACTGCGCGGAAAAGCTGGCTTCTGGCTTGCACAGGTCACCGCAGCGTGCGTCCAAGGTGCAGCACAGGGAACAGATCGCCCCCTGGTAGGCAGGACAGTGCGCCATGTCCGGCCCTTCGTATTCGCGCTCGCAGATCACGCAGCGCTGAAGCTTCACACCCAGGTAGCTTCCTGCATCGCTTGCACCGGCACCCACCGCAGGGGCACCTCTCGACGATGGGGACTCGAAGTGGGGGACGGGCACGATGCGAAGCGAACGACCTTGGGTTTCGGCCTTGCGGGCCAGGTAGTAGCGCCCCCGGGTTGCCCAGGCGATCAGGGGTGACGTGACGAAGGCCACGCCCAGCGCGATCAAGGCTGAATAGGCCTGGGCCATGGGCCCGAAGATGCCCAGGTGGGCCGTGACTGAGACCAGGGACGCCAGGGCCATCGCACCCACGCCCACGGGGTTGATGTCGTACAGGTGCGCGCGCTTGAACTCGATGCCCTTGGGCGACAGGCCCAGCGGCTTGTTGATGACCAAGTCCGCCACCACGGCCATCATCCAGGCGATGGCGATGTTGCTGTAGAGGCCCAGCACATCGCCCAGGGCCTGGAACACGTCCATCTCCATCAACAGGAAGGCGATGAGGGTGTTGAAGACCACCCACACCACCCGCCCGGGGTGGCTGTGCGTCAGACGCGAAAAGAAATTGCTCCAGGCCAGGGAACCGGCGTAGGCATTGGTCACGTTGATCTTGAGCTGCGAGATCACGACAAACAGCGCCGTCGCAGCCACCGCCCAGCCGTAATGCGCAAACACATAGCCGTAGGCGGCCAGGTACATCTGGTTCGGATCCACCGCCCGGTCGGCTGGCACGGCCTGGCTCAGTGCGAGGTAGGCCAGCAAGGCGCCGCCCAGCATCTTGAGCACGCCCGGCAACACCCAGCCCGGCCCGCCGGCCAGTACCCCCGCCCACCAGCGCAGGCGGTTGGTGGAGGTGCGGGCGGGCATGAACCGCAGGTAGTCTGCCTGCTCGCCCATCTGCGTCATCAGCGCCACGCCTACCGTCAAGGCCGCACCAAAGGGAAGCCAACTCAGGCTTGCCGTGCCACTGCGATCACCAACATAGTGCACAACCCCGTCAAAAGCGTGCGGATCCAGCACCAGAACCGTGACAAAAGGCACCACCAGCATCAGCAGCCACAGTGGCATGGTCCAGACTTGCAGGCGACTGATGACCGAGACCCCATGCGTCACGAGCGGGATGACCACCAGCGCGCAAACGAGGTAGCCCCAGCGCGGCGGAATGTCCAGGGCCAGCTCCAACGCATAGGCCATGACGGCGGCCTCCAGCGCGAAAAAGATGAATGTGAAGCTGGCGTAGATCAGCGAGGTGATGGTGGAGCCGATATAGCCAAATCCCGCACCGCGCGTGAGCAGGTCCATGTCCACCCCGTAGCGCGCCGCGTAGACGCTGATGGGCAGGCCGGCCAGGAAGATGATGAGGCCGGTCGCCAGGATGGCCCAGAAGGCATTCGCCCAGCCATACTGCACGAGCAGCGTGGCGCCCACGGCCTCCAGGATCAGGAAGGAGGCCGCGCCACCTGCCGCCGTGTTGGCCACGTTCCAGGCGCTCCACTTGCGAAAGCGCTGGGGCGTGTAGCGCAGGGCGTAATCTTCCAGCGTCTCGCTGGCCACCCAGGCGTTGTAGTCACGCCGGACCTTGACAATGGTCTGGACAGGCGCATCCGCCCCGCCCGCGAGGACAGGCGCGGCGGACTCAGACAGGGAACGGGTCGGGGCATCCATGCCCCCTGACATTCAGGAACCATGCCACGCATGGACCCGAGAAACCCTCGAGTGGGGGCACCGGCTCAGTTTGCGCGGTAGCGACGCAACCAGCCGTACCAGAGGCCGACCAGCGCCGGCACCCACAGGCAGAGACCGGCCAGCATGTCGCCGAGCCCCCCATCGCTGAACAAGGCGGCGATCAGGCCGACCAGGGTCAGCACGCCCAGCACGATGGGCCAGGTCCAGATGGCTTTTCCGCTCAACTCCTGCTGCTGTTCACTCATGCGGCCACCTCCGTGCCTGGCGTTATGGTGCAAGCGACGTTCATGACACCACCGCGCTTTCATCCGCCTGCGTGGATTGCGCTCGACGCCGCCGCGTGGCGCCTTGCGGCTTGGCCAGCCAGAGGTAAAGACCGCTGCCCAGCACGATGATGGTCGCGACGTCCAACACGGCCCAGACGATCTGCATCGGCCGTCCACCGTAGTCACCGAAGTGCAGCGGCTGCGACACCAGCAGCGTGTTGATGTACCAGGGCGAAGGCGGGGCCGCCGTCACCTCATTGGTCTGCGCATCCACCAGCACCGGCTGGATCAGGCGCGAAGTGAAGGGCTCATTGCCCTTCAGGAACACCGTGTTGTGGTGCGGGCTGGAATAGGCCGTGCCCGGAAAGGCGATGAACGACAGTTGCATGCCAGGCACCTGCCGCAAGGCGGCGTCCAGCGAACCCTGAAGTGAGGCACGCTCGGTCTCGGGCACGGCGGGTTTGCCCTGATAAGGCTGCAAGACGGTGCTGAGCTGGTCGTACTGCCAATACTTGATCAACGGATCGGCGAGGGTGTTGATCACCCCCGTGATCCCCACCACGGACAACCAGACCAGCGTCACGATGCCCAGCAGGTTGTGCAGATCCAGCCATTTCACTCGCCTGCTGTTTTCCCGGCGCACCGTGCCGAAATCCAGCTTGCGCGTGAAAGGGCCGTAGAGCACCACGCCGCTGACGATGGCTACCAGCAGCAACAAGCCCATGACCCCCAGGAAGAGCATGCCCGGCAGGCCCGCGAACAAGTCCACGTGCAGCTTGAACATCACATACATGAAACCTTCGTCGTAACGCGGCTGCGCCAGCACCTCGCCGGTGCGGGCATCCATGACCACCGAGCGGAAGTCATCCGTCGGCGCGGGCGTCGGCGTCATGGTGGCAAACCAGACGTTCGCGTCGTCCTCGTCGGGAAAGAGAAACTGCACCACCCGGTCCGGATGCTGCGCCTTCGCCACCATCAGCAACTTGTCCAGGCTGACACGCGGCGTGCCTTCGGGCATAGGCGGCGCTTCCACCGCCATGCCCGTCAGGTGCTCGATCTCATGGTGGAAGATCAAGGGCAGGCCCGTAAGGCACAGCAGCAACATGAACGCCGTGCAAACGAGACTGCTCCACTTGTGTACCCAGGACCAGGTCTTGATGGTTTTGTTTTGCATGGGAATGAATGGAGAAGACGCCTGAAGGCGTCTTCTGTTTCAGAGAGTCAGTCGGCACCTGTGGTGGTCAGAACTGGTGATTCAGAGAAATCTGATAGTTGCGCGGCTCGCCATAGTGCCCGCTGTAGCGCAAGGTGTTGATGTACTTCTCGTCGGTCAGGTTCTTGACGTTGAAACGCACGGTGGTGCTGGGCACGACCCGCCAGGCGGCGAACGCATTGAGCACCGCATAACTGTCCTGACGCACCGTATAGCCATTGGATTCGACGTTGGAGATCTCGCTCTGCCAACGGCCACCCGCACCCAGAGTCACCGCGGTGTAGCTCGGCAAGCGGGTGCTGACGATCAGGTTGGCGGTACGACGCGGGACCCAAGAGTAAGTGTCATCACCGTCCTCGCCGTCCAACTTCAGCGCGGTGTAGCCGAATGTCAGATCAAGGTAGCTGTTCAGCTTGCCGACGGCTTCGAATTCCAGGCCCGTGGACTCAACATCAACACCCTTGTAGTAATACTCGTTGTTCGCGTTGTAGCCCGCCCCAGTAGCCAAGCCATCCTGCTCTGCCCTGAACACGGCCACGGTGGTCAGCAAGCGCTTGTCCAGCCAATCCGCCTTCAGGCCCAGCTCATAGTTCACACCCTTGGTCGGCTCCAGATACCGGCCATTTGCGTCGGACTGATCCTGCGGCTGATAAATGTCCGAGTAGCTGACATAGCCCAACAAGCGACTGGTGAAGTCATAGGTCAAGCCGGCATAAGGGCTGACATTCCCTTCCGTCTGGTCGAAGTCAGCCCCATAGCTCACCCCCTCACGGTGATATTCGGTGTAATTGGCACCAAGCATCGCCTTGAGTCGATCAGTCACCACGACACGAGTCGCACCGTAAGCTCGCGTCATGCGCTGCTTGTTGACTCGATAGGTGGAAATGCTCCCCCAGATTGGCTCAGGAATGACATTACCCGCCCACGGAAACCCGGGCATCTCGATGTAACCATCGTCGTAGCCATCGTTGTTGAGATCTCCAGCATTGGCATAAGTGGCCGCGTACTCGTCGTATGTTCCCTTGCTCTTGGACAAGCTGACACCGAACAAGGCTTCGTGCTGACGTCCAAACAAATCGTAGCGGCCATTCACCGTGACCGCCCCCATGTCTTCGGTCAATTCATCCTCCCCGCGCCAGGGGTAACCATACAAACCCTCGCCAGTGGCCGGGTCCATGCCGTTGCCCAGGTAGTCCGTAGCGTAGAACAACTTGGAATCGTTGCTGACCATGCGGCGGTTATAGGTCAGCTTCAATTGCCAGTCCGTGCTCAATTGATGTGCGTATTCGATGAATGCGTTTTGAGTCTTGGTGTCCCAGTAGGTCCAATCCTGCGTGGTCGAGGCATTGCGTTTCCAGTCGTTCTGCGTGCCGTCGCTGTTCATGAACGTCAAAGCGCCCCATGAATTGCCAGTGCTGTCGGACTGTTGATGGGAATAACCCAATGTGAGCGTACCCTTGTCGCCGATCTGTCCGTCGATCACTCCATAGAGGAAAGTGCGTTCCTTTTCGTAGCTGCGGAGATAGGAGCCCCCCTCCTCACGCGCGGCGACCACGCGACCGGCCCAGCGGCCATCCTCGGTGAAAGGCGTCGAATAGTCCGCCTCGATGCGCTTGGTATTCCATGAGCCATAGCTGATTCCCATCGAACCCTGCTGCACATTGGTAGGGCGCTTGCGCACATAGTTGATCGTGCCCGCCGCATTACCCACGCCCGTCAACAAGCCGTTTGCGCCGCGGATGAGTTCAATCTTTTCGTAACCAAAGGAATCCATCGCGCCAGTCACAATGCCCCAGTCATTGGGCATCCCCACGCCATCAACCTGGGTGTTCTTGACGTCGAAACCACGCGCGGTGTACTGGGTTCTGTTGGTCTCTGTCTCCTCGACCTGAATGCCGGTGCCAAGACGCAAGGCGTCATTGAGATTGGTGATGCCGAAGTTCTGCATCTGCTCCGTCGTCACCACACTGATGGACTGCGGCGTTTCCTTGATCTCCAGATTCAGGCCGGTCGCGCCGGTGCTGACACGTGCTTCACGCTGACTGACGATCGTCACGGCTTCCAAGGTCTTGACGCCGGAAGCGTCGGCTGTTGACGCATCGGATTGGGCCGCGACAGGCAGCGTGCCTGCCACACCCAGCAAAGCCAGTACCACCGCATGCGCAACTGGTCTTTTGTTGAACCCAAAACAGAAGTTTGTGCTCGCTTTTTTGATTTGGACGCGTGCTTTTTTCATCTTCTTTCAGTTTTCCAAATGAATGTTCCGAGGCTTGCTGCGCTGTTCGCCAGAGCTTCAAGTCGTTTAATAAAAAGGAGTGACGCAAATGATAACTACTTCTATTATAAATACAATCCAATTTCGCCCCAGTGTGGTGCAAGCCCGACAATCAAGAGGTCGTCATCACCCGAGGCTGCAGCAAGGAATCTGGTCCTCCGTCTGGCGAGACAACAGTGGGGGTGGGGCGGCGGAAAACGAACCGGCGCAGCGCGCCACTCAGAAAAGCCGGGTTGCCTCCGTCCCGATCAAATCTGGGCGCGCCGGGCGGCCTTGGTCTGGTACATGAGCACGTCCGCGCGCTGAAGCACTTCTTCCGGATCGTGCTGGCCCGGTTCGACGGCCAACACACCCACGCTGGCGCCGGCGTAGTCCATGGTGATCGCCGCCATTTGAACTGGGCCGACGGTGGCGCCGAACACACGCGCCTGGAACGCCTGCTGGGCCTCTTCGACAACTTCGGCATCTGCAGGCCCCTGCCCCACCACGACGAACTCGTCACCCCCGAGTCGCGCGGCGAAGTCGCCCACGCGCAAGACCGCCTTCAAGCGGTTCGCCATTTCGACCAGGAACTGATCCCCCACGCCATGGCCATGCTGGTCGTTGATGGCCTTGAAGCCGTCCAGGTCGATGAAAGCCACCAGGACCCAGAATTTCTGACGCTTGCCCTGAGCGAGTTGTCGCGCGAGTTCCTGCAGCAAGGCCCGGCGATTGGACAATGTCGTCAACGGATCCGTGGTCGCGTAGGCCGTCAGGCGCGCATTGGCCTGCAGCAGTTGCGCCACCAACTGCTCTCGTTCGATCTGCCGGGCGATCAAGGCCGCGAACAGTTTCAGCAGCCGCTGTGCCTGCGCGGGCTGGGCTCGTTGATCCAGGCTCGCGGCGCACAAAGTGCCATAGATGACCCCATCATCCAGGTACACAGGCGTACTCATATAGGTTCGCACGCCAAGATGACGCACGGCGCCGGCCTCGGGCCAACGCACATCCGCATCGTCCACGAAGAACTGCCCGGACTCCAAGGCCCGCTTGCACAGCGCGTCGTCCCAGGGCACGACCAGGCCCTCCTGCATGTCGAGCCGGCCGGTGTTCCTGGAAAAGAGGATGTTCTGCACGCCTTGCTGCAAATCCACCATCGTCAGGTAAGTGGACTCAAGACCGGTGGCAGCTTGCAACAGCTCCAGCAAGGGCCGGGTCAACTCCTCGACGGATCGGGCCGCGGCGACGGAAGTGGCGAGACGGTCGAGGATGGGATCCATCGCTGCATTGTGCCGCCGGCCCGGGACGATGCCTGCATCCAGGTCCCGCCGGGTGATTGATTGGTAGGGCGTGCTGGGCTCGAACCAGCGACCAAGGGATTATGAGTCCCCGTCTGAACGTATTTTGGTCTGTTGAACGGTGTTTGCCAAAATCACCATTTTCAATAAAATCAACAACATAGCCAGACACCCCGTGCTAGCTCTGTTGAACATAATTCGCCAAAACTGCGTGAAAGTGGCTACATGGTGGCTACATGGGAGACCAAGGGATCATGCGTCCTTTAAAGAATGCCCCCGTCGATCTGACCGCCGCCCAAGAGCTCACCGTTGGGCTCATCGAGCGCCTGACCTGCCCCGAAGGCAAGTCGCAAGCCTTCCTGAGGGACCGCAAGGCGCCCGCCCTGCGCGTGCGCGTCACCCCCTCCGGCGCCAAGTCCTATGTCTTCGAGGCCAAGCTGGGCCGTCAGACAGTGCGCCGCACCATTGGCGATGTGCGTTCATGGACCATCGAAGGCGCCCGCGCCGAAGCCAACCGCCTGCGCGTGCAAATCGACCAAGGTGCCGACCCGCGTGAACAGGAGCGCAAGCAGGAAGCCGAGCGGCGGGCAAAGGCCGCGCTCGAAGCCGTGCAAGTCGTCACCATGGGCGAAGCTTGGAACGCCTATATTGAGTCGCGCCGCTCACGCTGGGGCGAGCACCACTACAACGACCATATCCGCAAGGCCAAGGCCGGAGGGGAAACCGCCATAAGGGGCACCCGTGGGCGCGGCACCACCGTGGCGGGGCCGATTTATCCGCTGCTTGCACTCAAGATGCGCGATCTCACGCCCTCCACCTTGAGCGCCTGGGCCGAGAAGGAAACCGCCAAGGCCCCGACCTCGGCCCGCCTGTCGTGGCGGCTCGTGCGCGGTTTTCTGAGTTGGGCCGCTGAACATCCGCAATACGGCCTCGTCTTGCCCGCACAGAACCCGGCCAAGGCCAAAGTCGTGCGCGAAGTGCTGGGCAAGAGCAAGACGCGCAGCGATGCCCTACAGCGCGAACAGTTGGCGCCCTGGTTTGCCGCCGTGCGCCAGATCGCCAACCCCATGGCGTCGGCCTATCTGCAAGTGCTCTTGCTGACCGGCGCCCGCCCCGGTGAAGTGCTGGCCCTGCGCTGGGACGACATCGACCCTAAATGGAAGGGGCTCAACATCCGCGACAAGGTAGAGGGCGAACGCATCATCCCTCTCACGCCCTACGTGGATTACCTTCTGCACGCCCTGCCCCACGTCAATGAATGGGTGTTTGCAAGTCCCTCCCATGAGGAAAAGAACGCCGACAAGGCCATGAGCACGCCGCACAAGCTGCACGAGAAAGCCTGCACGGTGGCGGGCATCACAGGACTGACCCTGCACGGCCTGCGCCGCTCGTTTAAATCCCTGTCTGAATGGCAAGAGATCCCGGCAGGCGTCGTGGCGCAGATCATGGGCCACAAGCCCAGCGCGACCGCTGAAAAGCACTACACCGTGCGCCCCCTGGATCTGCTGCGCCTGCATCACGAAAAGATCGAAGCCTGGATCCTGACGCAAGCCCATATCGACTTCGACCCGCATGCCTCCGTGAGCCGCACCCTGCGGGCCGTGAAATAGCCGACCGCTAGGGGTAGGGCCACCCGAGCTACTCTTAGCGGAACCGCTAGCGCTAGCGATCCCTACCGGCCCCTACCCATCCCTGGCCCTAGCGGTAGGGCTAGGCGTAGTACCGCCTGCTAGCCACTCCTAGCGCTACCGCTAGCACCCACTACCGCTACCCCGCCTAGCGCTAGCCCTACCGCTAGCGGGAGAGGCCACACGATTCAACACGCATCACTACAGATAAAGTGCGCGTGTCACACATCGTCTTCTTTGCAAAATGCCCGCTCTCAACGACAGTCCCTCTGACAAGGATCCAGAGAAAGCCCGCTTGGTCCGGCAGATCCTGCAACCGCAGGACAACTTCTATAACTTGGCCCTGGCGGCTTCGTATGTGACCGCAGAGGCCAAGAAGAACTTTGAGGCAGTGAAGGCAAAGCGGGACGCCGAAATCGCACAATTGATGGCGCGCCCCTTGCCTGAGTTGCAGGCCATGCGTGCCGCGCAGATGGCCAAAGCCAAGGCCAGTGAAGCCGCCCAAGCTGAAGCGGCACGACGGCGCCAAGCCGATTTGGCTGAAAAGGAAAGCCAGAAGGAAGCCGCAAAGTTCTACAACCAGCCCAGCGCCAATGCGGACTTCGGCTACTGGGCCACGATGGACTTTTGGACCTTCGATGAGGCCTTGGCCTTGCTGCTGGGCAAGGATCCGCGCGTTCTAACCCGCGCCGCCGTGAAAAGCGAATTGACGGCGGAATTCAGCCTCCTGGCCCTCTCCAAGCCGCAGCGCCCGAAGTCCGAGTTTCTGCGCCGGTATGAGGATCTGCGCAATGTTGCGGAACGTGCATCCGCCATGAAACCGGCGCAGCTTCGCCCCGTGGATGTGGTGATATGGGCTGGACGCTCCGGAGCCATCGCGCCACCAAATGAGCTAGTTCAGGCACTTGCGGCACGAGTTAAGCGCTCCCAGCCACAGGCGCCAGACCTTGAAACTGCCGCGTCCCTGCCCACAAAGTCCGCCAAAACATCGCCAGTAGTTGAAACGCCGCTAGCCAACCCAACTCCGACGCTTCTGAAACGCGCCGCCCTGGTTCAACAACACCAGCGCGCATGGCCCACGATAGAGGCAGATCTTCGTCACGCCAACGAAAACGGGCTTTCTGAATGCGCTAAGGCAGAGGAGTTCGGTTATTGGCTTGAAGAGCCCGCCCTTGAATGGGCGCGAACACATGGCAAGCTAACAGTCAGTGCAACAGCAACAACAGCACTACCCAGTATTGTTCACCGCATGGGTCGCTAGTTCGTGCACTCTCGTTGCTCCATTGCGGCAAGAAACCATCAAACTTCAGCTTATGGAATCGGCATCTGACGAGTGCCTGTGCTGCTGCTTATGTATTCCAACGCTGCTCGGTCCCTCGGAATCTCAGGACAGCTAAGGAAGAGAATCTGCACAATTTCTTCCTTGCTGCCAGCAGCGGCTAGAAATTTGTCAGCAAAATCATCTGCCGCATCTAGCAAATTGTGATGCCTCGCATAACTTCGCATGAAATCAGTTTGTGGCGAATTTGGCATGACATGCCGCAGGAATGTCCAATGCATGCAGACCGCAAGACGCCGTTCCTCTTTGGGAACATTGGTCATCCCCAGACAGACACTCTGCATCACCGATTCCCAGTGCTCACGACGCTCTGGATGGAACTGAAGCTCCACAGGAACTATGAGCACATGCTCGATCGCATTGTCTAGAGCACCCAAGGCATCGGAAAACCCTCTATCCCAAGGCGCTTCCTCAGCTAGTACAAGCTTTGGAACCCCCTGGATATGAAATCGCTGCACATGCAGGATTTCATGCCGAACCGCCCCGTCCGGAAAATAGCCATGCGTTGGTGCAAAGAGTTGAACGCTCTGAGCGTTGATCACGATTTCGAGATTACCCGTCCCAGTAGGACCACCTCTGTTCAGTTCAGGACTGGGAACCACCTGAATATCTATACCGGTTTGATCCTCGATTTCATGAATGAACTCCTGTACTGACGTACTCAAACGGGAAAGGAACTCGTGTTGCATGCGTCAATCCTGCAACGATTGACGCCACTAGGCAAGGATTCACCCGAACCTCACCCGGATCTGACCCGAATCCGCCCTGCATTTGTCCCAAAGATGCCGGTGCAAAGAATGGGCAACCATGTTCAACACGCCTAGAGGCGCAAACATGGCAAACCCAACCCGCTTCGTTACCCCGCTTGAGCGAGAAACCCGCGCGGCGCTCCCCACCCCGGAGGCCGCTTTCCACCTTAACCGCGCCCAGCAGACCTTGCGCCTCTGGGCCATGCGGGAGAATGGGCCGATTCGCCCCATCCGGGTTCATGGCCGCTTGGCTTGGCCGGTCTCTGAACTGCGCCGCATCCTGAACGTCCCGACAGCGGCATGAGTGCCGGGATGCCGTCACCCCGTGGGCGCGGGGAGGACGTGTACCGCCTCTCCGATCATGATTGGGCCCGGCTTCGCGTCAGTACCCTCCCGATACGCTGGGCAACCCGTCTGCTCACCCAATGGGAAAACCGGCGCACCCGTCCCGGCGATGGAGACTGGCATGAACTGGAAGCCGGCAGAGCCGCGAACCTGGAATTGCTGCGCCTCACCAATCGCCTCAAGCCGGTTCGAATTCACCTCGACGCATCAGACTCCGAGATTTGTGCGCGTGCGGATGACATGGCCGCGCATTGCGCGCAACTGGCTCAGGTTTACCACCAAGCAGAGCCACTGCGCGCGGCGATGACGCGGCATTGCCTGCGTCAAGGCATCGAAGCACCCGACGAGGACAAGACAGACCACGGCGCCATGGCACGCATGACGGATCCGCTCTGGTGGCGCCTTCAGCTACGCCAACAGCAAGGGCGCGCCGTGGAAGGCGCGGCAATCACCCTGGGCTACGTGAACAAGCGACGTGATATCTACGTCAGCAATGAGACCTTGCAACGACGTCAGCAACAAAACAAACGGAATGCTGAAACCTTGGAAGCGACCAAGGCCCGCAACGAACTCGGGCAGGAATTCACGCTCGCGGAACTGGCCGCAGGCAGCACCTCGAACAAAAGAATCAAGCGGGCCGAACTCATGACGCGCATAGGCGGCTTTGAGCGTGTCGCCACGTCGCTCAGTCATGCGGGCATTTTTTTGACGATCACCTGCCCAAGTCGCATGCACCGGCACCGCACCCTAGGCGGTCGTGTGGAAGAAAACTCGCGCTACGACGGAACGGACCCTAGCCAGGCGCAGGCGTACCTGGGCACCGTCTGGGCCAGGATACGCGCCTCACTCAAGCGCCAGGGGATCTCCTTGTATGGGTTTCGCATTGCAGAGCCCCAGCACGACGGCACGCCCCACTGGCATTTCCTGCTTTTCTGCGAAACAGACCAGATTGAACCCGTGGAATCCACGGTACGCCGCTACGCCTTGGCGGATTCACCCGACGAACCGGGCGCGCACCGGCACCGCGTGGACTGCAAACGCATAGACCCGGACAAAGGCACAGCCGCAGGATATATCGCCAAGTACGTCGCCAAGAACATAGACGGCCATGGACTCAGCCAGGACTACGCGGGAGGTGAATACCTGGAAGCGGAGGGCAAGGACACGGCGCAGCGGGTAGAAGCCTGGGCGACCACCTGGGGCATACGGCAGTTTCAGCAAATTGGCGGGCCACCCGTCACCGTATGGCGTGAGCTACGGCGCGTGGATCACATCCCAGAGGGTGCGCCAGAACATTTGCGCCAAGCACACCGCGCCGTCAACAAGACCACCGTATTCGAAGGCCGCGATACCGCCTCTGTGTCCTGGGCTCACTACTGCGAAGCGCAGGGTGGGGTCACTATCGGGCGGAAATACCGCATACGCATCAGCACCGAGGATCGCGGCGCCGTAGGCCGGTATGGCGAAGGGCTTGGGGCACAGCCCATCGGCATAGAGACAGACGCCATAGAGCACTACACACCACCGCACATGGCACACATGACGCCACTGCCGAGAATTCCACGTCGCGTGCATTGGTTCGTCGCATCAGTCCGCCATGCTTGGGAAATCATTTCCCGTTCAGACGCGGAGCGCCAAATGAAAAAGCGCGCCATCGGCGCGCCTTGGACTTGTGTCAATAACTGTACGAGCGAAACAAAATCGGAGGGAGAAAGACCGGCCTCAAAGCGAACTTCAGCGCCAGATAAACTATTCAAAACTTGTACTCATCCCGCGCGTGTATGAGAAAACAACCCCAAAAAATACCCACCTTAAAAGCTTCACCGGACTCGTTTCGCAACTCGCTTCTTCTGTGGCGGGCTCTCTGGTCTTTGGAGATCCTTAAAGAGCTGCTCTTGGTTTCCTGCATCGTTGTTACGGACTACGTCGAGCAACATTTCAATCGCAAGGGCAATGTTGTCCACGTCTCTTTGATTGAGGGCGTTAGTAACATCTGAAGCATGATTTACGGTTTCTTCATGCCTCTCTCGTTCAAGATCGCTCAGACGCAGCTGGCAAGCTGCGCCAGCTAGCAACTCGACCGTTAGAGCTCGTGGATTCAATTTAACCAACTCCTTGACCCACTCGCCTGGACGATTCTGATTTTTTATGAGTTGGTACTCTGCCCAGCTCAAATCAGCGACGGGAGGATCGGTGAGAGCAAACGGCACGCGGACTAGCCGATCCACTGCTTTATACGCACGCATCCATCGACTATCCCAGCAAGTCGGCCCGCCGAGCCCAGCAAAAAGACCGGTCCATGCATAAACGCTTGGAAATGTGTTCTCGAAGTCCTCTAGCAAAGAAATGTGTGTGGTTCCTTGTCCTACCCAGAATGCGAATGCCGCTAAGTACATTGGCGTCCGAGAGCGAAGCTGGCTGCTTATGCTTGCCTCCTGAACAAGCTTAAGGGACGCACGTTCAAACTCTATTACCCGCTGCTCAATTGGCCCTGATGACATTTTTCGAACGTCAACATTCAATTGCTCTAGGTCAGATATGGCGCCTCGCGGACCTGCTGAGTCCAATGCGCTCATAATCACATGGATAGCATTTGAAAGTTCGAAGTCTTGCTCACCACTGCCTTCTGCTAGGCTCCAAATCGGCTGAAGTACTTCAATCGAAATCGGTTTTCTTGAGAACAGCTTGTCATTCTCAATTTCAGAGATCCGTTGCCGAAGAATCTCGATCGCCTTCTTCGATCCCCGGTATAGCAGGTTCGTACGAGCCACAGCGTAACTAAGACAACCGAACGCTCTAGATACAGGAATCTTGTCAACTGTGCTGGGCCTTTGCCCTTGCGATGCCATCTCGCCGAGTATCACACTCGACCAAACAAATTCTTCATCTACTGCACGGGACAAAGCAATCGAGCCATCGGATATTCCATAGTCCTCCAAGCTAAGCAGCCTAGCCGTCTGTGAAATCGGAAATGCCTCCGGAGCATATGTCGCGATCCAGCCTAACAACTCTGGCGCATCAGCCTCTCGGACTATGACGAGACTCGGTCGCACCTGTGTCACATCTTGATATCCGACAATGAACTCACCAATTGTTGAAGGCAGAGACTCCGAGCTGCGCAGCGATTCCCTGCGGCCTTCCCGTGAGTAGAGAGACCTCACCAGTTCTGCGGGTGCCTCTGTCGTCCAATGCAGCTTCAATTGCATACCAATCCTTAGAACACAGCACCAATATCGGGTATGACCTCAGCCGCAAATGCCGTAGCCATTGCGGCTGGTAGCTTCCCCGTAAAGTAAACACGCAACGAAGTCTTGGCTCGAGTAACCGCAGTGAATTGCAGAGTTCGCCTCCCAAGTGGTCCTTTGTACATTCGTTCTGCGGCAACAATGTTCACCGCACGAAACTCCATGCCCTTGGCCGAATGGCAGGTCACTACGAAGACTCTTTTTCCATCCGGGAAATCTCTTCCATCTTCGCCGTGATACTCCACAAAGTCTCTAAACTCAGCCGCGTCGAACGAGCTACGTACTGCATCTAGCACTCCATGCTTGAAAGTCGGGAGCAAAACTCCCACGGTCTCCCCAGGGAAAGACTTCAGCTGCAATCTAACGTTTTCAGTAAGTTTGAGACACTGCTCAGCCAGATCTGAGCATTTCACGGATTCTGCCGTGGACGGCAACTTTTCGTCGTATTGGCAGCGTTTCAGAAGCGTAGGCTGCCCCGGATCAGGCGGATAGATCGTATCCGCAACGTGGCAAATAGCACGTCCAATTCGGTAGTGAAACTGAAGTAGTCTTTCGGCGTAACCCGCCGCTTTTGCGGCCTCTACTCCATTCCCTGCATAAATCGACTGACGAGTATCGCCAGCAACCATGATGCGAGGCGACAAACGTCCCAGAACCGCTAGCTCCGGCCCCTCCAGGTCTTGCACTTCATCGATAACTATCGCGTCATAGAAACCATTCGGCAATTGCTGCGTTATGTCAGCCAAATGGTTTGAGAAATACTTCCGACTGTCCTCGTAGTGCTCTGGAATGTCCTTCAACAAATCTGGCCGATAGTCCGCTGCAATTTCATAGGCCCATTTCCGATAGGTCTTTACTTGCTCGGGCTCTATGATCTTCTTTGGTCCAATTCCAGTCTTAATGAACTCCGAAAGCGAACGTCCAACTGTTAAAAAGAGAACATTTTTCTTCCCCGCCACTGCCAGCCATTTCAGCCGCAACAAAAGTAGGTTTGTCTTACCGCTTCCAGGCGGCCCAAGAACGATGTATTTCCCATCTTGTGGCAAGTTAACTACTGCCTTTTGTTCGTCAATGAGGTCTTTCTCCTCTTTCCACCAGCTCCCCTGCATTTCAATCCCCTAGTTGGAGTTCAACTTGCGTCGGCTCACCCTGCTCCAGTATCTCCACAGCGCGTACCAACAAGTTTGCTACTACTTCGAATACCGACTGAGCATGAACTTCGAAGTTCGTGCTATCAGGTTCCATCACCGTGACGACCCTTCCGACACGGAATTGAGGTTCGGAGGTTTTATGCACCAATGCACCTTGCACCGTAATGCCTGCCGACCCTCCAGCGCCGTCAATAGCAGGCGGCCAGTGCACTGCGATATAGAAATCAGTCGCTTGATCGGTTGCAGGGAAATGAAGCCGCAGAATTGAACGCGACCAATCGTTGTTCGTCGATCTATCCTCTATCGGGGAATCAGAAAAATTTTCTCTAATGAGCCTATAAACGGATTCAAACAGTGAGCGGGAAACGTCCTTCCGTTCCAATTCTCGCTTTTGTAACTCTTGCTGCTCGGCATGTTGCTTAGTTTTCACCACGCCAAGCGCTGCCAGTCTTTTTTGAACGCCCTTAATATCAGTCGCAGGCGTCGAGAATCTTTCCCAATCAACTAGCTTTAGTCTCTTATTTGGATCTTTGATGAGGCAGTGGAGAGCAAGGGTCCGAAGCTCGATCGGCACATCTTTGATCCCATCGAAATTTGGAGTCTTTTGCTGTACCGCTAGTGCAACTGCATAGCGATTTCCCGTCTTTGCTTCTTCCTCGAACATTGGCGACCTGACAATCAGATCATGGAGGACTCCGCCTACTTGGTAAACGGTAAGTGCGGTCCAGAGTCCCGGCGATGGCGGCAGTGTTCGAAATAGATACTCAGGAGAACTGTACTGAGCAGTAGCAATGAACGGGCGCGCATCGCCGTAATCAGTGTTGTCTGCTCGATCCTCATCAACCGTTGCCTCGCGGACTACGCCAAGATCTATCAATACGAGCTTGTCAAATTCTGGTGAGATCAGAATATTTGCCGGCTTGATATCACGATGCACCAAGGTCTTTGATTCCAAGAACCTTACTGCCTCAATCAGCTGCCCCATTAATGGATAGATAGCATCGCGAGGTACATCTATCAGCACCCTGGCTAAGTCTTTCCAAGGAAAGTAGTCCATTTCTATGAAACAAGTCTCCTGCTCGAAGGACACGTATCTCAATTGGACCAGGCTGGAGCAGGTATGACCGATTAGCTGGCGCTGAAGCTCAATGCGCCTACGTTCCGCAGTGCCCCCCTTGCCAGAAAGAAACTCCGGGAGATACACCTTAATCGCAACATCGCCCGAACTGGTTTCCGCGCAAAAGACTGCAGCGGATCCGCCAAATCCAAGGCGACCCCCAAGCTTATAGCCCCGACTAGCTGAGTATGTCGCGCATTGCCTTTGAAGCTCCTCAAGCTGGAACTCGGTCATCTCCGCCATTTGCCCCCCAAGACAAACTGGTTGTGCTCTCCGTACTTTACCGCTCTCTGAAGGGCTTGAATTGCCTGCGGAGACCCCTAAACTCACACGCTCATTGGCTACATGATGGCTACATAAACCAAAAATAAGAAAGCCCGCTATTAAATTAATAGCGGGCTTTCTTTTGTTTATCTGGTAGGGCGTGCTGGGCTCGAACCAGCGACCAAGGGATTATGAGTCCCCTGCTCTGACCAACTGAGCTAACGCCCCCCACGCATGCACCGCAAGCGCCATGCATGCGAAGTGGGAGATTGTAAGAGGGGCTCGAACCCTGTCGCTCTGCCTCGCGCCTATTTGCCGTGGCTCAGCGCGTTGCCCAGCAGCTTGGAGGTGACGTCAACGATCTGGATCATGCGGTCGTAGGCCATGCGGGTAGGGCCGATAACCCCCAAGGTGCCAACGATCTGACCATCCACCTCGTAAGGCGCGCTGACCACGGACAGTTCCTCGTAAGGCACAACCTGGCTTTCGCCGCCGATGAAGATGCGCACGCCTTCGGCCTGGCCCGCGCTGTCAAGCAGGCGCATGAGCTGCGCCTTCTGCTCGAACAGATCGAACGCCCGGCGCAGATGGCTCATGTCGCTGGAGAAGTCACTGACCGCCAGCAGATTGCGCTCGCCCGCAATCACCACCTCTTCCTGCGGCTGGCTCATGGCCTCGGTGCCGACGGTGACGGCCGCCTGCATCAGCGCGGCGATCTCGCCGCGCAGCTTCTCGACTTCGCCCTGCAGGCGCTCTTTCACCTGTTCCAGGGTCAGGCCCAGGTAATGGGCGTTGAGGTAGTTGGCGGCTTCGTTGAGCTGGGAGGCGGAATAGTCCGCCCCGGTGAAGATCACACGGTTCTGCACGTCGCCCTCGGGCGAGACGAGGATGACCAGGATGCGTCGCTCGCCCAGACGCAGGAATTCGATGTGGCGAAAGACCGACGAGCGGCGTGGTGCGACCACGACGCCGACGAACTGCGAGAGGGAGGACAGCAGATTCGCCGCGCTGCTGATGACTTTCTGCGGTTGGTCGGGCACGAGTTGGTGCGGCGCGAATTGGGGCGAGGCCACCTGCTCGCGCTGCACCGTCAGCATGGTGTCGACGAAAAGTCGGTAGCCCCGGGCCGTGGGCACGCGCCCGGCGCTGGTGTGCGGGCTGGCGATCAGACCCAACTCCTCCAGATCGGACATGACGTTGCGGATGGTCGCCGGCGACAGCTCCAGCCCCGAGGCGCGCGACAAAGTGCGTGAACCGACCGGCTGCCCATCGGCGATGTAACGCTCCACCAGCGTCTTCAGTAGCAACTTGGCACGGTCATCCAGCATGGAAAATCATTCTAACGACGCGCCTTGTGCGCACTTGCCCGATTCTTGCAGAACCCTGCCCCGGCAGGATTGAAAGTCGGCGCCGATACTGTATATTGATACATACCAACGGTTTCCACCATGAGCCTCCAATTCCACCAAGTCGCCCTGATCGGCCGCTACCCGCTCGCCTCACAGCCCGGCGGCAACCCGGGTGCGGCCAGCGGCCGGGCGCGGCCAGCGCTGGGCGGCATCGCCGCGCTGCTGCAGGCGCAAGGCTGCGCCGTGGTGGCGGAAGCGCAGACCGCCACCGCCGCCGACGGTCTGGAAGGCCTGCCCACCCTGGCGCTGGAAGACATCGCCGCCCGCTGCGATCTGGCCTTGGTCGTGGGGGGCGACGGCACCATGCTGGGGGCGGGCCGGGTGCTGTTCCACCCCGGCACGGGCCAAGGCCTGCCGCTGATCGGCATCAACAGCGGCCGCCTGGGTTTCATCACCGACATTTCACTCGACAGCTACGCCAGCGTGCTGCCGCCCATGCTGCGGGGCGAGTTCGAGGCGGAAGGGCGCGCCCTCATGCGGGCCCGGGTGCTCCGCCCAGGACCGGACGGCGAACGCTGCGTCTTTGACGCCCTGGCCATGAACGACGTGGTGGTGCACCGAGGCAACTCTTCGGGCATGGTGGAATTGCACGTGGAAGTGGACGGCCGTTTCGTCGCCAACCACCGGGCCGATGGCCTCATCATCGCCACGCCCACCGGTTCCACCGCCTACTCGCTTTCAGCTGGTGGCCCCATCCTGCATCCCGCCATCGCCGGCTGGGTGCTCGCACCGATCGCGCCGCATTCCCTGTCCAATCGGCCTGTGGTCCTCCCCTCGGACTCGGAAATCTCGCTGGAGATCGTTTCAGAGCGGGAAGCCATGGTCAATTTCGACATGCAGACGCTGACCGCGCTGCAGCAGGGCGACCGCATCCTGGTTCGTCGCTCGGCGCACACCGCGCGCTTCCTGCACCCGCGCGGCTGGAGCTATTTCGACACCCTGCGCAAGAAATTGCACTGGAATGAAACCTAGATTCGACTCACCCCAGGCTCCGCGCCTTGTTGGGCGCTGCGCCGCCCCCCTTGCAGGGGGCGCTCCCAGCAGCCCAGCCAAGCCGGTTCTGCGGGAGCCCTCGCCTGGGTTGATCGGCAACCCACCATTTGAGGAGCGTCACGCAAATGGCACTTAAGAGAATTGTCCTGCGGGACTTCGTCATCATCAGCGAACTCGACCTCGAATTCGCGCCCGGCTTCACCGTCCTGACCGGCGAAACCGGCGCGGGTAAGTCCATCCTGATCGACGCGCTGCAACTCGTCACGGGCGCGCGCGCCGACACGGGGCTGATCCGCGAAGGCGCGCCGCGCACCGACGTGAGCGTGGAGTTCGACCAGTGCCAGCTCTACAACGCCTGGCTGGAAACCGCCGGCTTCGACACCGGCTTCGACCCGGGCGCCACGCTGCTGCTGCGCCGCACGGTAGACACCCAGGGCAAGAGCCGCGCGTGGATCAACGGCAGCCCCGCCACGGCCACGCAGCTGCGTGAACTGGGCGAACAACTGTTCGACATCCACGGCCAGCACGCCTGGCAAAGCCTGACCCGCAACGAGGCCGTGCGCGGCTTGCTCGATGCCTACGGCCGCATCGACACCGAGTCGCTGGCCCGTGCCTGGACGCATTGGCGGCAGACCGTGAAAACGCTGGAAGAAGCCCGCGCCGCCCAGGACAAGCTGCAAAGCGAACGCGAGCGCCTGAGTTGGCAGATCGGCGAGGTGGAGAAACTCAATCCCCAGGCTGGGGAATGGGAGACTCTCAACACCGACCACGGCCGCCTGGCCCACGCCCAGGCCCTGTTGGACGCCGCCCAGGCTGCACTGGACGCCCTCGATGGCGGCGACGACGGCGCGGACGGCAGCGCGCGACACGCACTTGGCGCGGCGCGCCAGTCGCTGCAAAATCAGGAGCACCTAGAACCGGAATTCAAGGCCCTCTCGGACGTTCTGTCCTCCAGCCTGGCGCAGGTGGAGGACAGTGCGCACAGCCTGCGGTCCTATTTGCGCCGCACCGACCTGGATCCGGAACGCCTGGCCGAACTCGACGCGCGGCTGACGCAATGGATGGCCCTGGCCCGCCGTTACAAACGTGCGCCGGAGGAATTGGCCGCCGCCCTGGTGGGCTGGCGCGAAGAGCTTGCCCGCTTGGACGCCGCGGCCGATCTGGACGCGCTGCAAAAGACGGAACAGGACGCGCGCGCCAGCTACATGCGGGCGGCGCAGACCGTCTCTCAGGCCCGCGCCGTCGCCGCGCCCCGCCTGGCCCAGGCCATCACCCAGGCCATGCAAGGACTGGGCATGGAAGGCGGTCGCTTCGACGTGGCGCTACAAACAACCGAGCAGCCACAGGGACACGGTTTGGAAGAGGTGCAATTCCTCGTGGCCGGGCACGCGGGCAGCACGCCGCGTCCCATCGGCAAGGTGGCGTCGGGCGGTGAGCTGTCGCGCATCGCGCTGGCCATCGCCGTCACCACCAGCCAGCTCGGCGCGGCGCAGACCCTGATCTTCGACGAAGTGGACTCCGGCGTGGGCGGTGCGGTAGCCGAAACTGTGGGGCGCCTGATGCAACGCCTGGGCCGCGACCGCCAGGTACTGGCCGTGACGCACTTGCCCCAGGTCGCGTCCTGCGCGGACAACCATCTGCAAGTGTCCAAGCAGCGGGAAGGCAGTGCCACGCTCAGCAGTGTCGCCCCGGTGCAAGGCGAGGCACGCGTGCAGGAAATCGCGCGCATGCTGGGCGGCGAGCGCCTGACCGGCGCGACCCTGGCCCATGCCAAGGAAATGCTGCAGGACCAAGGGCAACCCGGCCTGATCTGAGCAGCACCCGACCAGCACGCGCAGAATCTCTGCCATGGAAATCGTCCTCATCACCGGCATGTCCGGTTCTGGTAAGTCGGTGGCGCTCCACGCGCTCGAAGACGCGGGCTATTACTGCGTGGACAACCTGCCGCCCGAACTGCTGGAACCCTTTGTCGCGCTGGAACAGCGCCAAAGGGCTCGCCACGTCGCCATCGCCGTGGACGTGCGCAGCGCCACCTCGCTACCGCAACTGCCGGCCTTGCTGACCACGCTGCGTGAGCAGGGTCACGCAATCAAATCCCTGTTTCTTGATGCCGCGACCGACACCCTGGTGCGGCGCTATTCCGAGACACGGCGCAAACATCCACTGTCCAACACGCCAGTCGCCATCCCACTGACGGGCACGCAGACCGCTGGTGCGGCGGACAAAAAAGCTGCGACGCAGGCCGGGAAGGACGTGGACATCGGTGAGGCAATCGATCCCGACCGCGCCCTGATCGAAGCCATCGAGCTGGAACGCGAGCTGCTGGCCGACTTGCGCGACCAAGCACAGGTCATCGACACCAGCGTGCTGCGCGCCGGGCAATTGCAAAGCTACATCAAGGAAGCCATCCGCCTGCCAGGCAACTCGCTCACCTTGGTGTTCGAATCCTTCGCCTTCAAACGCGGCATCCCGGTCGATGCGGACTATGTGTTCGACGTGCGCATGCTGCCCAACCCGCACTACGAACCCGGGCTGCGCGAGCTGACCGGACGCGACCAACCCGTCATCGACTACCTGCGCGCCCAGCCCGAAGTCGACCTGATGCGCCAGCACATCGAACGCTTCCTCAACCAATGGCTGGCCGCCCTGCTGCACAACCACCGCAGCTACGTCACGGTCGCCATCGGCTGCACCGGCGGCCAGCACCGCTCGGTCTATCTGGTCGAGGAGCTGGCCCAGCGTTTCGCGACGCGCTGGACTACGCTCAAGCGGCACCGGGAAATCGCCTAACTCTGCTGCTCCAGCAGTTTCCGGACCGGCGCTGGCAAGCCCAGAGCGGGCCAGGCGTGCGCCGCATGCCAGATGCCTTGCTCCGAGACCTTCACCGAAGCCGGCAAGACCATGTGCACGGGGTGCAGATGCAAATCCTTGTGCGTCAGCACGTGCTTGAAGACCGGCAGTTCCCGCAGGCCCTCGCGCTGGCTGGCCGGCACGGCCGCTTGCAGCAACTCGAAGCTGTCGAACAGTTCCAGGCAATGCAAGCCCGCCCAGACACTTTTCAAGGCATCTTCCGTACCGCCGGACGCAGGCCGCTGACGCAGCCAGACCGCGCCCTCGCGCGTCTGCGCCCACAGGAGCCAGAGGGATTGCGCCGTGCGCTTGAGCTTGCGGGTCTTCACGGGATAGACCTCGGGACGGCCCTCGCGGCGGGCCACGCAGAGGTCAGCCACCGGGCACATCAGACAGCCGGGCTTGCGCGGCAGGCAGACGGTGGCGCCCATGTCCATCACTGCCTGGGTGTAACGGGGCATGCTCTGGTCCAGGTCGTCGCGAGGCAACAGCTCATCCGCCAATTTCCACAAGGACTTTTCCTGCGCGGCCTGCGCGAGGTCACCGCCAAAGCCCAGCGCGCGCGTCAGCACCCGCTTGACGTTGCCATCCAGGATCGCGACGCGCTCGCCAAAACAGATCGAGGCGATAGCCGCCGCCGTCGAACGGCCGATGCCTGGCAACTCCTGCAAGGTGGCCGCGTTGCGCGGAAACGCGCCGCCATGCAGCGTCACCACTTTCTGCGCGCAGGCGTGCAGGTTGCGCGCCCGGCTGTAATACCCCAGGCCGCTCCAGAGCGCGAGCACGTCGTCGAGCGGCGCCGCGGCCAGCGTGGCCACGTCGGGAAAGCGCTGCAGGAAACGGGCGTAGTAGTCACGCACCGTCGTGACCTGGGTCTGCTGCAGCATGATTTCCGAAAGCCAGACCCGGTAAGGGTCGTGCGTGTTCTGCCAGGGCAAATCATGGCGACCGTGCACGGCCTGCCAGCGCAGCAGGCGATCGGGCCATTGCGCCACCTCTGCGGCCGGCATCAACGTGGCGGATGTCATGGTCTGTGGATCACGCTTGCTCATGTCTTCTGACAATGGGCGCAGAAATATGTCGCCCGCTGGCCCTGCCGGATCAACTTGATGGGGTGGCCGCAGATGGCGCAGGGTTGCCCGTCACGGCCATACACCTTGGCCTCGAACTGGAAGTTGCCACGTTCACCCACGGCGTTGCTGTAGTTGCGCAGCGTCGTGCCTCCCGCAGCCAGGGCGCGACCCAGCACATCGCGTATCGCCGCGTGCAGCCTCGCCGCACGCGGCTTGCTGAGGCGCGCCGCGGACAGCGTGGGGCGGATGCCCGCGAGGAACAGCGCCTCGGACGCATAGATATTGCCCACACCAACCACCACATCGCCCGCCAATAGCACCTGCTTGATGGCGCTTCTGCGCTTTTTCAGCGCGGCATGGAAGGAGTCGGCGTCAAAATCCGCATCCAGAGGCTCCACGCCCAACCCGTCCAGCAGCTTGTGGGCAATAGGCGCGCTGTCGCTGTCGGCCCAGACCACGGCGCCGAAGCGGCGCGGATCGTTCAGGCGCAGCAGGCCACGGTCGGTCTGCAGATCGAAATGGTCGTGCGCCCCTCGAGGCCTCACGCCTTGCGCCGCCTGATCGGTGAAGCTCAAGCTGCCGGACATGCCCAGGTGCAGCAGCAGCAGACCTTCGTCCAGATCCAGCAAGAGGTATTTGCCGCGCCGCCGCACCCCTCGAACGCGCCGCCCCACCAGCTGTTCGGAGTCAATGCCCAAGGGCCAGCGCAAAGGCAGGCCTTGCCAGGCGGACACGATGCGCGCGCCCGCGATACGGTCCACAAAGCTCAGACGGGTGGCTTCGACTTCGGGCAACTCAGGCATGGAACGATGAAAAGACGCTGGAAAAACGGACATTATGAAGAGGGACAAAAGGCGTGTGCGCCTTGGCTTATCATGGCCCGACCCGATCCGGATCGCTTATGTCAGCCCTACGCCCGCGCCTGCCCGCCTTGCTCCTGCCTGCCTTGCTGGCGCTTCTGCTCCCCCCGACCCAGGCCGCATCGGCCACACCTTCCAAGGCACCCGCGCTCGCGGATGTCCAGACTCCGGTCGCCGTGGAGAACTCCGCCCTCGATGGCGAACTCTTCTACCAGCTGCTGCTGGGCGAGTTGAGCGCGCAGCAAGGCGAAACAGGCATGGCCTATTCCCTGCTGCTCAATGCCGCGCGCAAGACCGACGAAGGGCGCCTGTACCTGCGAGCCATCGAAATCGCCCTGCGCGCACGCGCGGGTGATTCCGCTTTGCAGGCTGCCCGCGACTGGGCCAAGGCCCAGCCCGATTCTGCCGAAGCCAATCGGTATGTGCTACAGATTTTGCTGGGCCTCAATCGCCTGGACGACACCGTTGGACCACTGCAACGCGCACTCGCGCTGGCCGCGCCGCGGGAACGCCCCGTACTGATCGCCACGCTGCCGCTCTACTTCTCCCGCAGCAATGACAAGGCGCACGCCGCCGCCGTGATGGAGCAGGCACTGCGGGCGCAGTTGCTCGATCCGACCCAACTTCCGAACCAGACCACACCGCTCGACAAGGCCACGGGTGCCTCGGCCTGGAGCGCGGTGGGCCGCATGCGCCTGATGGCGGACAACCCGGCTGGCGTGTTGGAGGCCGCGCGACGCGGCGCCGCGCTCGACCCGCGCGCGCCTGAACCCATGCTGCTGGCCATGGCCTTGCTCTCGCCCCAACTTCCCGCGCGTTACGCCCCGCAACGCGATGAGGCCAGCGAGCTGCTGAGCCGTCACTTCGCCAGCAGTTCCTCCGCGTCCCCGAGCCTGCGGTTGAACTACGCACGCGCCCTGGTCGACGCGCAGCGTTACGCCGAAGCCCAGGCCCAACTGAAGATCGTGACCCAGAGCCAGCCCGATCTGCCCGATGCCTGGCTGCTGCAAGGCATGCTGGAACTGCAGGACAAGCGCCCGTCCAATGCGGAAAAATCCCTGACGCGTTTTCTCGCGCTGATCGAAACGCAACGCAAGCAAGCCATGCCTCCAGTCGGCACGGACGAGGATGAGGACGACGAGGGTGCCGATGTCGAGCAGGACGGCAACCAGGTCATCCGCCTTCAGGACGGTCAGCAGGCCATCAACCGCGCGGTTGCGCAGGCCTGTCTTGCACTGGCCCAGATTGCCGAGCAACGCAAGGACTACAAGGGCGCGGAGGCCTGGCTTGCGCGCATCGACACCCGCGGCAACGCGGCCGAGCAGTTGCGCGTGCAGCGGCAACGCGCCGGTCTGCTGGCCCGGCAGAATCGCATGGACGACGCGCTGGCCATGATTCGCAGCCTCCCAGACGGCAGCCCCGAGGAAGCGCGGGACAGGCTCTATGCCGAGGTGCAACTGCTGCGTGACAACAAACGCTATGTCCAGGCCTATGCCCTGCTCGACGAAGCCACCCGGCGCAACCCGCAGGACTACGACCTGCTGTACGACCTGTCCATGATGGCCGAGAAGCTGGGCAGGGCGGATGAAATGGAACGCATTCTGCGCCGCATCATGGCGGAGAAGCCGGACTATCACCACGCCTACAACGCACTGGGTTACTTCTTCGCGGACCGCAACATGCGCCTGCCCGAGGCGCGCGCGCTCATCCAGAAGGCCCTGGACGCCGCGCCCGAGGACCCCTTCATCACCGACAGCCTGGCCTGGGTGACCTTCCGTGAAGGCGACAAACAGGAAGCCCTGCGCCTGTTGAAACAAGCCTACACAAGCCGACCAGACGCCGAAATCGCCGCCCACCTTGGCGAGGTGCTCTGGAGCACGGGACAGCGTGACGAGGCACGCAAGGTCTGGCGGGAAGGGCTGGAGCTGAACGTCACCAACGAAACCTTGCTCGACACGCTGCAACGACTGGGCGTCAAGAAGCCCTGATCGCGCGGCCCGCCACAACTCGCTTGATGCGAAAGGCCCCTGACGTCATCTGCGCCCTGCTGGCTGGCTGGGCATGGGTATCGGGAAAGGCGCCGGAGAACGCTACACTCGCCCGCCATGTCGCTGCCCCTGCATGATGTCTCCGCGCCCGCCAAGCTGAATCTTTTTCTGCATGTCACGGGCCGACGCGCCGACGGCTACCACCAGCTGCAGTCGGTCTTCACCCTCATCGATTGGGCTGACACCCTGCACTTCGAGGCTCGCCCACACCGGCAGCACGACGGAGGTCTGAGCCGCGAGGACCTGACCACGCCCTTGCCCGAGGACGACTTGGTGCTGCGCGCCGCCCGCGCCCTGCAGACCGCCACCGGCCATGCTGGTGGCGCCCACATCGCGATCGCCAAGCACGTTCCGGCGCAAGCGGGCCTGGGCGGAGGATCTTCCGACGCGGCCTCGACCCTGCTGGCGCTCAACCGTCTGTGGAAACTCAAGCTCGGTCTGGAGCAACTGGCGGCGATCGGCCTCACCCTCGGCGCGGACGTCCCGTATTTCCTGCACGCGGCAAATGCCAGCCATGCGACGGCCTGGGTCGAGGGTGTGGGCGAGCGCGTCATACCCTTGCCTGCTGGCCTGGAGCCGAGACTGCTGCTGCCTGGCCATGCCCTGCTGGTGGTGAAGCCGGAGGCGGGCCTGGAGACTGCCGCGATTTTCCGTGACCCGACTTTGAAACGCGATAGTTTTGCTGCTACAATCACAGGCTTTGCTGCTGACCCCAGCTTGGATTCAGCAAGTACGGAAAATTCGGGCGACCTTGGGCAAAATCAAAGCGCGCAAGGTTTCAAGAAATTCCTGCTTGAGGATTCACGCAACGACTTGCAGCCGGTTGCCCAGCGGCTCTGCCCTGGCGTCACGCAAGCCCTGGAATGGTTGAGTTCCCTGGGTTTGTCGGGACGGATGACCGGTTCAGGCAGCGCGGTTTTTGCATGGGTGCCGCCTGACATGCATGTGCGTGCCAGGTTTTCAAGCTCGGCGATCGCCGTGCCCGCCCGAATGCAGAGCCGCTGGTGCAACAGTCTGGACGTCCATCCGCTTGCCAATTGGGCCTAGTGGGCGAATCCGGCGGCAAAAGAGAACGTCAGGGAGTTCGGATTCATTCCGAAGCGTAAGAGTTTTAAGGTAGGCGGTTGTGGTGACTGACCGTCGACCTGTGTAGGGGAGTCGCCAAGTTGGTTAAGGCACCGGATTTTGATTCCGGCATGCGAGGGTTCGAGTCCTTCCTCCCCTGCCAAATTTCTGCATTCGTACCAGTCACCCACGCTTAGAACAAGCGCGTTGCCTCCTTCCACCTCCGACGTCTCCACGCTGGGCTCTTCCATGCAGATCGCAGCCACATCCCCGGATTTCATGCTCTTCACGGGCAATGCCAACCCCACCCTGGCGGCGGACATTGCCAAGCATTTGGGCATCAGTCTCGGCGCCGCGACCGTCGGGCGTTTTTCCGACGGCGAAGTCACGGTGGAAATCAACCAGAACGTGCGCGCGCGCGATGTGTTCGTGGTGCAGTCCACCTGCGCGCCGACCAACGACTCCTTGATGGAACTGCTGATCATGGTCGACGCGCTCAAGCGCGCATCGGCCGAGCGCATCAGCGCCGTCATTCCCTATTTCGGTTATGCGCGCCAGGACCGGCGCCCGCGTTCCAGCCGCGTGCCGATCTCGGCCAAGGTCGTGGCCAACCTGCTCCAAACCGTGGGCGTCTCCAGCGTGCTGACCATGGACCTGCACGCCGACCAGATTCAGGGCTTCTTCAACATCCCGGTGGACAATATTTACGCTTCGCCAGTGCTGCTGGGCGACTTGCGCCAGCAGAACTACGAAGACCTGATCGTGGTCAGTCCCGACGTGGGTGGCGTGGTGCGCGCCCGCGCGCTGGCCAAACAGTTGAACTGCGACCTCGCCATCATCGACAAGCGCCGGCCCAAGGCCAACGTCAGCGAAGTGATGAACGTGATCGGGGACATCGAAGGTCGCAATTGCGTCATCATGGACGACATGATCGACACGGCCGGCACGCTGGTGAAGGCGGCTGAGGTGTTGAAGGAGCGGGGCGCGAAAAGCGTCTACGCCTACTGCACGCACCCCATCCTGTCCGGGCCGGCCATTGAGCGCATTTCCAAGAGCGCCGCGCTGGATGAAGTGGTGGTGACCAACACCATTCCACTGGCCGAACTGGCCCGCGCCTGCGACAAGATCCGTCAGCTTTCCGTGGCCCCGCTGTTCGCGGAGACCATCCACCGCATCGCCCGGGGCGAGTCGGTCCTGAGTTTGTTCTCGGAACAGGACGCACCGCTGCTCTGAGCGGCGGTCGACTTGCAACGAGACCAAAAGCCGCCCGCATCGAAAGACGCGGGCATTGTTGAAACCGGAACCACACTGGTCGCGGTGGGTTCCGCAGGAAGTCTTGCATCGCCAAGCTTCCAAAAGGAGTGAACCATGAAATTCGTCGCTTTTGAGCGCGCCAAGCAAGGTACGGGTGCGAGCCGCCGCCTGCGTCACACGGGCCGCACGCCCGGCATCGTCTATGGTGGCACCGTTGAACCCTCGCTGATCGAGGTGGACCACAACGCGCTGTGGCATGCCCTGAAGAAGGAAGCCTTCCACTCGTCCATCCTGGACATGGAAGTGAGCGGCAAGAGCAGCCAGGTATTGCTGCGTGATGTGCAGATGCACCCCTACAAGCCCCTGGTGCTGCACATCGACTTCCAGCGCGTGGACGCCAATACCAAGCTGCACATGAAGGTGCCGCTGCATTACAGCGGCGAGGAAAACTCCCCGGCCATCAAGGACAAGTCCCTGGTGAACCACATCGTCACCGAGCTGGAAATCTCCTGCCTGCCCAAGGACCTGCCCGAGTTCATCGCCGTGGACCTGAGCAAGCTGACCAAGGGCGCCTCGCTGCACCTCAAGGACATCACCCTGCCCAAGGGCGTGACGGCCGTGACCCATGGCAAGACCAACCCGGTGCTGGTCGCCGCGGTGGCGCCTGCCGGTGAGGAAGAAGTGGCTCCCGCCGCTGAAGCCGCGCCCGCGGCCGATGCCAAGGCCGCTGCTCCGGCCAAGACAGCGCCGGCCAAGGCGCCTGCCAAGAAGTAATCACTTCTTGCGCGGCAAGAGTGTTGTGGTCCGGGCGACAACCCGGACCGGGCAACACTCAACCCAACGGCCCGCTTCGGCGGGCCGTTTTCCGTTCCGGCATCGAAGCCCGGCGGACGGACGGCCATCGATAATCCTGCCATGCTCAAACTACTCGTCGGCCTGGGCAACCCCGGCCCTGAATACGAAGCCACACGGCACAATGCCGGTTTCTGGTGGATCGATGCCGTGGCCCGGGAACTCAAGACCAACTTGAGCCTGGAGAGGGGCTACAACGGCCTGATGGCACGCACCACGTACAAGGGGCAAACGCTCTGGCTGCTGGAACCCATGACGTTCATGAACGAATCGGGCAAATCGGTCGCGGCGCTGGCGCGCTTCTTCAAGATCCAGCCCGAGGAAATTCTGGTCGCCCATGACGAAATGGACATCGTGCCCGGCGAAGTCAAGCTCAAGCGCGGTGGCGGCCACGCGGGACACAACGGCTTGCGTAGCTTGCACGCTCATCTTGGCAGCGACGACTACTGGCGCTTGCGCATTGGCGTGGGCCATCCCGGCGTGAAGTCCGAAGTCGTGAACTGGGTGCTCAAGAAGCCATCGCCCGACCACCGCGCCGCCATCGAGGACGCGATGATCCGCACCCTCCAGGCTCTGCCGGATTTGCTCAGCGGCGCCATGGATAAGGCCACCATGCACATCCACACGAGCAAGCCGCCACGGCCGAAACCACCGAAGCCGCACAAATCAGAGGCCCCGGGCACGCCAACAACTCCGGCGACGGTGGACAAGAATCTGGCGGACAGCAAACCCGCAGCCTGAATTTCAGGCGGCTGAAGCTGGCTTTTCCGCCTGCAGCCGCAGGTATTTCTGCATCAGGGTCTCGCGGCTTTCCACATGCTGCGGATCGACGGGGATGCAGGCCACGGGACAGAGCTGCACGCACTGGGGTTGCTCATGGTGGCCCACGCATTCGGTGCAGCGCGCGGGATTGATCTCGTAGATCTGCGGGCCCAGGAAGATCGCCTCGTTCGGGCATTCCGGCTCGCAAACATCGCAGTTGATGCACTCGTCGGTGATCATCAAAGCCATGATGCCTAGCCTCCCGAGGAACGGCGGATCTTCTCCACCAGACGCCGGGCAACGGCGGGATCGACGAATTTCTCGGCCTCGCCACCCAGGGCCGCGATCTCCCGCACCAACGTACTGGAAATGAACTGGTAATTCAGGCCAGGCGTGAGAAACACCGTTTCCACCTCCGGCATCAGCGTGCGGTTCATGCCCGCGAGCTGGAACTCATAGTCAAAGTCGGTCACGGCGCGCAAGCCACGGATCACCACCTTGCCGCCCCGCGCAACGACAAAATCCCGCAGCAGTCCAGTGAAACTCTCGACCGACACATTGGACTGGTCATGCAACACCTCGCGCACCAGATCCATGCGTTCGTCCAGCGTGAACAGGGTTTTTTTGTGGTGGGCTGCCGCCACGCCAACGACGACCCGGTCGAAGAGCTGGGCGGCACGGCGCACCACGTCGCTGTGCCCCAGGGTCAGGGGATCGAAGGTGCCGGGATAGATGGCAATCACTTTGCGGGACATGGCGACAGCGTCTCCAGACTCAAATGCGCCTCAGATGCGCGAACAGCCATTATGAAGCGCGGACACGAAACACCCCGCAGGCTCCTCTGGCTCGCCGCCAGTTCAGGCCGCGCCGAGGTGGGGCACCAAGCCCGTAAGTGGCTGGCCCGCCTTCTGCGCGGCCGTGAAGGTCAGCATGCGATCGATGGGCAGGCGCGCACGGGGAATCAGGACAGGATCGACATGGACTTCGTTCATGCCCGTCTCGAGCACCTGAGCGACGCCAGCCAGGCCATTCATGGCCATCCAGGGACAGTGCGCGCAGCTCTTGCAGGTGGCGCTGTTGCCGGCCGTGGGCGCTTCGATGAAGGTCTTGCCGGGGTTGAGCGTGCGCAGCTTGTGCATCATGCCCTTGTCGGTGGCGACGATGAATTCCTGTGCGTCGAGCTCCTTCGCCGCCTTCAAAATGCCCGAGGTCGAACCCACGGCGTCCGCCAGCGCCACCACGCCACTGGGCGACTCCGGGTGCACCAGCACCTTGGCCTTTGGGTGTTCCCTCTTGAGCTCTTCCAACTCGAAGGCCTTGAACTCGTCGTGCACGATGCAGGCGCCGTTCCACATCAGCATGTCGGCGCCGGTCTCGCGTTGGATGTAGGCCCCCAGGTGGCGATCGGGCGCCCAAAGGATCTTGTGGCCCTGGTCCTTCAGGGCACGCACGATGTCCAGCGCGCAGCTGGAGGTGACCAGCCAGTCCGCCCGCGCCTTCACCGCCGCGCTGGTGTTGGCGTAGACGACCACGGTGCGGTCCGGATGCGCGTCGCAAAAGGCGCTGAACTCGTCCACGGGGCAGCCCAGATCCAGCGAGCAGGTCGCGTCCAGGTCGGGCATCAGGATGGTCTTTTCGGGGCTGAGGATTTTGGCCGTCTCGCCCATGAAACGCACGCCGGAAACCACCAGCGTCTGCGCCGCATGGTCCCGGCCGAAGCGGGCCATTTCCAGTGAATCGCTGACAATGCCACCAGTCTCCTCGGCCAAGTCCTGCAGGTCTGGGTGCACGTAGTAGTGCGACACCATGACGGCGTTTTTTTCCTGGAGCAGGCGTCGAATCTTGTCCTTGAGCGCGACCCGCTCGGCGGGCGCGGGCTCGGCTGGCACGCGGGCCCACGCGTGATGCGTGGAGCACGCCGCGCCTGCGCTCAGGCTTTCGGGTTGCTCGTATTCGACGTCGATGACTGCGCTGTCCATGATTGCTCCATCACTCCAACCGACCGTCACAGGTCCAAGAAGCGCATCGAGAAGTCGACCGCCTTCACGTCTTTGGTCAAGGCGCCGATCGAGATGCGGTCCACACCGGTGGCCGCGATCTCGCGCACCGTGCCCATGTTCACGCCACCGGATACCTCGAGGATCGCCCGACCCGCATTGATGCGCACGGCATCGCGCAGCGTCGGCAGGTCCATATTGTCCAGCAGCACCATGGTCGCACCGGCCTGTAGGGCCTCTTCGAGCTGGGCCAGTGTCTCGACTTCGATCTCGATGAACCGGGCCGCCGCCGCGACGGACGCGGTGGCACGCACCTGGGCCAGGACCTCGGTCACGCCGCCCGCGGCGGCGATGTGGTTTTCCTTGATCAGCACGGCGTCGTACAGGCCGATGCGGTGGTTCCAGCCCCCGCCACAGTGCACCGCGTATTTCTGCGCCAGCCGCAGGCCGGGCAGGGTCTTGCGGGTGTCGACGACGCGGGCGCACACCTTGGCGCTGGTGCCGGACACCTCGGCAATCGCGGCGACGTAGTCCGCGGTGCGGGTGGCCACGGCGCTGAGCAGCTGCAGGAAGTTCAGCACGGTGCGCTCGGCCGTCAGCAGGCCACGCGCGGGCCCCGTCAGCTCCAGCACGGCCTGGTCTGGCTGGCAACGCTGGCCTTCGGCCACCAACCATTTCCATTGCGCGCCGGGCGCTGCCTGCCGCAAGGCAGCCTCAGCCCAGGGCGCGCCGCAGATGATTGCGGCCTCACGCGCGAGGATGCGGGCGCGCGCGATTTTGCCGGCTGGCACCAAGGCAGCGGTCAAGTCACCGGCGCCCACGTCTTCCGCCAGGGCACGTGCCACGTCGGCCTCGGCCAGGCGCCACAGCAGGTCGGCGGTGTAATCGAGCACGGGGGAAGGCGCGGTTAACGCGGACATGGACAACTCCATCAGCGGATTTCAGGACTGGGCTCGCGCTCCATCAGGGCCTGGTCTGGCTGGCAACGCTGGCCTTCGGCCACCAACCATTTCCATTGCGCGCCGGGCGCTGCCTGCCGCAAGGCAGCCTCAGCCCAGGGCGCGCCGCAGATGATTGCGGCCTCACGCGCGAGGATGCGGGCGCGCGCGATTTTGCCGGCTGGCACCAAGGCAGCGGTCAAGTCACCGGCGCCCACGTCTTCCGCCAGGGCACGTGCCACGTCGGCCTCGGCCAGGCGCCACAGCAGGTCGGCGGTGTAATCGAGCACGGGGGAAGGCGCGGTTAACGCGGACATGGACAACTCCATCAGCGGATTTCAGGACTGGGCTCGCGCTCCATCAGGGCCTGGTCTGGCTGGCAACGCTGGCCTTCGGCCACCAACCATTTCCATTGCGCGCCGGGCGCTGCCTGCCGCAAGGCAGCCTCAGCCCAGGGCGCGCCGCAGATGATTGCGGCCTCACGCGCGAGGATGCGGGCGCGCGCGATTTTGCCGGCTGGCACCAAGGCAGCGGTCAAGTCACCGGCGCCCACGTCTTCCGCCAGGGCACGTGCCACGTCGGCCTCGGCCAGGCGCCACAGCAGGTCGGCGGTGTAATCGAGCACGGGGGAAGGCGCGGTTAACGCGGACATGGACAACTCCATCAGCGGATTTCAGGACTGGGCTCGCGCTCCATCAGGGCCTGCACGGCCTGCTGCGGCTGCATCTCACCATCCAGCAGAGCCACGACGGCCTCGGTGACGGGCATGTCCACGCCCAGGTGCCGCGCCCTTTGCGCGACCGTGCGGGCGCAGTAGACGCCTTCGGCCACATGGCCAAGCGAGGTCACGGCCTCGTCCAGGGTCTTGCCCTGGGCCAGCAGCAACCCCACCTTGCGGTTGCGGCTGAGGTCGCCGGTGGCGGTCAGCACCAAGTCTCCCAAGCCAGACAGGCCCATGAAGGTCTCGGCGCGCGCGCCCAGGGCAAGACCGAAACGCATCATCTCGGCCAGGCCGCGGGTGATCAGCGCGGCACGGGCATTCAGACCCAGGCTCAGTCCGTCACACAGGCCAGTGGCGATGGCCAGGATGTTCTTGACGGCGCCGCCCACCTCCACACCGACCAGGTCGTCGTTTTCATAGACCCGCAGGCGCGGGCTGTGGAAGGCCTGTACCAGGCGTTCGCGCACCAAGGCATGGGCACTGGCCGCGACCAGGGCCGTGGGCTGTCCCTGGGCGACTTCCTGCGCGAAGCTGGGACCGCTCAGCACACCGGCTTGCAGTCCCGGCGCGACCTGCGCCTGCACCTCATGGGCCATCAGCCCCACGGGCTGTGCCTGCCCTGCCTCGCCATCGGTGCTAGCCCCGGGCCGGGGCAGGCTGCGCTCCAAGCCCTTGCAGATCCAGGCGACGGGCACTCGGCAATTCCGCAACTCTTGCAGCAGACCACGCAGGCCGGCCATGGGCGCGCCCAGGATGACCAAATCCTGTTCCGTGCAGAAGTTCACGACCTCGGCGCCATCCACGATCTTCAGATCACCCGGCAAGGGCAGGCCCGGCAGGTAGCGCGCATTGACACGGTCGGCGCGCATGGCACGCGCTTGCGCAGCGTCGCGCGCCCAAAGGGTAACCCGATGGGCCTGACGCGGGTTGTCGCTGGCGCTGACGGCCAGCGCCGTGCCCCATGCGCCAGCGCCCAGGACCAGGATGTTCATGCGGGGGCGCTCGGCCTGGCGTTACTGAATCTGTTGTCCCGCGGCGCCATTCGTCGCCCCGCCGGCCACTTGTTGCTGCTCATACAAGGCCTGGAAGTTGATTTCCTGCAGGTGCACGGGCGGAAAGCCCGCGCGCTGGACCAAGTCCGCCATATTGCCGCGCAGGTAGGGGAAGACGATCTGGGGGCAAACCACGCCCAGCACGGGTCCCATCTGGGTCGACGGCACGTTGCGAATCTCGAAGATGCCGGCCTGCTTGGCTTCCACCAGAAACACTGTCTTGTCTGCGATCTTGGTGGTGACAGTGGCGGTCACGCTGACCTCGAACACCCCATCGGCCACGGGCTCGCCCGCGACATTGAGCTGGATGTCAACCGACGGCTGCTCGTTCTGCAGAAAGATGGCCGGGGAATTGGGTTGTTCCAGCGAGGCCTCCTTGAGGTAGACACGCTGAATCTGGAAGACAGGTTGTTGTTCGGCCATGATGGTCTCGGTTGTCTCTTGGAATGTGAACTGTGAGGTACGAACCCGCCCGGCGGCAATCGCCAGACAGGTCGAAATGGGTCACGCGCGCCGCCGTGTGCGTGTCAGGCGGGAGTATGACCGAGCAGGGGCAGCAAACCGCCCTGCGCATCCAGCGCCATCAGGTCATCGCAGCCCCCGACGTGCGTCTGGCCGATGAAAATCTGCGGCACCGTGCGGCGACCGGTGATGGCCATCATCTGGTCACGCTGCGCCGGATCGGCATCGATGCGAACTTCCTCGATTTGCTCCACGCCCCGGGCCTTGAGCAATTGCTTGGCGCGAATGCAATAAGGACAAACCGCCGTGGTGTACATCTTGACGTGCTGCATGGTTCAACCCTTGGCAGTTTTGCCATCCTGGGCCTTGCCGGAGGAGGCGACGGGCAGATTGGCGGCGCGCCAACCCTTCATCCCACCGGACAGGGCGATGGCGCGCTCATAGCCGAGGCCTTTGGCCGTTCGGGCTGCCGCAACCGCGCGCGAACCGCTGGCACACATGAAGATCACCGGCACCGCCTTGTTCTTCACCGTCTGCGGCAGTTGCTCGCTCAGTTGCGCCAGGGGCACGCTTTTGGCGCCATTGGCATGCGCCGCCGCGTATTCGTCGGCGCTGCTCACGTCGACGAGCACCGCTTTTTCACGGTTGATCAGTTGCACGGCGGCCGCGGGCGTGAGAGCGCCAGCCCCGCTCAGGGCGGGACGCAGCAGCAGGAGGCCGGAGACGAGGACCACAAGAATCAGGGCCCAGTTATGAAGAATGAAATCCACGGAAATCCTTGCACCGGTTCTAGAAAGAAGGAGATTTTAAAATGGCGGGCTTACCCCCGCGAAAAACGCCTTCCTTACCCTTATACAAGCGACATGTACAAACTCGTGCTCATCCGCCACGGTGAATCAACCTGGAACCTGGAAAACCGCTTCACCGGCTGGACGGATGTGGATCTCACCCCCACCGGCGTGGCCCAGGCCATGGCTGCGGGCCAGCTGCTGAAGGCCGAAGGCTATGACTTCGACGTGGCCTACACCAGCGTGCTCCAGCGCGCCATCCACACCCTCTGGCATGTGCTGGACGGCTTAGACCGCGCCTGGCTGCCCGTGGTCAAGCACTGGCGCCTGAACGAGCGTCATTACGGCGCGCTCCAAGGACTGAACAAGGCCGACATGACCCGGCAGTACGGCGAAGCCCAGGTCCTGGTCTGGCGCCGCAGCTACGACACGCCGCCACCGGCACTGGAAGCCACCGATCCGCGCAGCGAACGCGGCGATCGGCGTTACGCCCAGCTGGCGCAAGCCGAGATTCCGCTGACCGAATGCCTGAAGGACACCGTGGCACGGGTCATCCCGTTCTGGAACGACAGCATGGCCCCGCCATCAAGGCGGGCAAGCGCCTGGTCGTGGCCGCGCATGGCAATTCCATCCGGGCCCTGCTCAAGCATCTGGACGGGATTTCTGACGCGGACATCGTGGGCCTGAACATTCCCAACGGGATTCCACTGGTCTACGAGTTGGACGCGGACCTGCGACCCATCCGCCATTACTACCTGGGTGACGCGGAAGCAGCGGCCAAGGCAGCGGCGGCCGTGGCGCGGCAAGGCACCTGAGCGAGGTGCCCTGCCCCGTTCAGGAAGTTACCAAGTCCATGTCCCCGGCCAGACCCAAGAAAGCCGCGAGCGTGTATATTGGCTACGGATTCCATCCGCCACGTGCGGGTGGAAAAAACAACTCTTAGGCCTCTTCATTCGAGCCTCCTTATTCCTCGGGCAAATACCATGGGGCAAAAACTGAAAATTGCAGGCTGGGTTTCGCTGGGCGTGCTCGCGGGCGCGCTCACCACGGTGTCGCTGCAGACTGTCGCGCGCAACGCGGCGGCACCACTGCCACTGGAAGAACTGCAGCAGCTGGCCGCTGTATTCAGCCTGATCAAGACCGATTACGTCGAACCGGTCGATGAAAAGAAACTCATCACGGACGCGATCTCGGGCATGGTGTCCAGCCTGGACCCGCATTCCCAGTACTTCGACAAGAAGAGCTATAAGGAATTCCGCGAAGGCACCTCGGGCCGTTTCGTGGGCGTGGGCATCGAGATCACGCAAGAAGACGGACTGGTCAAGATCGTCTCGCCCATCGAGGGTTCCCCTGCCGATCGCGCCGGACTCAAGACCAATGACCTGATCACCCGCATCGACGACACCGCCGTCAAGGGCCTGACGCTGAACGAAGCCGTCAAGCGCATGCGCGGCGAGCCCAACACCAAGGTCATCCTGACCATCTTCCGCAAGGATGAGAACCGGTCCTTCCCGGTGACCATCGTGCGCGAGGAGATCAAGACCCAGTCCGTCAAGGGCAAGGTGATCGAGCCGGGTTACGCCTGGGTGCGCCTGTCCCAGTTCCAGGAACGGACGGTCGAGGATTTCGTCAGGAAGATTGGCGACATCTACAAGCAGGAGCCCAATCTCAAGGGTCTGGTGCTGGACCTGCGCAACGATCCTGGGGGCCTGCTGGACGCGGCTGTCGCGATTTCCGCGGCCTTCCTGCCCGAGAACGTGACCGTGGTGTCCACCGATGGCCAGTTGGCGGAGAGCAAGTACACCTTCAAGGCCTCGCCCGAACATTACCTGCGCCGCAGCGGGGCAGATCCGCTCAAGCGCCTGCCGGCGACCCTCAAGAAGGTCCCGCTGGTGGTGCTGGTCAACGAAGGTTCCGCCTCGGCCAGCGAGATTGTGGCCGGGGCCCTGCAGGACCACAAGCGCGCCACCCTCATGGGTAGCCAGACCTTTGGCAAGGGCTCGGTCCAGACCGTGCGCCCACTGGGACCGGATACCGGACTGAAGATCACCACCGCGCGTTATTACACCCCCTCGGGTCGCTCGATCCAGGCCAAGGGCATCCTGCCCGAGATACTGGTGGACGAAACCCCGGAAGGGGATCTGTTCGCCGCCCTGCGTACCCGTGAGGCCGACCTGGACAAGCATTTGTCCAACGGCGACGGCAAGGAGGAAAAACGCCAGCAGGACGAGCGCTCCAAGGCGCGCGACGCAGCCATGAAGCGCCTCGAGGAAGAAGCCAAGAAGCCGCCGTCCGAGCGCAAGCTGCCCGAATACGGTAGTTCGGAAGACTTCCAGCTCATGCAGGCGCTGAACCAGCTCAAGGGCCGGCCGGTGATGGTCAGCAAGACGCTGGCCGAACGCAAGGAAGAGCCGAAAGAAAACTGAATCGGCTCAGTCCATGACCGATGACGAGTTGCTGCGGTATTCGCGGCATATCCTGCTGGACGAGATCGGCATCGAAGGCCAGCAGCGCATTCTGGACGGCAAAGTTCTGCTGATCGGCGCGGGAGGACTGGGGTCACCCGCCGCGCTCTACCTGGCCGCGGCGGGCGTTGGCGCCGGCACCGGACAGATCACCCTGGTGGATCCGGACACGGTGGACCTGACCAATCTGCAGCGGCAGATTGCCCACAGCACCGCGCGCGTGGGCATGCCCAAAGTGGCCTCCGCCGAAGACGCCATCACCGCGCTGAATCCCGCCGTAAGGGTACGGGCCATCGCTCGGCGCGCCGACGCCGAGTTGCTGGCATCCCTGGTGGCCGAGACCGACGTGGTGCTCGATTGCAGCGACAACTACGCCACCAGGCAAGCCGTGAACGCCGCCTGCGTGCAAGCCGTCAAGCCCCTGGTTTCGGGTGCCGTGATCCGTTTTGACGGACAGGTCGCCGTCTATGACCCGCGACAGGAAGAATCCCCCTGTTACGCCTGTCTGTTCGACCCGCGCGAGGCATTCGAAGAAGCGATGTGCTCCACGATGGGTGTCTTCGCGCCCCTGGTCGGCGTGATCGGCGCCACGCAGGCCGCGGAAGCGCTGCGCTTGCTCATGGCCTCGGCAGATGGCGCCAAGCACTCATTGCCCACCTCACCTCTGACCGGCCGCCTGCTGATGCTTGATGGCCTGCGCATGCGCTGGAACGAAGTTCAGGTGCCTCGCAACCCCGCCTGCCCGGTGTGTGGTCGTCCCCACGGGTGAACCTCGCCGATCAACCTGAGCAGGCACCCCTCACCGCAGCAGGATGCAAGCCGCTGAAAGCCCGATTTGCAGGCTTTACCCCACGGTATTCCCGCGCCAGCCGCCCACGGGGTCGATAGACTTTACCTTTCCTTACAGTCCCCCAACCCCGTCCTGTCATTTTGCTGGTGTCCACATTCCGAGCGCCTCCGGCGTCCCCCGCCCCGTCCTCCAAACCCTCGCCCCGGTCCGTTCAAGGCCAAGGGGCGGGACGGGTATTGGCCGTCACCAGTGGCAAGGGCGGCGTGGGCAAGACTTTCGTTTCCGCCAATCTGGCCGCCGCGCTGGCACGGCGCGGCCTGCGTGTGCTGGTGCTGGATGCCGACCTGGGCTTAGCCAATCTGGACGTGGTGCTCAACCTCTACGCCCGCATCACCCTGCACGATGTACTGACCGGCAAGGCTAAACTTGAACAGGCCATCGTCCCCGCGCCGGGCGGATTCTCGGTTTTGATGGGTGGCTCGGGCATGGCGGAGTACGCCCGGCTCACACCGGACATGCGTGACAAGTTCACGCAGGTGCTGAACACGCTGACGCCCCGGTACGACGTGGTGCTGCTGGACACCGGCGCGGGCATTTCCGACGCTGTGTTGTTTGCGATCTCGCTCGCCTCCGAAGTGCTGCTGGTCGCCACCCCGGAACCGACGTCCTTGACCGATGCCTATGCCACCATCAAGGTGCTGGTCAATCAGCAGCGCCGTCCCCGCATCCACATGATCGTCAACCAGGCCAGCCGCCCCGGGGACGGTCGCGCAATCACCATGCAATTGCAGCAGGTTGTGGAACGTTTTGTCGTGCCCGAAGGCGCGGAAGGTGCCGAGGGTGCCTCGCATGCGGGAGAAGCCGGTCGCCTGATCCACCTGGGAGACATCCCCAGCGATCCGGCCGTGCGTCAGGCGGTGATGCGTCGCCAATTGCTGATGCAGGCCATGCCCGGCGCCCCAGCCGCCCTGGCCATGGTTCAGGTGGCCAGCAAGCTGCAAGACACCGCCCTGCGTCCCGGCACAGGGGATTGACCCATTCATCGTCGCAGCCGCCAGGCCCGCACCTGGGTGCTCCCTGGATCTGCACCGACTCACCAGGGCGAATCCTCGCCCCCGTCGTCATCTTCTTCCAGGACGCCGCCCACCACGGCAGCATCCATGGCTTTCACATGCCCGCCCGACGCAAACCAGCGGTAGACGGCGGGACGCGCCCGCAAAAGCGCCTTGGGATCGGCATGGAACAAGGCAAAGGATTCGGCGAAGGACTCCTGGACGGATTCTCGACCGTAGTCCGTCGGCGGAGGCAGACCGGCCAGCGCGCGCGCATAGGCCGCGATGACTGGCCCGGGGCCCCTCAGGCGCTCGGCCTCGGCGATCAATTCATCGTAACGACGCACCAATTCGTCGTGCCGCCGGATGAGCGCGTTGTAGCGAGCCGGCTGGTCTCGCAAGCGCCATGCATCACTGCGGTACTTCTCGGCGGCGACGCGGTGACTTTCGGCAACGCACAGCGCGCGCCGCGCAGGTGCGCGCTCCACGGCATGGCCAATTTCATGGAGCAGGGGAAACAGCACGGCGTCACGCGGGGCGGCGACGTCACCCACGAAGAGATACCGGTTGAACCTCGCGCCCGCCGGATACAGCGTGATCCGCGCCAGGCAACCATCCAGCTCATACCGCGCGGCCTTGTCACGCCCCAGATCGCGCTGGCTGCGCTCGAAGCGCACCGTGCGAAGGACGGTCAGTTCCTCGGGCAGCAGCAGCGCGAGTGACTCGGTCAGAGACTGGCGCTCCGCCTCGCTCCAGTCTCCCCGGAAATTGCGCTCCAGCCCGAAACGCTCGCGGATCTTCGATTCCGTGAGCGCCGCCTCGCGAGGTGCGTCGCCACGCGACGACAGGACGCGCAGGCTGTCGTTCTGGCCGATTAGCACCGACACGGGCGACGAACCCTGGCCCACGACGTGGATGCGCATGTCGTACTCGCCGCCTGTACGTCCAAGCAAAACGGCCGCCCACAAGGCGCCTATCTCGGCCGTGGGCAACAGCGGCAAGGTCGCCGCGTTCAGCGCCATTTCCTTGCCATCGGCGTCCACCCAGACGGCACGGCGACCATCAAGGCGTCGGAGAATCTCATCCGGCAAGGCGCGCACCTGCTTTTCCGGCAGGGGCTCATGCCGCAGCTCCGTTCTGTCGTAGAAAAGTTGCGGTGTTCCACAACCGCCGAGCAGCAACGCGACCGCCAGAAGCGGGAGAACGGCCTTGACGGGGAATCTCAAGCGCCGCCCCAGGTCGTGCCGCCTACCTCTGACGCGGGATCAGGGACAGGAACTCCTGCCGCAGGACCGCGTCCTTGAGGAACACGCCGCGCATCACGGAATTGAGCATCTTGCTGTCCATGTCACGCACGCCACGCCAGGACATGCAGTAGTGGTTGGCCTCCATCACCAGCGCCAGGCCATCGGGCCGGGTCTTCTTCATGATCAGGTCGGCCAGCTGCACCACGGCTTCTTCCTGGATCTGCGGGCGACTCATCACCCATTCCGCCAAACGTGCGTACTTCGAAAGACCGATCACGTTGGTGGCCTGGTTCGGCATGACACCGATCCAGAGCCGGCCGATCACCGGCACGAAATGATGGCTGCAGGCGCTGCGCACGGTGATGGGGCCGACGATCATCAGTTCGTTCAGATGCTCGGCGTTGGGGAACTCCGTGATACGGGGCGAGGGTAAGTACCGCCCCTTGAACACTTCGTTCAGGTACATCTTGGCCACGCGGCGAGCCGTGCTCCCCGTATTGTGGTCGTTCCCCGTGTCGATCACGAGGCTGTCGAGCACCCCCTGCATCTTGCTCTCGACCTCGTCGAGCAGGGCCTCCAGCTCACCGGGCTGAATGAAATCGGCGATGTTGTCGTTGGCGTTGAATCGCTGCTTGGCCGCCTTCACACGCTCACGGATCTTGACGGACACCGGCACGCCTTCGTCGGCACCTGCGAGGGTGGTGGACAAGGCTGCAGAAATGAGGGAGGAAGTCATGGGAATATCGTAACAGGGGCTTAATACCTCTGCCCGAGCACGAACAAAGCCAACCGGACCGCGCCGAGAGCGAGTCTGTCAAGGAAACGCTGACGCCAGGGGCGACGCGCGAAATCGGCGGCCGCGACCACGCTTCCCCCGCTGCGCATGGCCTCCAGCAGGCGGTCGCGCAGATCGTTGGCGAAGGTCGCATCCTCGACCACCACATTGGCTTCGCGCGCCAACAAGAGGCTCAGCGGATCCAGGTTGGACGAGCCCACGGTGGCCCAGGGTTTCGCGCCGGGCAGCCGGCTCTCAGCGTCAATCACCGCCACCTTGGCATGCAGAAAACTGGCCGAATATTCGTGAATTTCCACGCCCGCCGCCAACAGCGCCCCATAGACCGTGCGCACTGCGTGATACTGCATGAAGTATTCATACCGCCCCTGCAGCAGCAGGCGCACGCGCACCCCACGCCGGACCGCCTCGATCAGCGCTTGCCGCAACTTGCGACCGGGCAGGAAATAGGCGTTGGCGATGATGATCTCCTCGCGCGCCGCGCCGATCGCCTTGCGGTAGGCACGCTCGATGTGCCTGCGGTGCAGCAGGTTGTCACGCAGCACCAGGGCCGCACGCGCGGAACCGGTCGCCTCCCCTGGCTGCAGCGCCCCCGATCCGATCAGGCGAGCGGCAGGTTCTCCCGTCTCCGCATGCCGCGTCAGATGCCGGCTGTTGCGCGCGTCGCGCAGCCAGTCCTGGGGCTGCAGACGACGCCAGATCTGCGTCATCGCCTCATGCGCCACGGCCACCAAGGGGCCTTGCACACGCACCGCGAAATCGAAGCGCGGGGCTTTCAACGGGCCATGGTTGGGGTCGATCCGATCGTCCAGCACATTGATGCCACCGCAGAAGGCGATCTCGCCGTCAATCAGGCAGAGCTTACGGTGCAGGCGCCGCCAGCGGCTCGGTCGAAGCAAGGACAACCAGCGCAACCAGGCCCCGCCGGGCTTGTAGAGACGCCAGCGCACGCCGGCGGTGTTCAGACGCTGCACCCAAGCCGCCGGCAGCTGCGGCGTTCCGACCCCGTCAGCCAACAGCCAGACGGACACGCCCCGCTCGGCGGCGCGCACCAGGGCCTCCACGATCAGGTGCGCGGCCTCGTCGCTCCAGAATATGTAGGTTTCGAGCCGGATTTCGCGCCGCGCACCGTCCATGGCCCTCACCATGGCGGGAAACAGCTCGCCCCCCCTTGCAGCAAATGCACCTGATGCCCGGGACGCAGACTCACCGTCCGCGCCGCGCGCCGCACCATGCGGCGCAAGGCGCGCTGTGTCGCGCGGCGGCGGACGGCCCACTCACGCAGTGGATGCAGGTGGCGCCTGGATGCCATCAATGGCCGCATGATGACGGCCTCATGGGAACAGGCTGAATTCGGCGATCAGCGGCAGATGGTCTGACATGCGCCACCAGGCGCGGCCTCGCGGCACCTGAACCCGCAGGGGCGTCAGGCCGCGCACATAGACATAGTCCAGTTGCACCAGGGGCAGGCGTGCCGGGAAGGTCGGGTGCGCGGCGGGTTCCCAGGTCCGCAGCCCCATGGCTTCGAAATGCCGGTGCACGCGCTCGCCCCAGTCGTTGAAATCACCGGCCACGACCAGTGGCGCCTCGGGCGGTATCTCCCGGCGGATGTACTGGTCCAACTGCGCGGCCTGCCGCACGCGGCTGGCCCGGATCAGCCCCAGGTGCACAACCAGCACATGCACGCCGTGCCCATGCACAGACACCAGGCCGTGGAGCAAGCCGCGCTGCTCGAAACGATGGTCCGACATGTCCTCGTGTCCGGCGGCCAGCACAGGCCAGCGCGACAACATGGCGTTGCCGTGCTCGCCATGGCGGGTGTAGGCATTCGTGCGGTAGATGGCTTCATACCCCTCGGGGGCGAGGTAATCGGCCTGAGGCAGCTCCGGCCAGCGGCTGAAATGCGCAGCCTCGCGGTGGTTGAGCTTGCGCACCTCCTGCAGGCAGACGATGTCCGCGTCCAGCTGTTCAACGGCCAGGCTCAGGTTATGGATCTCCAGCCGACGGCGCGGCCCCAATCCCAGCACACCCTTGTGGATGTTGTACGTGGCCACCCGCAGGGTCGTGGTCTGATGGCCGGACGGGGATTCGGCGGAACCTGGGCGTGACGCGGACTGCATGCCCGCATTTTTTCACGACTCAGCCGCAGGGCCCCCAGACAGGTCGGCGAAGCGAGGCAGCAACAGGCAGGCTTCGGCGTTGCTGGGTGACGCGCACACCTCGGCCGCTTCACGCCACGGCAGCCATTGGTAGGCCCGATGTTCGCGGGGTGCGAGCCTGATCGAGGTCCCCGCGGGCACGCACAGGCTGAACAGATGCTCGGTGTTGTGCGTCACGCCCGGGGCATACCGCTTGCGCCACCAGGGGTAGATCTCATAGACGTTTTCCAGCTCCCAATCGATCAGCCCCTGAGGCAACTGACGGGCATCGATGCCGGTTTCCTCGTGCACTTCGCGCCACGCGGTGGTCGCGTAAGGCTCGTCCACATGGTCTTTGGAACCCGTGACCGATTGCCAGTAATCGGGCTCGTCGGCGGGCGTGTCAGCGCGCTGGATCAGCAGCACCTCCAGGGCCGGCGTGTGGATGAGCACCAGCACGGACTGCGGGATCTTGTTGCCATGATTCTGAAACTGAACCATCGTCACGCTCCGTTACCGAGGGTGAGCCACCGCGAGGAAACTCAGCCCACCGGCAAATTCAGGCCCGCGGCCCGGTCGCGTGAAATCTGTCCACCCACGTTGACCAGCCGGTCGTGCTGGTGCTCCTGCAACAACGCATCCAGGTCCTGGGCCTGGGCGGCCTGCTCCAGCACACCCGCCGCACACTGCCTGAGCCAGGCCGTGGAGAGCCGGCACAGCATGCTCGACGACGGCGCAGCGCCAGCCGACGCCCCCAGCGACACGGCCACCGGCACGCCAATGACGGCGTCGATCAAGGCCGTCTGCGCGCCAAATCCCACGGGCTGGAACTTGCGCCGATCCAGATCGAGCATCGGTCCCAGCGCGTCGACGCGCAGCGCGAGTTCACGCTCGCCACCATCGTCGAGCGCCACCCGCACGATGATCAGTTGCCGGTCCGGATGGGCCGCGCGCTGCACCTGCGCGGTCCGGGCCGTCGCGGTGAGCTCGTCCCCACCGTCGCGCGCCCGTCCGTCCTCGGCAGACGCATCGTCCCCCCGGTGCTGACCGGCATCGTTGCGCACGATGCTGCGCAAGTCGAGCAAGGGACAGACGCGGTTGCCAATCGGCGCCAGACCGAGAAAAGGCAGGCGCGCCGGCCCAGCCCCGCGGGCGGTCGCATCTGGCATGGCGGCCACGACCTGAGTCGAGTCGATACCCAGCCAATAGCTGCCGAGCATGAAGGTCGCCATCTGCACGCGCTGCGCCATGTCCACCCGCAGATCCTGGTTTTCCGGGGCAGGCACGGTGGCAGCCGCCGGTTTGCGCTCGCACAGATGCCGCAGGGCCAGACAGCTCAAGCCATGGTCATAACCGTCCCGCGCGCGAAACTCGCGGTACCCCGCGCCGCGCGCCACGCCCACGCCATGCAGGTGGCCCGCCAGATTGACCATGCGCCCGCCGGTGCGGCAAGACTCGATCGCCCCTTCGGCCTGCAAGATGGCCAGAACCTCGTGGCGCCCCTGGGCCCGCACCAGATGATCCCGACTGTCGATGAAAGCCAGCATGTCACGCTCGCCACACCCCTCGGCACAATCGCTCAGTATGGACTGGAGTTGTTGCGCGGCATCCCAGACGACGGCAATGCCGCCCAGGCTGGCACCCGTCAGGCCGCCTGAAGCGGCCGTGGGGTCTCGCACCGCCGCCGCATAGATGAAGGTCGAGCCCTCTTCATAAAAACGACTGGGCGCGTACCCGCTGACCACGTACTCCTGCGCACTGGACAGGCGCAGGCAACGCGCCACCCACTCCTCGTCCAGGATCGTGCCGACCAGGGCCTGCTGCGCGGCGTTGGAAACCGCCATCACCTGCCCCTGGCGATCGAACAACACCAGGCTGCTGTACACGGTATAGAGCGCGTTGATGTCCCGCAGCACGGTCGTGGCCTGTTCGCAGCCCACCCGACCCGCGGCCAGGGTTTCGGCGAATTGCGGCGTAAGCGCCCACCAACGGCAGTCATTGGCACGCTCATACAGATTGCGATCCAGAATCTGCATGGCCAGATCGGCCCGGCTCTGACCATCGCGCAAGATGGAGCGGGTCACCACGCCATAGAGATCCTCCAGTGCGCTGGAAAAAGCCCGCGCGGTCTTGCGCGCGGTGGCACCAATTTCCGACAGCAAGGTCTTTGCGAACAGCAGGTCACGCGGCGCGGCCGCCTCGCTGCGACCCTGCGCGCCCTCCTGCATCTGATTGATTTCAAGCAGGCCATTCCAGACCGAGCGCTCCAGCGCCGACTGGATGGCCACCGAGCGCCGTGGAATCTCACGCAGCTCATCAGACAGGAAATCCGCGTTGCCTGCCAGTTCCTTGATCAAGATGCTGTGCTCCGAGCCCGTCGCTTCGTCGAAAGCCACGTCCAGCGGCAGCAAGGCCAGACCACGCCAATCCGGCCCCCCATAGCCCTGAAAACTGCGGGCCTCGCGCACAACGGCGAGGTACCGGCGACTGAAATGCTGCAGCATGAAGGCTCCCGAGGCCTGTCCCGGCGGCAGGTCCCAGCGCACCTGCCAGCCCAGGGGCAACTGGTGCGTGTCGCTGGACGCCAGCACCCCGCCACGCGCATCCACCAGGGCCAGCACCACATCCCCGCCGTGCTCACGGTCATTGCCCTGAATGGAGGCAAAAAGGGCCGGCATTTCATCCGACATCTTGAAAGCCAGCACCAACACGCCCACCACCCGACCCTCCACCTCCACCCGATGGGCGTAGGACAGCGAGGGCTGACTTTGTCCAATAAAGCCACGGACAGCGTAATCCTCGGTATAGGGCGCGTCGCTGGCCATGACCTGGCGCAGGAACGCCACATCGTCGGCCTGCACGGGTTCGCCCAGGGCCGTACCCTCCTCGTGCAAAGCGGCAGCCAGGCGGCAATCCGCGTCGAACAGATAGATGTTGCCGTAGACGGTGTACTTGCTGGCGTACTGGCGCAAGCGACTGGCGATCAGCTCAGGACGACGCTCCTGGACGGATGCGCTCAGGAAATCGGCCACGCCGACATCGGTCGAAAAGAAGCCGATGTCGGCGGTACGCTCGAAAAGGTTGCGCACCAGCACGTCGATGCAGATCTGCGCGCGGCTGTTCAAGTCGTCCACGCAGTTGTGCACGGCCTCCGCGGCCAGACCATGCATCAGTTCGACGGACAGGGAGGAAAAGTCCAGCCGGGCCCGCGCCAGATCACCGCCGGACGAGGCATTCGACGACAACAGAGAGAGGGAGGACAAGAGGGAAAGATGGTCCCAGGCGTTCTCGACAAGGCGCAGTTCCTGACGCTGGCGTTCGACGCCCGGCATATAACGCAACCATTGCTCCGGCGCGGGCAAGGTATGGGTGATCGGCATGAAACCCCTCCCCGGGTTTTTCAAAATGTAACAAGCATACAAGAGCAGTGTGACATTTCGCTCAAATCCTTGAGTAAGCAAGCAAATCAGTCTGATTGGATTGAGATAAGACAACATCCGCATAAAGACGCGCGCTTCATTTTCCACCGCCGCTGCGGAAATCTCCATACGCCATAGGGCGTATGCACGAGGCATGCCCGGAAGGCCTTTTGCGCGGACCCCATGAAAAAAGGCGTCCGAAGACGCCTTTTGCCATCATGTTGTCACCCCAACGCGCCTCGGTAAGCCTGCGCGTGGCACTGTTCACCGGTGCCGCAAGGCCTGGGAGCCGCGATGCCCCGACCCGCCTGCGGGAAGGCCTGATGGGGCCCCAGCGGGCTCACGCTGGCTGCGAATTGCGCAGCTTGATGTGCAGTTCTCGCAACTGCTTTTCGTCCACCGGGCTCGGTGCCTGGGTCAACAGGCACTGCGCCCGCTGGGTCTTGGGGAAGGCGATCACATCGCGGATGGACTCAGCGCCCGTCATCAGCGTGACGATGCGGTCCAGACCAAAGGCCAGGCCGCCGTGCGGCGGGGCGCCGTATTGCAACGCGTCGAGCAGGAACCCGAATTTCAGGCGCTGCTCATCGGGGCCGATCTTGAGCGCATCGAACACCTTGGCCTGCACATCGGCACGGTGGATGCGCACCGAGCCACCGCCGATTTCCCAGCCGTTGAGCACCATGTCGTAACCCTTGGCGATGCACTTCTCGGGATCGGTCACCATCCAGTCCTCGTGACCATCCTTCGGGGCCGTGAAGGGATGGTGCACGGCGGTGTAGCGCTGGGCCTCCTCATCGAATTCGAACATGGGGAAGTCCACCACCCACATCGGCGCCCAGCGGGCCTCGAACAGGCCGCTCTTCTTGCCGAACTCGCTGTGGCCAACCTTGAGGCGCAGCGCACCGATGGCATCGTTGACGATCTTGGCCTTGTCCGCGCCGAAGAAAATCAGGTCCCCATCCCGGGCACCCGTGCGCTTCAGGATCTCGGCGATGGCGGCGTCGTGCAGATTCTTGACGATAGGCGACTGCAGACCATCACGGCCCTTGGCGGCTTCGTTGACCTTGATCCAGGCCAGGCCCTTGGCGCCGTAGATCTTGACGAACTCGGTGTAACCGTCGATCTCGCCGCGACTCATCTCGCCGCCGCCAGGCACGCGCAAGGCAACCACACGTCCGCCCTTGCTCTGCGCGGGTGTGGAAAAAACCTTGAAGTCCACGTCTTTCATCACGTCCGTCAGCTCGGTGAATTCGAGCTTGACGCGCAGATCGGGCTTGTCCGAACCATAGCGGTACATGGCCTCGGAGTAGGCCATGACCGGGAACTCGCCCAGGTCGATACCCAACACGTTCTGGAACACCGTCTTGATCATGCCCTGGAACATGTCTCGGATGTCCTGCTCAGACAGGAAGGAGGTCTCGATATCGATCTGGGTGAACTCGGGCTGGCGATCGGCACGCAAGTCCTCGTCGCGGAAGCACTTGGTGATCTGGTAGTAGCGATCGAACCCCGCCACCATCAGCAACTGCTTGAAGAGTTGAGGGGACTGTGGCAGCGCGAAGAACATGCCATCGTGCACGCGGCTGGGCACCAGGTAGTCGCGCGCGCCTTCGGGCGTGCTCTTGGTCAGCATGGGCGTCTCGACGTCGATGAAGCCATTCGCATCCAGGAACTTGCGCACTTCCATGGCCACGCGGTAGCGCAGCATCAGGTTGTTCTGCATGTAGGGGCGGCGCAGGTCGAGCACGCGGTGCGTGAGACGCGTGGTTTCGGACAGGTTTTCGTCGTCCAGCTGGAAAGGCGGCGTGACACTGGGGTTCAGCACTTTCAGCTCATGGCACAGCACCTCGATCTTGCCGCTCTTCAGACCGTCGTTCGTGGTGCCGGCGGGACGAGCGCGCACCAGGCCCTTGATCTGCACGCAGAATTCATTGCGCAGGTCCTCGGCGATCTTGAACATCTCGGGACGGTCCGGATCGCAGACGACCTGGACATACCCTTCGCGGTCACGCAGGTCCACGAAGATCACGCCGCCATGGTCGCGCCGACGGTTGACCCAGCCACACAAGGTGACGGTCTGACCCAGCAGGGCCTCGGTCACCAGACCGCAGTAATGGGAGCGCATGGACATGGAAAATTTCTCTTTCTAGCTCGTTCTGATAAGGAGATGGGATCGGAAAGGCACCACGCGCTGAGCTCAGGTCGGATCGGAGGATCCGATTTGCACCTTGGTGCCGGGCGCGATCACGCCCATGGAAATCACGTAGGTCAGGGCTTCGTCCACGCTCATCGACAGCACCACGCAATCCGCGCGGGGCAGCATGACGAAATAGCCCCCCGTGGGGTTGGGCGTGGTGGGAACGAAAACGCTCAGATAGTCGCCCTGCAAGTGATTCACCAAGTCGCCCCCAGGCATGCCAGTCACGAATCCGATGGTCCACATGCCCGGTCGAGGCCACTGCACGAGCACGGCCTGCCGGAAGGCATTGCCCTTCTCGGAAAACAGCGTGTCCGATACCTGTTTGACACCGGAGTAGACGGAGCGAACCACGGGGATGCGCTGCAGCAAGGCATTGCCCCAGGCAAGCAGTTGGTTGCCAATGAAGTTGGAGGCCATGGCACCGATCGCCAGCACGACCACCACGGCGAAGATCACGCCCAATCCGGGAATGTGAAAGCCCAGCAAGGTGTCCGGATGCCAGGCGCTGGGCAGGATGCGCAGGGTCTGATCCAGCGTGCCAACGACCCAGTTCAGCACCCACAAGGTGATGATGAGCGGCACCAGCACGAGCAGCCCGGCCAGCAGCCATTTTCGGAACTTCACCATCACGGAAGAACTCCTGCCATCTTCAATGTCCTTTGCCATCATGCACGCCGGTCCGAGCCACCCGGCTCAAGCGCAGCCGCATCCCGAGCCACAGCTGTGACCCGATGCCGACGCAGCCGTTGTCGTGCCCCCACCCCCACCATCGGAAGGGCCGGAACCGGAACCACCACCTCCACCCGAATCGCCGGGAGAGCCACCGCCGCCGGAGGAGCCTCCGGACGAATCGGAGCCCCCGCCACCCGAACCTCCTCGGAAATCCGTGACGTACCAGCCGCTGCCCTTGAGCTGAAAACCAGCCGCCGTGACCTGCTTGCTGAATGTTGCCTTGCCGCAATTCGGGCAGACCGTCAGCGGTTCATCGGAAATCTTTCGCAAAACGTCCTTGGCAAGGCCGCAGGCGCTGCACTTGTAGGCGTAGATAGGCATGGCGCGATGTAACTCTGGAACGATGTCGATGAAAAATGATCTGCCGAGATGATCAGGCGATCAGCGGTCCACCTTGAAGTTGGTGAACGTACGCGTGATCAGACGCATGGTGGTGGCGTCCGGCGTGTCCGGCGCGATCATGGAAGCCAGCCCTGCCGCGTCCGGGAACACGGCCGGGTCCTTGGCCAGCAGCGGATTGACGAACTTCATGCTCGCCTTGTTCGGGTTGGCATAGAACACAGCGTTGGTCAGCGAGGCATGCACTTCGGGACGCAGGATGTAGTTGATGAACTTGTGCGCATTCTCAGGATGCTTGGCATCCTTCGGGATGGCCAGCGTGTCGAAGAACAGCAGGCCGCCCATCTTGGGCAGCATCACCTGCAGATTCTGGGGCTTGCCGGCCTCGTTCGACTTGTCTTTGGCGATCATGATGTCGCCGGACCACCCAACCACGGCGCAGAGCTGACCGCTGGCCATCTGGTCAATGTAGTCAGATCCCGAACCGGCGAAGCGACCCACGTAAGGGCGGACGGCCTTGAGCATCTTGCCGGCCTCGGCATAGTCCGCCGCGCTCTTGCTGCGCGGATCCTTGCCGATGTACTTGAGCGCGATCGGCAGGATCTCGGACGCGGTGTCGAGAAAGGAGATGCCGCATTTCTGCAGCTTGGAAGCGTACTCGGGCTTGAACACCAAGTCCCAGGTGTTCGCCGGCAGGGGGGTGCCGCCGAGGGCTTTCTTGACCTGGTCGACGTTGATGCCCACCGTGGTGTAGCCCCAGAGCCAGTCCACCAGGTGCTCATTGCCTGGATCCACCTTGGCCAGCTGGGCCTGGATGGCGGGATCGAGGTTCTTCAGATTGGGGAGCCTGGACTTGTCCAGCTTCATCAGCAGGCCGCCCTGGATCTGCAGCTTCGCAAAGTGCGAGCCGGGCACCACGATGTCGTAGCCGGACATGCCCGCCATCAGCTTGGCGTGCAAGGCCTCATTGCTGTCGAAGTTGTCGTAATTGACCTTGATGCCGGTTTCCTTCTGGAAATTGGCAATGGTGTCCTCAGCGATGTAATCGGCCCAGTTGTAAATATTGAGCACCGGTTCCTCGGCGGCCTCCACACGGGAGACCAGGCCCGTGAAACCGGTGACTGCCAACGCCATGGCCGCGACAAAAACGCGGAACCGAGGGGTCAAAGTCTTCATGTTCATCAATCCTTTCGAGCAACGAGCAGGCGGTGAAAATACGGATGCTGAAAGCGCCGAGCGGTTTCAGGTGAAACCCCGGGATTATCCGGTGAAATCCTAGCGGCCCTGGAAAAAACCGGCGAACGCACCGGCCATCGCCGGCCAGTTCCAGAGGGCTTGCATCAGCAGCACTCCTGTTGCAAAACCGATGCCTGCCGCCACCAGGATCTGCAGCAGCCGGCGGGTGGCTCGTTGCTCCGCGAGCAAAGCCTCCAGTGTCCGCCGGCCGCCACCCGTCGCCCCCAGGCCCGAGTGGTCGCGCAGGAAGTCGTGCAGCAAGCGCGGCAATTCAGGCAGTAGCTTGGCGTAGCGCGGCGCCTGATTCTTGAGTTCAGCCCAGAGGCGCTTGGGCCCGATCTGGTCGGCCATCCACTTTTCCAGGAAAGGCTTGGCCGTGCTCCAGAGGTCCAGATCCGGATCGAGGTCGCGCCCCAGGCCCTCGATGTTGAGCAGCGTCTTCTGCAGCAGCACCAGTTGCGGCTGGATTTCGACGTTGAAACGGCGCGAGGTCTGGAACAGGCGCATCAACACCATGCCGAGCGAGATTTCCTTCAGCGGCCGGTCGAAATAGGGCTCGCAGACGGAGCGCACCGCCGCCTCCAACTCGTTGACCCGGGTCTCGGGTGGTACCCAGCCGCTCTCGATGTGCAACTCGGCCACGCGCTTGTAATCGCGGCGGAAAAAGGCCGTGAAGTTCTGCGCCAGGTATTCCTTGTCGAATTCCGTCAGCGTGCCCACGATGCCGAAATCGAGCGAGATGTAACGGCCGAAAGTGGCCGGATCCGTGCTGACGAAGATGTTGCCGGGATGCATGTCCGCATGAAAGAAGCCGTCGCGGAACACCTGCGTGAAGAAAATCGTTACACCGTCGCGCGCCAGCTTCTTCAGATCCACGCCTGCCTCGCGCAGGCGTTGCGTCTGGCTGATCGGGATGCCCTGCATGCGTTCCATCACGATCACGTCGGCGTGGCAGTAGTCCCAGAACATCTCCGGGATCAGCACCAGGTTCAGCCCGGCCATGTTGCGTCGCAGCTGGGCGGCACTGGCGGCCTCGCGCACGAGGTCCAGTTCATCGTGCAGGTAACTGTCGAATTCCGCCACCACCTCGCGAGGTTTCAGGCGTCGGCCGTCGGCCGACAGCCCCTCTATCCAGGCCGCCATCCATCGCATCAGCGCCAGATCTTTCTCGATGACGGACAGCATGTTGGGGCGCAGCACCTTGACGGCCACCTCGCGTCCGACGTGCTGGCCGTCCTTGCCGCGCAGGCGGGCGAAGTGCACCTGGGCAATCGAGGCGCTGGCCACCGGCTCGCGCTGGAACTCACTGAAAATGCTGTCCAGTGGCTGGCGAAAAGACCGTTCGATGGTGGCGACCGCCACCTCGGGGCTGAACGGCGGTACGCGGTCCTGCAGCTTGGCCAGTTCCTCGGCGATGTCTGGCGGCAGCAGGTCGCGCCGGGTGGACAGCACCTGGCCGAACTTCACGAAGATGGGGCCCAGACGCTCCAGGGCCTCGCGCAGACGCACACCGCGCGGTTTGTTCAAGGGTCGGCCAAAGGCCACGATGCGCGCGGCCACACGCAGCCAGGGTTTGCGGAAACTGGACAGCACCAGTTCGTCCAGACCGTAACGCAGCACGATCCAGACAATGTAAGCACCGCGCAGAAACCGACTGGCCAGCCCGATCATGGCTGTGCTCCAGCTCCGTCCGAAAAAGCAGGGACCCCGGAGCGAGCCGGCAACCAGGCACGCAAGGCCTGCGCCGCGCGCCGCGCGGCCTGGGCCAGGCTGTGGGCCGGCGCGTCGCCGATCAGACGCGCCAGATCCTCTTCGATGTCCCAGCGCAGGTGCTCGGTGAGCCAACTCAGCTCGGACGCCAAGGCCACGTGGCCTTCGATGCGCACGGAGGGCTGCTCACCCGCGAGCAAGGCCTGCGCCACGGCCAAGGGTGACGTTTCCGTCACGGTCAGCGTCAAATCCGGAACCCGGGCATCCACAGTCGGCTCGGCATCCGCCAGGTCAAACAGCCCTGCCGGCGTGCACCGAAGCATGAAACCGAGGTCGCGCCACTGGAACAGAATCGCCCGCCCCTGCTGGCGCGCCAGACGGGTCATGGCCTCGGGCTCTTGCATCAGCACATGATTGAGCAGCAGCACGACACGGCGCTGCACCTCCCGTACCGCCCAAGCCGGGGGCTGGGGCAAGCGATCAAGTGACGGAAGTGGCAGGGGAAAAGGCGGCTTCGGCAGAACACCGAGCAGCTTTTGCGCGGCGTCTGCAAGCATGGACAAAGGGGACGACTGCATAAGCCCCCGATTATTCCCGGTTCTGTCCCCGCGTCCGCACGCACGACTCACAAATCGAGGCAACAGTGGCGCTGGCTTCGCCGGACCGCTGGGTGCGCCCCGAGGGAGTGGCGCTGCAAAAGAACGGAACGCAAGCGGGAGGACGCGCCTATTTACTGCAGGGCCTGCACACCCGCGACCAACCATCCGCGGCTGCCGTCGCGCGGCTTGGTCATGTTCCAGACCTCGCGGAAAGGGCTGGGGCCGCTGTGGCGATCCTCGCGCACCATGCCGGAGAACTCCACGCTGGCCATGTATTCGCCGCCCATCTCCTCGATGCCGAGCAACTGCGCCTGCAGCATCTGGACTTCGGTCAGGTTGGGTTCACCGCTGGACAGGCGCTCGCGCTCAGCAAGCTGGGCGCTGATCTCCGCCAGCATCTCGTCGGTCATCATGGAGCGCAGAGTCACCATGTCGGCCTTGTCCCAGGCGGCCTGCAAGTGAATAAAGTTGCTCTTGGCCACCTTCAGGAAACTCTCGACATCAAAACCGGCGGGAACGCTCCAGTCCGCGGCCTTTCCGTTCAAGGCCGAACCGATGACCACGCCCTGAGCCGAGCCGGCCGCCGTGGTGCTGGCGCCTTGCTCCCAGGGGCGCGCGGATGCATCGTTGCCCACGTTCTCGGGGAAGTAGGCTGAGGGAATGGTCGCCACGCCAGCGCCGCCCTGCCCCTGGAAGGCATAGCTGTTGCGCGAGGCCGTCGCCGCAGCGCGGGGACGGAGCAACCAGCGCATCGCCACAAAGGCCAAGAGCAGAACCAGCGCGATCAGCAGGAATTGGCCGAAGGCCGCGCCCAGCCCCAGGCTGCTGGCCAGCCAGGCCAAGCCCAGGCCTGCCGCCAAGCCCCCCAGCAAACCCATGCCGGTACGGCGAGCCGGCGCTGTCGCCGCACCGGCCGCAGAAGCGGCGGGAACCGCCGCGCCTGCGGCGCTTGCGGGACTTCCCCCCGAAGCGGCGGCGTTCTGCGCGGACGAAGGCGGTGCCGTGGGCGTCGCTGCAGGGGATTGGGCAGGGGTCGCGTCGCGACGCGCCACATTGCCGGACTGCTTGCCGACGGAAACACCACCACCCAGGCGACGGGCCTCGGCCTCCGTCGAACCGAGCGCCACCATCAAGCCCAAGGCGAGGGACAAGACCAGAGCCCCACCCCGCTTCACCTCATTCAACCCGCGCTTCATGCACCAACCCCCAAACAAAACTACCGACAACTACGAATGCCGAACCGTATCAGGTCTTGATTCCAACATGCAAGGCGACCACACCACCCGTCAGGTTATGGAAGTCCACATGGCCGAATCCGGCTTTGTGCATCAGGGCCTTGAGTTCCTCCTGCCCCGGGTGCATGCGGATGGACTCGGCCAGATACCGGTAGCTGTTCGCGTCGCCGGCGACGAACTTGCCCAGCAGGGGCAGCACCTTGAAAGAGTACCAGTCATAGGCCTTTTCCAGCGGCGGTGCGACCTTGGAGAACTCCAGCACCAGCAGGCGGCCGCCGGGCTTGAGCACACGGCGCATTTCGGCCAGGGCAGCGTCCTTGTGGGTCATGTTGCGCAGGCCGAAGGCCACGCTGACGAGATCGAAATGCCCATCGGGGAAGGGCAGCTTCTCCGCATCGCAGACCACCGTGGGCAGCACCACGCCGGCGTCGAGCAGGCGGTCACGCCCGGTGCGCAGCATGGCTTCGTTGATGTCGGTGTGGACCACCTGACCGCGCGTGCCCACCTGACGGGCAAAGGCGAGCGCGAGGTCGCCCGTGCCACCTGCGATGTCCAGCGCCCGCTGGCCTTCCTTGAGATTGGCCACCATGACGGTGTAGCGCTTCCAGAGCCGGTGCAAGCCTCCGGACATCAGGTCGTTCATCACGTCATACCTGGACGCGACGGAATCGAACACGCCGCGCACGCGCCGTGCTTTTTCGGTCTCGTCGACCGTTTCGAAACCAAAATGGGTCTGGCTCATGGTTCGCCCTGCTTCAATGGTGGTGACCGCAGGCATGACCCCCGTGGCCATGGACCCCGCTGGCCGCCATGGGCGCGTCGCGGCCCAGACCCGCAGCCTGCAGCTTGGCCTCGTACTCGGTCCAGAGTCGTGACTCCTGCGAGCCAAGGAAATAAAGATAGTCCCAGGTGTAAAGGCCACTGTTGTGGCCATCACTGAAAGCCGGCTGCACGGCATAGTTGCCCACCGGTTCCAGCCCCACCAGTTCCACCTCGCGCTTGCCGGTTTGCAGGACTTCCTGCCCCGGACCATGCCCTTGCACCTCGGCTGACGGCGAGTAGACCCGCATCAGCTCGAAGGGGATGCGAAAAATCTTGCCATCCGTGAACGCCACTTCAAGCACGCGCGATTTGCCGTGCACCGTCATATTCAGCGGCTTCGGCGCACCCGCTTTCAAACCAGCCATCTGTGAGTCTCCTCCAAACTTGCGCGTGTCAGACCAGCACGCGCTCGATACCGCCAGCGTTGGCCGCGGCGACGTATTTCGGCATCCAGTCCTCGCCGAGGATCTTGCGTGCCATCTCGACCACGATGTAGTCGGCTTCCAGCAGGCCATTGTCCAGGTCATTGCCGTAGCGATTCAGGCCCTGCAGGCAGCTCGGGCAGCTCGTGAGGATCTTCAGGTCGTCCTTCGGTCCCACCAGGCCGGTCTCGCGCAACGCGGCCTCGCCCTTCTTGAGCTCTTCCTCTTTGCGAAAACGTACCTGGGTCGAAATGTCGGGCCGAGTGACGCCGAAAGTGCCACTCTCGCCGCAGCAACGCTCGCTCTTGACCACGTTCGGGCCGACCAGGGCCTTGACCGTCTTCATCGGTTCCTGCTGCTTGAGCGGCGTGTGGCAGGGATCGTGGTACAGGTAGGCACCGTCGCCTTCGAGTTTCAGCCCCTTTTCGAGCAGGAACTCATGGATGTCGATGATGCGGCAGCCGGGGAAGATGTCCTCGAACTTGTAACCCTGGAGCTGGTCGTAGCAGGTGCCACAGCTCACCACCACGGTCTTGATGTCCAGGTAATTGAGCGTGTTGGCCACCCGGTGGAAGAGCACGCGGTTGTCGGTGATGATCTGCTCGGCCTTGTCGAACTGCCCGCTGCCACGCTGCGGATAGCCGCAGCAGAGGTAGCCCGGCGGCAGCACGGTCTGCACACCCGCGTGCCAGAGCATGGCCTGGGTGGCCAGGCCCACTTGGCTGAACAGGCGTTCCGAGCCGCAGCCCGGGAAATAGAACACAGCCTCGGTCTCTGCCGTCGTCCGCGCTGCGTCGCGGATGATGGGCACATAGTTCTTGTCCTCGATGTCCAGCAGCGCACGCGCGGTCTTCTTGGGCAGGCCACCCGGCAGCTTCTTGTTGATGAAGTGGATCACCTGCTCCTTGATCGGCGGCATGCCCACCGTGGCGGCGGGCTTGGCGGTCTGCGCGCGGGTGAGCCGGCGCAGCAGGTCGTTGGCCAGACGCTGGGCCTTGAAGCCCACCCCGACCATGGCGCCGCGCATCAACTTGATGGTGTCCGGATTGGTTGCGTTCAGGAAGAACATGGCCGCCGCGTTGCCGGGGCGGAAGCGCTTCTTGCCCATCTTGCGCAGCAGGTTGCGCATGTTCATGGTCACGTCGCCGAAGTCGATCTTGACCGGGCAGGGCGACTCGCACTTGTGGCAGACCGTGCAATGATCGGCCACGTCCTCGAACTCCTGCCAGTGCTTGATGCTGACGCCGCGGCGAGTCTGCTCCTCGTAGAGGAAGGCCTCGACCAGCAGCGAGGTGGCGAGAATCTTGTTGCGCGGCGAATACAGCAGGTTGGCGCGCGGCACATGGGTCGCGCAGACCGGCTTGCACTTGCCGCAGCGCAGGCAGTCCTTGATGCTGTCGGCGATGGCACCAATGTCACTCTGCTGCATGATCAGCGATTCGTGCCCCATCAGGCCGAAGCTGGGCGTGTAGGCCTGGCTCAGATCGGCGGCGTGCATGTCCTCGTCGTCCTGCGCGACCGGCAGGTGTCGCAGCAGCTTGCCCTTGTTGAAACGCCCCTGCGGGTCGATCCGGGCTTTGTAGTCGGCGAAGGGTTGCAGCTCCTCGTCGGTCAGGAACTCCAGCTTGGTGATGCCGATGCCATGCTCGCCCGAGATCACGCCATCGAGCGAACGCGCGAGCTTCATGATGCGCGCCACCGCCTCGTGGGCGGTCTGCAGCATCTCGTAGTCGTCGCTGTTGACGGGAATGTTGGTGTGCACATTGCCGTCACCGGCGTGCATGTGCAGCGCCACCCACACGCGACCCTTGAGCACGCGCTTGTGGATGGCATTGCATTCGTCCAGCAACGGCTGGAAGGCCCCGCCGGTGAAGATGGCCTGCAGGGGCTGGCGGACCTGGGTCTTCCAGCTAGCGCGCAGTTCATGGCTCTGCAGTTGCGGGAACAGCGCATCGACGCGCTGGAGCCAGTCCAGCCATTGCGCACGCACCGTGCGCACCAGCGTCAGCGCCTGGCTGGCGCGCTCGGACAGCAGTTCCGCCGCCGAGACTTCGCTGCCGTCGTCCGCCGCCTGCTTGCCTGCCTTGAGCAGCGCCGCCAGGTCCGGGCGCTGGAAGAAGGCATCCAGCTCGTCCGCCAGCTTCAGCTTGTTGCGCAGGCTCAGTTCGATGTTGATGCGCTCGATGCCGTCGGTGTACTCGGCCATGCGCGGCAGCGGAATCACCACGTCTTCGTTGATCTTGAAGGCGTTGGTGTGCTTGCTGATGGCCGCAGTGCGCTTGCGGTCGGCCCAGAACTTCTTGCGGGCTTCGGGGCTGATCGCCGTGAAGCCTTCGCCGCTGCGCGAATTCGCCATGCGCACGACCTCGCTGGCGGCGCGCGCCACATGGTCGGGATCGTCGCCCACGATGTCGCCGATCAGCACCATCTTGGGCAAGCCGCCGCGCTTGCTCTTGGTGGCGTAACCCACCGCCTTCAGGTAGCGGTCATCCAGGTGTTCGAGGCCGGCGAGCAGCGTCCCGCTGCGTTTTTGCTCGGCGAACATGAAGTCCTTGATCTCGACGATCGACGGCACGGCGTCCTTGGCGTGGCCGAAAAACTCCAGGCAGACCGTGCGGGTGTGCTCGGGCATGCGGTGCACCACCCAGCGCGCGCTGGTGATCAGGCCATCGCAACCTTCTTTCTGCACGCCGGGCAGGCCGCTGAGGAACTTGTCCGTCACATCCTTGCCCAGACCTTCCTTGCGAAAACGCGGGCCCGGAATGTCCAATCGCTCAGTGCGGCGCAGTTTCTTTCCCGAGGCATCGAAATATTTCAGCTCGAAGCTGGCCACGTCGGCGTCGTGGATCTTGCCCAGGTTGTGGCCGACGCGCGTCACCTCCAGCCACTCGGCCTCGGGCGTGACCATGCGCCAGCTCGCCAGGTTGTCCAGCGCCGTGCCCCAGAGCACGGCCTTCTTGCCGCCCGCGTTCATGGCGATGTTGCCCCCCACGCAGGACGCTTCGGCGCTGGTCGGGTCTACGGCGAAGACAAAACCACCCCGCTCGGCGGCGTCCGCCACGCGCTGCGTGACCACGCCGGCCTCGGTCCAGACCGTTGGGACCGGCTTGTCCAGCCCGGGCAACAGGATCATCTCGACCTCGGTCATGGCCTCCAGCTTCTCGGTGTTGATGACCGCGCTCTTCCAGGTCAACGGAATGGCGCCGCCGGTGTAACCGGTGCCGCCGCCGCGCGGCACGATGGTCAGTCCCAGCTCGATGCAACCACGCACCAGGCCGGCCATCTCTTCCTCGCTGTCGGGCGTGAGCACGACAAAGGGGTATTCCACGCGCCAGTCCGTGGCGTCGGTCACGTGCGACACGCGCGACAGGCCGTCGAACTTGACGTTGTCGCGGGCCGTCAGACGGCACAGCACGCGCTGGGCCTTGCGGCGCAGGGCCTCGACCTCACGAAAGGTCTCATCGAAGGCTTGCACCGCCGCGCGCGCGGCGTTGAGCAACTCGCCCACCAGGGCATCACGCTTGGCATCGAATGAGGGCGCGGCCCCCTCCTGCGCGGCGGCGGTAGGCATGGGCCGTCGGCGCTTCTCCACCTCGCCCAGGCGGTGGTGGAGGGCTTCGACCAGCTGGCCGCGCCGCTTGGGATTGTCCAGGAGGTCGTCCTGCAGGTAGGGATTGCGCTGCACCACCCAGATGTCGCCCAACACCTCATAGAGCATGCGGGCGGAGCGGCCTGTGCGGCGCTCCTCGCGCAACTGGTTCAGTACCTCCCAGGCCCGCGCACCCAGCAAGCGCTGGACGATTTCGCGGTCGGAGTAGGAGGTGTAGTTATAGGGAATTTCGCGGATGCGCTCGTGGTCGTGCGCGCGGACGGCGTCCGCGACGGCGTTTGGCAAGGTCGGTGCGTTCATGAAAGCCTGAAATCTCAGCCCGAAGTTTGCCTGGTAGCAGGTAGCAACACATAAGGCCCACACCGGCTGAAACTGGATGTTACCCCAGCGCCCCAAGCCGGGCTCAGCCCTGTGCCCAACGACCCTGCGCGCATCCCTCCTATGGAAATCCCGGAGCTTGAAGGCTTCGTCATGCGGGCTTAATCCGCTTGTCACAATTGCGCTCTACGCTGCCCGACTTACGCAACCCTTCCTAGGATTGATCACACATGAACAAACCCTCGCTTGCCCATACCCTGGCCCGCCGCCCGCTCAGCACCCTGGCGCTGACGGTCGTCTCGGCGCTGTCCGCCCTGAGCTTCGCGCCCGCGGCCAAGGCACAGACCGAAATCCAGTGGTGGCACTCGATGACGGCCGTCAACAACGAATGGGTCAATGACCTGGCCAAGCAGTTCAACGAAAGTCAGACGGCCTACAAGGTCACCCCCGTCTTCAAGGGCACCTACGACGAGTCCATGACCGCCGCCATCGCCGCCTTCCGCGCCGGCAATGCGCCGCACATCCTGCAGGTGTTCGAAGTCGGCACGGCCACCATGATGGCCAGCAAAGGCGCCGTCGTTCCCGTGGGCAAGGTCATGACCGACGCGGGCTTCAAGTTCGACCCCAGCGCCTACGTGCCCGCCGTGGCCGGCTACTACACGGCCCCCAACGGCCAGATGCTGAGCTTCCCCTTCAACAGCTCGACGACCATCTTCTATTACAACAAAGACGCCTTCAAGGCCGCCGGTCTGAACCCGGACAAGGCCCCGACCACCTGGCCTGAAGTCGTGGCTGCGGCCACCAAGCTCAAGGACAGCGGTCACAAGTGCGCGTTCACCCCCGCATGGCAGGGCTGGACCCAGCTCGAGAGCTTCTCGGCCTGGCACAACGTGGAATTCGCCACCGAGCAGAACGGCTTGGGCGGCCTCGACGCACGCATGAAGATCAACTCGCCGCTGCACGTGCGCCATATCGAAACCCTGGCCAAGATGGCCAAGGACGGCAGCATGGCCTACAAGGGCCGCGGCAATAAGGCCGAAGCCAGTTTCGTGTCGGGTGAGTGCGCGATGATCACCACGTCCTCGGGCTTCTACGGCAATGTGTCCAAGAACGCCAAGTTCGCCTATGGCCTGAGCACTCTGCCTTACTACCCGGATGTCCAGGGCGCGCCGCAAAACACCGTGATCGGCGGCGCCAGCCTCTGGGTCATGAGCGGCAAGAAGGCCGAGGAATACAAGGGCGTGGCCACCTTCTTCAACTTCATCTCCACGCCTGAAGTGCAATCCGCCAGCCACAAGCGCACCGGCTACCTACCCGTCACCACCGCCGCCTACAAGCTGACCGAAGCCTCGGGCTTCTACAAGCAGAACCCCGGCACCGACGTGGCCGTGACGCAGATGATCCGCAAAGTGACCGATAAGAGCCGTGGCATCCGCCTGGGCAACTATGTGCAGATCCGCACCATCGAGGACGAAGAACTCGAGCAAGTCTGGGCCGGCACGAAGTCCCCCAAGGACGCCCTGGACAGCATCGTGAGCCGCGGCAACGAACTGCTGGAGCGCTTCGAGAAGGCTAACAAGTAAGCTTTACCGCTCCGATGGCAATCACCGCCATCCCGCTTTGGGATGGCGGTTTTTCTTTCACACCCTGGAAACCATGACGGCTCTGGCCTGGCTGCGCAACGATCTGCGCCTGCATGACAACCCGGCCCTGCACGCTGCCGCGGCGTTGCAGCAAGGCGTGGTCGCGGTCTACGTGCACTGCGACGCCTATGTCACGCGTTTCCCCATCGCACCCGCGCGGCTGGATTTCGTGCGCCGCCACCTGCGGCTGCTGACGTCGGCATTGGCGCGCCACCACATCGCCCTGCGGGTGCTGCGCGTGGCCCAGGCGGCGGAGATTGCACCCGCGCTGGCCCGGCTGGCCCAGGAACTGGGCATCAGCCACTGCTTCTTCAATGCCGAGTACCCGCTCGACGAGCTGACGCGCGACCAACAGGTCCATCAATTGCTGCGCGCCCAGGGCGTGACGGTGAAGCGCTGCCATGACCGGGTGGTCCTTCCCCCAGGCAAGGTGCGCAACGAGGCGGGCGCGCCCTACAAGGTGTTCACCCCCTACAAGCGCAAATGGCTACAGCTGGCCAGCCTGCTGCCCCTGCGCCCCCTGGAGGAACCCGCGCCGCAGGTGGCACTGCCCTGCCCGCCCGCCAGCGCGCAAGACATCGACCGCTTGTTCGAAGGCCACACGTTGCGCGACCTGGACGCGCTCTGGCCGGCCGGTGAAACCGTGGCCCAGGCCCGGCTACAACGCTTCATCTCACAGGATCTCGACCGCTACCAGACACAACGCGACCTGCCCGCCGTGGCCGGCACCTCCGGTTTGTCGCCCTACCTGGCCATCGGCGCGCTGTCGCCCCGCCAAGCCCTCGCGGCGGTGCTGTCTCGCACCGGCGGGGACTGGAACGCCAACCCGGGCGTGAGCACATGGGTCAGTGAGCTGATCTGGCGCGAGTTCTACCAGCACCTGGTGGTGGACTATCCCCAGGTCTGCATGCACCGCGCCATGCAGGTCCACACCGAAGCCTTCCCCTGGCGCCAGGCTCCCGAGGATTTCGCGCTCTGGCGCGAGGGCCGCACCGGCATCCCCATCATCGACGCAGCCATGCGCCAGTTGAACGCCACCGGCTGGATGCACAACCGCCTGCGCATGCTGGTTGCCATGTTTCTCAGCAAGAACCTGCAGATCGACTGGCGTTGGGGCGAACGCTATTTCATGGAGCAACTGATTGACGGGGACTTCGCGGCCAACAACGGCGGCTGGCAATGGAGCGCCTCCACGGGCACCGACGCGGCGCCCTATTTCCGCATCTTCAACCCCGTCACCCAATCGCAGCGCTTCGACCCGCAAGGTCAGTTCATCCGTGAGTGGGTGCCGGAACTGGCAGGCTTGAATGACAAAGCCATCCATGCGCCCCACCTCGCGCCCTCCGGTCCGCCACCCGGCTACCCGGTGCCCATGGTCGATCTGGGCGCCAGCCGGAAGGCCACCATCGCCCTGTTCGCCAGCCTGGGACAGGCCCAAGTTGCAGGCCCGGTCGTCCAGGAAAACTCGCTGTCCGACACAGGGCCCACACCCCACCGTCCCGGTTAGACTCCAGCCCCTATTCCCGCCCTGCCGGCGGCTTACACCAATACACGCATGGAAAAACGCGTCCTGTTCCGTTCCCGCTGGTTGCCCTGGGCCCTGCTGCTGCCGCAGTTGCTCATCATTGGCGTGTTCTTCTTCTGGCCCGCAGGCCAGGCCCTTCTGCAGTCCTTCCAGCAGCAGGACACCTTCGGCATGTCCACCGAATGGGTGGGACTCGAAAACTTCGAACGCCTGTTCAGCGACCCCCTCTACCTGGCCTCGTTCAAGACCACGGCCTACTTCTCGGTGCTGGTGGCGGTGATCGGCCTGTCGCTGGCCCTGCTGATGGCCGTCTTCGCGGACCGGATCGTGCGCGGCGTGATGGTCTACCGCACCCTGCTCATCATGCCCTACGCGGTCGCCCCGGCGGTGGCCGCCGTGATGTGGGTCTTCATGTTCTCGCCGTCCATCGGCCCCGTGGCCTGGGCGCTGGAGCGGGTCGGCATTCCCTGGAACCACCTGCTCAAGGGGGAGCACGCCATGGCGCTGATCGTGGCGGCGGCGATCTGGAAGCAGTTTTCCTACAACTTCCTCTTCTTTGTCGCCGGACTGCAGAGCATCCCGAAGTCGCTGATCGAAGCGGCCGCCATCGACGGCGCCGGGCCCTGGCGACGTTTCTGGACCATCCAGTTCCCCCTGTTGTCGCCGACCACCTTCTTCCTGCTGGTGATGAACGTGGTCTATGCCTTCTTCGACACCTTCGCCATCGTCGACGCCGCCACCAGCGGCGGTCCGGGCAAGGAAACCTCCATCCTGGTCTACAAGGTCTATTACGACGGCTTCAAGGCCATGGACCTGGGCAGCTCCGCCGCGCAGTCGGTGGTGCTCATGGGCATCGTGATCGCGCTCACGGTGATCCAGTTCCGTTATGTCGAGCGCAAGGTGAATTATTGAATATGGTTGAACGCCGTCTCACCCTGGGCATCCTGGCGCACGTGGTCCTGTGCCTGGGCGTCATCCTGATCGTCTTCCCGGTCTACCTGGCCTTCGTGGCCTCCACCCACACCTCGCAAGAGATCGTGCAGGCGCCCATGCCCATCCTGCCCGGAGACAACGCCTGGGCCAGCTACAAGGCCGCCCTGCTGGGTGAAGGTGCCGGCGGCGGCTCGCAGGCGGCGGTCGGCCGCATGATGTGGGTCAGCCTGGTCAGCGCGCTGATCATCACCATCGGCAAGATCGCGATCTCGCTGCTGTCGGCCTTCGCCATCGTCTACTTCCGCTTCCCCTTCAAGATGGCCTGCTTCTGGGCCATCTTCATCACGCTGATGCTGCCGGTCGAGGTGCGCATCGGCCCGACCTACCAGGTGGTGGCCGACCTGCACATGCTCAACGGCTACGCGGGGCTCACGGTACCGCTCATTGCCTCGGCCACCGCCACCTTCCTGTTCCGGCAGTTCTTCCTGACGGTACCGGACGAATTGGTGGAGGCCGCGCGCATGGACGGCGCGGGCCCCATGCGCTTCTTCAAGGACGTGCTGGTGCCGCTGTCGGCCACCAGCATCGCGGCCCTGTTCGTGATTCAGTTCATCTACGGCTGGAACCAGTACCTCTGGCCCCTGCTGGTCACGACCAAGGAAGACATGTACCCGGTGGTCATCGGCATCAAACGCATGCTCTCGGGCGGCGACGCGGCCAATGACTGGAATGTGGTCATGGCCACGGCCATCCTGGCCATGCTGCCGCCGGTGCTGGTGGTCATATTGATGCAGAAATGGTTCGTCAAGGGCCTTGTGGACACGGAGAAATAAACATGGCGGCCATCTCGCTGCGCGACATCATCAAACGCTACCCTTCCACCGTGAAGGGCCAGAAGGGCAACCAGGTCATTCATGGCGTCAACGCCGAAATCGCCGATGGCGAATTCATCGTCATCGTCGGCCCCTCGGGCTGCGGCAAATCCACGCTGCTGCGCATGGTCGCGGGCCTGGAGGAAATCTCCGACGGCACGATCTCGATCGGCAACCGCGTGGTCAACAATCTGGAGCCGGCTGAGCGCGACATCGCCATGGTGTTCCAGAACTACGCGCTCTACCCGCACATGAGCGTGTTTGACAACATGGCCTACGGACTGAAGATCGCCAAGGTGCCCAAGGACGAGATCAAAGTCCGGGTGGACAAGGCCGCGGCCATCCTCGAACTGGGCCACCTTCTGGACCGCAAGCCCCGCCAGCTCTCGGGTGGCCAGCGCCAGCGCGTGGCCATGGGCCGCGCCATCGTGCGCCAGCCCCAGGTCTTCCTGTTCGACGAACCGCTGTCCAACCTGGACGCCAAGCTGCGCGCCCAGACGCGCCTGGAGATCCAGAAGCTGCACCGCGAACTGGGCATCACCAGCCTCTTCGTGACGCACGACCAGGTCGAGGCCATGACATTGGCGCAGCGCATGATCGTGATGAACGCGGGCGTGATGGAGCAGTTCGGCACGCCGCAGGAGGTCTACCACCGCCCGGCGTCGACCTTCGTCGCCAGCTTCATCGGCTCGCCGCCCATGAACCTGCTGAAGCACGCACCGGGCGTGAAACCCGGCGCCATCCTGGGCGTCCGCCCCGAACACCTTCGCATCGCCAACCGCGGTGAAGGCTGGGAGGCACGACTCGAAACCCAGGAGCTGCTCGGCGCGGAACGCCTGCTCTACACCCGCGTGGGCGAGGAACAGGTCATCGTGCGCGTTGACGAAAGCCAGGTCACCCCCACGCCGTTCGCCAACGGCACGACCGTGCACCTGCAGTTCGCGCCGGAGCACATCCACCAGTTCGACGCGGCCAGCGGCAAGCGCCTGTAAACGCAGCCGCCCCCAACCCGGACAACGCCCATGCCCGCCTCCTTCGGCAACACCCAAGCCTGGCCCTACCCGCGCTGGATCGCTCACCGGGGCGCCGGCAAGCTCGCGCCCGAGAACACCCTGGCCGCCTTCCGCCTGGGTGCCTCGCACGGCTACCGCATGTTCGAATGCGACGTGAAACTCTCGGCCGATCGCGTGCCCTTCCTGATGCACGACGCGACCCTGGAACGCACGACGGACGGCCCGACGCAATTGCGCGTCGGCACGGACGGCGCCTCGGGTGACCACGCCAGCATGGTCGGCGGAGACTACCCCTGGAGCACGCTGTCGCGGCTGGACGCGGGCCGCTGGCACAGCCCGGCCTATGCGGGCGAGCCCTTACCCAGCTTCGAAGCCATCGCCAGCTACTGTCTGACCAACCAGCTGTTCCTCAACATCGAGATCAAACCCACGCCGGACACCGAAGAGGAAACCGGCCGGGTCGTGGCCGAACACGCCGCGCGACTCTGGCAGGGCCAGCCGGTCCCGCCTTTCCTGACCTCCTTCCGCCCCGAAGCGCTGGCCGCCGCCAAGGCCGCGCGGCCCGAGCTGCCGCGTGGCCTGCTGATCGACACCCTGTGGGACGGCTGGCTGGCCACCGCCCAGGCCCTGGGCTGCGTGGCCGTGGTCTGCAACCACAAGCTGGCCGACGCGACCTACATGGCCCAGCTGCGCCGGGCCGGCCTGCGCGCCCTGTGCTACACGGTCAACGACGAAGCCAATGTGCAACGCCTGCTCGCCCTGGGCGTGGACGGCATCATCACGGACCGGGTCGATCTGTTCAAGCCGAGCTGAACGCCTGAGACGCTGACGTCGCCTGGCCACGCTCACGGCAGGCAAGCCTGGCCTGCCCAATCAAGGCGCATCGGCCGGCAGGGCCGCCACGCGTTCCAGCAGCAGTTCGCGCTCGCGGACGTTCGCGGTCAGGGCCACGGCCCGCATCAGCTCCGCGCGGGCCTCCGCGTAACGACCCAGCTTCGTCAACAAATCGGCGCGTACGCTGGGCAACCACTGGTAATGGCGCAAGGCCGGGGCATCGCGCAGCGCGTCCACGATCTCCAGCCCCGCCCGCGGTCCGCGGGCCATGCCCACGGCGACCGCGCGGTTGAGCTCCACCACGGGTGAAGGCCGGACGCGGGCCAACACGGCATACAGCTCGGCGATGCGCGCCCAGTCCGTGGCCTGTGCCGTGGCCGCGCGTGCATGGCAGGCCGCGATGGCTGCCTGCAAGACATAAGGACCTGGCAACACACCTCCTGCGTCGGCCATGCCCTCGATCAGCGCCTCGGACCGCGACAGGGCCGCCAGCCCACGCCGGATCAGCAGGTGGTCCCAGCGCGCGCGGTCCTGGTCTTGGAGGAGGATGGGGCGGCCTTCGCGGTCGGTGCGGGCCGCGAGCCTGGATGACTGAAGTTCCAGCAAGGCCACGAGGCCCTGCGCCTCGGGCTCGCGTGGGGCCAGTTCGGCCAGCATGCGCGCCAGCCGCAGCGCCTCCTGGGTCAGCGCCGGCCGCATCCAGTCCTCGCCCGTGGTGGCGGTGTAACCTTCGTTGAACACGAGGTAGATCACCTCCAGCACCGAAGCCAGCCGGGGCGCCAACTCCGCACCGCGAGGCACTTCGTAAGGCACCTGGGCCTCGGCCAGCGTGCGCTTGGCGCGCACGATGCGCTGGGCGATGGTGGGCTCGGCCACCAGGAAGGCCCGGGCGATCTCGTGCGTGCTCAGGCCTCCCAACAGTTTCAGCGTGAGCGCGACCCGCGCCTCGGCCGACAGGACCGGGTGGCAGGCGGTGAAGATCAAGCGCAGCAGGTCGTCGCCGATGTCATCCTGCCGCGCCGCATCCAGCGCGTCCACGAAATCGGGCACGACCAGGGCTTCCTGGGCCTCCAGATCGGCCCCCAGCGCCTGGAGTTTCTCGTCGCGCATCTTGCCGTGGCGCAGGTGGTCCAGCGCCCGGCGCTTGGCCGTGGTGGTCAGCCAGGCGCCGGGCTTGTCCGGAATGCCGTCGCGCGGCCAATGCTCCAGCGCCGCGACCAGCGCGTCTTGCGCCAGTTCCTCGGCCACGCCAAGGTCGCGCACCAAACGCGCGACCACCGCGACGATGCGCGCCGACTCGATGCGCCAGACCGCGGCGATCGCCTGGTGGGTGGCCGAATGCATCCCTTCAGTTTTGCGGAGCGTCCAGGGCGGCCGGATCCATCCACACCGGTTCCCAGATGTGGCCGTCCGGGTCACAAAAGGCGTGTGCGTACATGAAGCCGTGATCTTCCGGGTCACGCGCGCTGCGGCCACCGTGGGCCAGGGCCTTGCGCACCAGTTCGTCCACCTCGGCCCGGCTGTCGCATGACAAAGCCACCAGCACCTCGGTGGTCTGGCGCGCGTCGGCGATGGTGGTGCCGCGCAGAAAGCTCTGGAAGAAGGGCTTCACCAGCAGCATCACGAAAATGTCCTCGGACACCACCATGCAGGCGCCCTGCTCGTTGGTGAACTGCGGGTTGAAGTCGAAACCCAGGGCCCGGAAAAAGGCCTGGGAACGGGCCATGTCCTCGATGGGCAGGTTGACGAATATCTTGTGGGCCATGATGGGTCTCCTCGTGATTCCTGTCACATGTCGATCTTGCGGAAGCGCTCGGCCGTGGACTCCGACAGCAAGCCATCGAAGTCCTCCATCTCGAAGAGTTGTCGCACCTCGACGTGGCAGGGCACGCCCTCATTGATGGGGTTTGGAAAGCGGCGCGTCCATTCCAGCGCTTCCTCGCGGCTGCGGGTCTGGATCAGGGTGTAGCCAGCAACCAGCTCCTTGCTCTCGGCGAAGGGGCCGTCGATCACGGTCCGCTTGCCATCGGCGCCGTACTGCACGCGCCAACCTTTGCTGCTGGGCTGCAGGCCGGACCCGTCGAGCAGCACACCGGCCTGGGCCAGTTCCTCGTGGTAGGCCGCCATGGCGGCGAAGACGGGTTCCGGATTGTCGGGAAAACGGCCGGCCTCGGAATCGGCGGTGGCCTTGACGATGATCATGAAGCGCATGGGAATCTCCTTTCTTGGCGGTTCATTCCCACGACGAAAGGCGCGGAACGGAATCGACAGGCTGCACAAAAAAATATGCGGGATTCAGGAAGACTCGGCCAAGGCCTTCAGATCGGACAGCCCCGCCTCGAAGTCGGTGCCCACCATGCGGTCCATGTCGATGAAGACATGCATGACCTTGGCCATGAGGGGCAAGGGGCCCACGCCCTCCATGGCCCAACTCACCTCGGTCAGGCCATCCCCCTGGGGAACGAGCGTGAAAGTCACGCGATTGTGCGCCTCGAAGGGCTCGTGCATGTCCAGGGTCATCACCACCCGCTGGGGCGCGCTGGACTCGACGATCGCGATGCTGCCCCGGCCCACGGTGCGGGCATTCCCCTCGAAATCGAGGGCCGCGCCCGGGCCGGCCTCGGGTCCGCGGTAGCGGGAAGTCATGCCCGGATCCTTCTTCATGTAAGGGTTCCAGATGTTGAAGCGGCGCAGGTCGTTGATCAGCGGATGGATGCGCTCGGCGGTCGCCTGGATGCGCAGGCTGCGCCGCACCTGAAAGCTGTCGGACTGGCGTGACGCGTACAGCAGCAAGGCGACCACGGCCAACGCCAACACGGCGACAAGGGCCAAGAGGGATTTGACGATCATGGGACAACTCCTGAGAACGGGCCGGACATCGGCCCCTGCCCTCACGACGAAGCAGTCCCCGCCAAATCGACAGGACCACGACCCAGCGCCGGAAAAACTTCAGGTCCGGTTCAGGCCTTCGACCGCCTCAGAGGAAACAGGGCCCCAACTCCCGCACCTCCACGGTGGCCCACTCGGCCGCCGGGCAGGCCAGGGCGATCTCCACCGCCTGCTCACGGGTCGGGCAGTCCAGCAGGAAGTACCCGCCCACCATTTCCTTGGCTTCGGCAAAGGGTCCGTCCAGCACCTGGGCCACGCCGCCGGCACAAGCGCGCGCGACACGGGTCGCCGTGCGCTGCGAAGCCAGGGATTCGGCGCCGCGCAGCAGGCCACGGGCCTGCAGGTCGGCCGCATAGCGCTGCATGCGTTCGTAGGCCACCCGGCCCTCGGCCTCGCCGCGGGCTTCTCGTTGCCCGATGGGCTCCAGGATCAACAGCATGTACGGCATCGGCACTCCGAAAGTGTGGGAATGAGAGATTCTGCTCAGGCCGGGCGCCAGCCACGCACCAGAACCCATTGCAGGGTGCCCGCGCCCACCACCAGAGCCACGTACGAGGCCATCTGACCGTCGTGTCCGAATTGCCAGAAGCAGACGGTGAGCACGGCCAGTCCCAACAGCCAATGCGCCAGCATCTGCCCCCACCAGGGCAGGATGGCCGCGCGCCGCCCCAGCAGCAAGCGTCCCAGAAGCGGCAGCAGCAGGGCCAGCACGGTCGCCGGCGCGGCAAAATTGAGCCCGTGCCAAAGCAGGAGAGAAGACGAATCGGAAGGGTTCATGGTGGGGTTCTGTCGGGTGCGGCCGCAAATTTTATAATCCAGCCCTCTCGCAACGCATCACGCACTCACCACTACTCCATGGCCGTCTGGGCTCTCGGCATCAACCACACGACCGCGCCGCTGGATCTGCGCGGTCGATTTGCTTTTGCGCCTGAGCAATTGCCCCCGACTCTGGACAAACTGCGCGCGTCCTTGCGCACCGCACCGCAGGGTGGTCTGGCCGAGGCGGCCATCCTGTCCACCTGCAACCGGACCGAGATTTACTGCGCCAGCGAGGCGGCTGAAATCACGCCCACCTTGCAGTGGCTGGCGCAGAGTGGCGGCATTTCCGCCGAGGAACTGCGCAGCCACACCTACACGCTGCAAGGCGACGAGGCAGCGCGCCACGCCTTCCGCGTGGCCAGCGGGCTGGATTCCATGGTGCTGGGCGAGGCGCAGATCCTGGGCCAGATGAAGGACGCGGTGCGCGCCGCCGAGGAAGCCGGCGCGCTGGGCCAGACATTGAACCAGCTGTTCCAGCGCAGTTTTGCGGTGGCCAAGGAAGTGCGCAGCTCCACCGAAATTGGCGCGCACAGCATCAGCATGGCCGCCGCCGCCGTGCGGCTGGCGGCCAATCTGTTCGAGGATCTGCGACAGATCCGCATCCTCTTCGTCGGCGCGGGCGAGATGATCGAGCTGGCCGCCACGCACTTCGCGGCCAAGAACCCCACCTCCATCGCCATCGCCAACCGCACCCTGGAACGCGGCGAGGCCCTGGCCACCCGCTTCGGCGGCGAGTCCATGCGCCTGGCCGACCTGCCGGCGCGCCTGCACGAATTCGACGCCGTGATCTCCTGCACCGCCAGCACCCTGCCGCTGATCGGCCTGGGCGCGGTCGAGCGGGCGCTCAAGCAACGCAAGCATCGCCCCATGTTCATGGTGGATTTGGCCGTGCCGCGCGACATCGAACCCGAAGTGGGCCAGTTGGGGGATGTCTATCTCTACACCGTGGACGACCTCGCCACCGTGGTGCAAGCCGGCCAGGCCCAGCGCCAGGCAGCCGTGGCGCAGGCCGAAGTCATCATCGACACTGGCGTGCGCAACTTCATGCACTGGATGGACCAGCGCGACCCGGCGAATGGCGTGGTCTCTCTCATCCAGCAACTCAACACCCAGGCCGACAGCTGGCGCGCCACCGAACTGGCCCGCGCGCGCAAGCTCATGGCCAAGGGCGAAAGCATGGACGCCGTGCTCGAAGCCCTGGCGCGCGGCCTGACGCAGAAGATGCTGCACGGCGCCCTGGCCGAATTGAACGCGGGCGACAGCACCGCGCGCGAGCGCGCGGCGCAGGCCATCCAGCGCATCTTCCTGCGCAAAGAGCGTTAACCGTTGAAAGACTTCCTGCGTCAGCAGCTGGAGCGTTATGCCCAGCGCCTTGAAGAGCTGAACTTCCTGCTCAGCCGCGAGGACATCATGGCGGACATGAAGCAGTTCCTCGCCCTCTCGCGCGAGCACAACGACGTCACGGCCATCGCGGGGCGCTACGCCGAGTACCGGCAGCGCGAAACCGATCTGGCCAGCGCGCGCGAAATGCTGGCGGAACCGGACATGGCGGAAATCGCCCAGGAAGAGATCACCGCCGCCACGGCCGATCTGGCCCGACTGGAAAATGAATTGCAACGCCTGTTGCTGCCCAAGGACCCTGACGACGAGCGCAACGCCTTCCTTGAAATCCGCGCGGGCACGGGCGGCGACGAGTCGGCCCTGTTCGCGGCCGACCTGCTGCGCATGTACACGCGCTACGCCGACCAGCGCGGCTGGAAGACGGAGATCATGAGCGAGTCGCCGAGTGAACTCGGTGGCTACAAGGAAGTGGTATTGCGCATCGACGGCAGTGCTGCCGACGACAGTGGCGTCTACGGCGATCTGCGCTACGAATCCGGCGGGCACCGCGTGCAACGCGTGCCCACCACCGAAACCCAGGGACGCATCCACACCAGCGCCTGCACGGTGGCCGTGCTGCCCGAACCCGACGAACAGGAAGCGGTACAGATCAATCCGGCTGACCTGCGCATTGACACCTTTCGCGCCAGCGGCGCGGGTGGCCAGCACATCAACAAGACCGACTCGGCCGTGCGCGTCACGCACATCCCGACCGGCATCGTCGCCGAATGCCAGGACGACCGCAGCCAGCACCGCAACAAGGCCCGGGCCCTGCAGGTATTGGCCGCGCGCATCCACGAAAAGGAGCGCAGCGAGCGCGCCGCCAAGGACGCGGCCACCCGCAAGGGCTTGGTCGGCAGTGGGGACCGCAGCGACCGCATCCGCACCTACAACTTTCCGCAAGGGCGGCTGACCGACCACCGCATCAACCTCACGCTCTACAAGCTGGGCCTGGTGATGGAAGGCGCGCTCGACGACGTGGTCCAGGCCTTGCGGCAGGCACGCGAAGCCGAGCAATTGGCCGACCTGGAAATTGCCCAGCGCTGACCTGCCTCGCGGCTCGCGCCCCGGCGTCCGGTGCCAGGGTACAAGCGATTTGCCCCACGTTAACGGGTGCTTTACGTCCCAGGGTTCTAATAAGCGCCATGCAGATACAACAAGCCCTCAGCACCGCTTGTTCCTCCTTGGGCCTGGAACGGCTGGACGCGCAACTGCTGCTGCTGCACGCCCTGGACAAACCGCTGGTGGACCGTGCCTGGCTGATCGCGCATGACACGGACACCCTGGCCCGCCCGGCCGAAGTGCGCTACATCGAGCTGGCGCGCCGGCGCGCCGCGGGCACGCCACTGCCCTACCTGACGGGCAACATCGAATTCCACGGCATGCCGCTGCACATCGACAGCCGCGTGCTCATCCCCCGGCCCGACACGGAAACGCTGGTCGATTGGGCCCTCGCATGCCTGCATGACAGCCGCGTCGCCGACGGCCCCATTCCCCAGATCATCGACCTGGGCACCGGCAGCGGCGCCGTGGCCCTGGCGATCGCCCGCTTCCTCGTGCAGACCGGACAGGCTGGCGCAGTCCATGCCCTGGACGTCAGCCCCGATGCACTGGCGCTGGCCCAGGCCAACGCCGAGCGTCTGGGTCTGCCGGTGCAGTTCATGCTGGGCGCCTGGCTCACCGGCATCAGCGCGCGCTACGACCTCATCGTGTCCAACCCGCCCTACATCGCCGAAAGCGATCCTCACCTGGACGCACTGGGGCACGAACCCCGGCTGGCGCTGATCTCCGGGCCCGACGGTCTGGATGCCATCCGCACCATCGTGCGGCAAGCGCCAGACCATCTGCAACCCGGCGGCTGGTTGCTGCTGGAGCATGGTTGGGACCAGGCCTTGGCCGTGCGCGAGCTGCTCGCGCAGGCAGGCTTCACGCAGGTGCAGTCTCGCCGCGACCTGGCGGGCATCGAACGCTGCAGTGGGGGTCGCTGGCCAGGCTGAAGGCAGACACTCCGCAATCTCGCTGCGGAACACCACGCTCGGGACACGCGGCGCATCGCACATTGAGTCCTCCTTGAGGCATCAATTGAGTCTGGTTTTCAATCCGAATCCGATTTCTTAAGACCTTGGTTTTGTATTCGCGCAATGCTGCATGAGAATCCCGCTTTCCATTCGCGTACCGGAGTCTCCTCATGCAGGGCCAACAACAAATCATCCATACCCTCAACGAGCTGCTCGCCGGCGAGTTGACCGCAGTGGATCAATACCTCCAGCACGGCGAGATGTACGCCGACATGGGCTTTCACCGTCTGGCCACCCAGGCGCTGCATGAATCCGAGCACGAGCGCCAGCATGCCCGCGCGCTGATCCAGCGCATCCTGTTCCTCGAAGGCAAACCCGATCTTTCCAAGCGTCACGCGCTGAAGATCGGCTCGAACGTGCCGGACATGCTCAAGGCCGACCTGGCGGTCGAATACAGCGTGACCGCCGAGTTGAAGAAGGCCATTGCCGCCGCCGAGCAGGCGCAGGATTACGTCACCCGCGAAATGCTCGTCGTGCAGCTCGACGACACCGAGATGGACCATGCCTACTGGCTGGAAAAGCAGATCCGCCTCATTGACATGGTGGGCCTGGCCAACTACCAGCAGAGCCAGATGGGTGAAGCGAACGACGGCACCGCCGCGACCTGAAGGAGTCCGCCATGCAAGGCAACAAGAAAGTCATCGAGGTTCTGAACAAGGTGCTCAAGAACGAGCTGACCGCGATCAATCAGTATTTCCTGCACGCGCGCATGTTCCGCAACTGGGGACTGGAAAAACTCAACGACTATCAATACAAGCAGTCGATCCGCGTGATGAAGGAAGCCGACGAATTGATCGAGCGCATCCTGTTTCTGGAAGGGCTGCCCAATCTGCAGGACCTGGGCAAGCTGCGGATCGGCGAAAACCCGGTCGAATGCCTGCAAAGCGATCTGAAGTGCGAAACGGAAACCCAGCGCCCGCAACTGCTGGCGGCCATCGCGCTGGCCGAGCAGTGCGAGGATTACGTGAGCCGCGATCTGCTCGAAGAATTGTTGGAGCACTGCGAGGAGGCCATCGACTGGCTGGAAACGCAGCAACGCCTGATCTCCGACGTCACTCTGCCCAACTATCTGCAGGCGCAGATGGGTGAGTCATCCTCATAAGCCACTGATTCAGCGGAGCGCCCAGCGCCAGCTTGATTTGCCAAAAAGCCAGGGCCGCTGATGCGGCCCTTTTAGCTGGCAACGAAGAAGGCGTGTGCGCTAGACGGCGGCCATCCAGGTCACGGGCTGTGCACCCGGCATCTGCAGGGCCTGGCTCAGATGCGCCAGCTTGTGGCTGGGCCGACATTCGGACCATAGCGCGCGGGCACAGTCCTCACATTTGCCACATTGCGTCGCGACACCCAGCTCCAGCTGGATGTCGTCGAACTCGGCCCCAGACCGCGCCGCATGGGCGATCGTGTGGTCGGAGACGCGGTGGCAAACACAGACAATCATGGCATCCAGATCCTTGGAAACTGCACGGGCTGTAGACGTGCAGATCATAACGCACACAAATGATAATGGTTTGTAATACCACCACAAACCCTAGGCCAACCCACTCATCCACGCCCTTTTCCCCCGGTCATGGGCCAAGCACCCCGCTCGGAACAGGGGCGGAACTTCCGGCTTAGCACTCAATCGAAGAGAGTGCTAATATCTTGCGGAACTGCTCTTGAAAGGAGTGCTGGAATGACCGCCATGACCGCTGTATCCACATCCTCGGCCCCCTCTGCGGCGCTGGCCGTCGCCAACCCGTGGGCGCTGGTGCCCCCGCTGGGCAATCTGGACGCCTACATCACGGCGGTCAATCGCATGCCCATGCTGACGGCGGAGGAAGAGCAGGAATTCGCACGCAAGTTCCGAGACCACAACGACCTCGACGCTGCGGGCAAGCTGGTGCTGTCCCACCTGAGGCTGGTGGTCGCGACCGCGCGCCAGTACCTCGGTTATGGCCTGCCGCACGGCGACCTGATCCAGGAAGGCAATGTGGGCCTGATGAAGGCCGTCAAGCGCTTCGACCCCGACCAGGGCGTGCGCCTGGTCAGCTATGCGCTGCACTGGATCAAGGCCGAGATCCATGAATACATCCTGAAGAACTGGCGCATGGTCAAGGTGGCGACCACCAAGGCCCAGCGCAAGCTGTTCTTCAATCTGCGCTCCAAGAAGCAAGGCTACAAGGCCGCCAGTGCCGCCGATTCCGCCCTGACGGACGGCATCGACTCGGCCACCCACCGTGAGACCCTGAGCGAGCACGAAATCGACCAGATGGCGCGCGAGCTGAACGTCAAGCGCGAGGATGTCATCGAGATGGAAACCCGTCTGTCCGGTGGCGACGTGATGCTGGACCCCGGTCCGGGCGAAGACGGCGAAGACAGCTTCGGCCCCATTGCCTATCTGGCCGACGCGGGCGATGAACCGACGGCGATGATCGAGGCTCGCCAGCGCGACCGCCTGGCCAGCGACGGTATTGCCACTGCCCTCGCGACGCTGGATGCGCGCAGTCGCCGCATCGTGGAGGAGCGTTGGCTCAAGGTCAACGACGACAGCTCGGGCGGCATGACCCTGCACGAGCTGGCAGCCGAGTACGGCGTGAGCGCCGAACGCATCCGCCAAATCGAGGTGGCCGCCATGAAGAAGATGAAAACGGCGCTGGCGGAATACGCCTGAACAAGGACCGAAAACCCGTCGGTCTCGACATCTGAAACCGCGCCGTTCTTGCTGTCCCATCGGAAAGGCCCTGGACCATACCCAGGGCCTTGTTTGTTTCACCATGACTCCAGCACCGGGTCAGTTCCAGGTGATCGTCACCCATCAAGCTGCCTGTGAGACCTGATCTCACATGCGATTCACTTCATTTGATGTTGCCTATCGCGCGGTCAGACTCTGCGCCTTCGAGCATCAGCGTAGGTTCCTCGACGCGCGAGAAGCGCCCTTCGGCATCCAGTTCCGCAGCTGGCGGACTGTACCCTGCGCCGTCTTTGCCGTCACGACCATTCGGCTTCACTCCCTCACCGCTGCGCCTGCGGCGCGGCGGTTTCTTACTGAAGCAGTTGCCGAATGTCCGCCGTCAGCGACTCCACACCGCTGCCGTAACGGGCGTAAAGACGCAGACGCCCCTGCGGGTCATACAGGTACAGGCCGGCCGAATGGTCCATGGTGTAGCTGCCTGGGGTCTTGCCTTCGACCTTCTTGTAATACACCTTGTAGTCCTTGGTCAGCGCGGTCAGCTGTTCGGGGTTGCTGGCATAAAGCGCCAGGAAGCCGGGGTCAAAGGCCGCCATGTAGTTCTTCATGATGGCGGGCGTGTCGCGTTCAGGGTCCACGGTGACAAAGAGGACTTGCAGCTTGTTCCCATCCCCACGGCCATCCGCGTTCAAGGCCTGCTTGACGGCGACCATTTCACTCATGGTGGTCGGGCACACATCCGGGCATTGGGTATAGCCGAAGAACATCGCGACGACCTTGCCCTTGAAATCGGCCAAGCTGCGCTGATGGCCGTCATGGTCGGTCAGGCTGAAATCCTTCGCATACTCCGCACCAGTGACGTCGATGGCGTTGAAGGCGTTCTGCCGGCTTTCCGAGCAGGCGACAAGGAGCAGGACCGCGCACAGTGCGCACAGCAGTTTTTTCATGGTGAGCCTCACAACAGGTAGTGATCGAGCAGCAGCGCGGCGAACAAGGCGCTCAGGTGGATGAGTGAAAACCGGAAGGTCTTGCGGGCCAGTGCATCCGAATAACTGCGCCAGAGTTTGAAGGCATAGAGGAAAAATCCCAGGCTCAGCACGAACGCGGCGGCCAGATACAGCCAGGAACTCATGCCGAAAATGAAGGGCATCAGGCAGGCGGCGAAAAGCACCAGTGTGTAGAGCAGGATCTGCAGGCGTGTGAATTCGTTGCCATGCGTCACGGGCAGCATTGGCAGACCGGACTGGCGATAGTCCTCCACGCGGTACAGAGCCAGCGCCCAGAAATGCGGTGGCGTCCAGAGAAAGATGATCAGGAAAAGGATCAACGCCTCGGGGCCAACCTGCCCCGTCATCGCGGCCCAGCCCAGCACTGGCGGCATGGCGCCGGACGCACCACCGATCACGATGTTCTGCGGCGTCAAGGGCTTGAGGATGACGGTGTAGACCACCGCGTAGCCGACGAAGGTGGCAAAGGTCAGCCACATGGTCAGGGGGTTGACCCAGACGTAGAGCACGACCGAACCCGCCACGCACAGCAGCGCCGAGAACAGCAGGCTCTGCCAGTCGGCGAGCTCGCCCTTGGCGGTTGGCCGCCAGGCCGTGCGCTTCATCTTGGCATCGATGCCTTTTTCCACCAGGCAATTGAAGGCCGCTGCCGCGCCCGCCACCAGCCAGATGCCGACGCAGGCCAGCACCATCAGGCGCAGCTCGGCCCGACCTGGCAAGCCCGGCACGGCCAGCACCATGCCGATCAGGGCGCAGAAGACGATGAGCTGAACGACCCGGGGCTTGGTCAGCGCATAGAACTGTCGAAAGAGGGAAGGCGACATCGGCGTCGCCACGGAGGTACTCATGCGGACTCCTTCGTGCGCGCGACAACGACGGCGGGCATGGAAGCCGAGGCCAGCCCCCACACCAGCAGCACCAACAGAGCGGCGGCGCCGCCGGTGTGCAGCAGGGCCGCCAGCAAGGGCCAGCCCAACACCACATTGGACAAACCCGTCAGGAACTGCAGCAGCAGCACGCCCGCCAGGGCATCCGCCATGCGCCGCCAGGCGGGCAAGGCCCGCAAGCGCCATGCGAGCCAGGCCAACACGACGATCACGGCATAGGCGACCAAACGGTGCGCGTAGTGGATGGCCGTCAAGGCGGCAAAAGTGATGTGCTCACCGGCCGCCGTCTTGCCCAAGGCGCGCCAGAACTCGAACCCCTGCGCGAAATCCATGTCCGGCCACAAGCTGCCTTGGCACAGCGGGAATTCCGTGCACGCCAGGACCGCGTAGTTCGTGCTGACCCATCCGCCCAGGGCGATCTGCAGGACCAGCAGGGCAAGCCCCAGAACCAAGGCCCTGCGCAAGCCGTGTGGCATGGCGACCGCCCTGGCACGCAGGGTGCCATCGTCGTGCCACTGGGCATAGCGCACCGCTTGCCAGCTCAGCAGGGCCAACAAGAGCAGCGCGCCCAGCAGATGCAGGGTCACGATCGCGGGGAACAACTTCATCGTGACCGTGAGCGCGCCAAAAGCCCCCTGCACGCAGACCCAGAACAGCGTCAACATGGCCCACCCCGGATGCAGAGGCCCAGACCACCGGCCCTGCGCGCCGCCGGCGCCCTGTCCATCGGAACGCCGCCCGCGCAGGTACACCCACCAGGTCGCGACCGCCAGCACCAGGATGAGCACGCCCACGCCGGTGGCGAGGTAGCGGTGGATCATCTCGACCCAGGCCTTGCCGTGTGTCACGGGCCCCGTGGGCATGACCTCCTGGGCGGCGCTGATCTGCGCCCGCGCGCCAAACGGGCTGGCTTCGCCATAGCAGCCCGGCCAGTCCGGACAGCCCAGGCCCGAATCGGACAGGCGAGTAAAAGCACCGAACAAGGTGAGGTCGAAGGTCAGGAACAGCGTCAGCAGCGTCAGCGCCTGCAAACTACGCAGGGGACTGGTCACCCTGGCACGCTTGCGCCGCAGCCAAAGCCAGGCCAGTGGCACGGCGGCAATCAGCAGACCCAAACCCATCAGGTACAGGACAGGCCCCCAGTCGTACAAGGTCGTGTGGGTCAAGGCGTCGTGGTTCATCGCGTTCATCGCCCCCTCAATGCCCGATCGGCTCCCGGCCTTCCTTGTCCCAGGACGAGGACGCCCGCAACAGTCGCTCCAGGTCTCGCTTGGCCTTGGCCGCGGTATCCACCGTCATGGGAGCGGGAAAACGCATCATCCAGTTGCCCATCGGGTCGACCAGATAAATGTGGTCCTCCAGGGCATGCCCGGCTGCCGGCGACAGCCACCCCGACAGGATTTCGGGGGGAACGCGCAACACCGTGGCCTGTTTCAACCCCGTCAAAGTCTCGGACAGCGCTTGGGCATCGTTGATCAGCCAGACCCAGTCGATTCGGTCCTTCTCACGTCCCATGCCCTCGCGCAACTGGCGCTGGAAGTACAGTCTCTGCTGACAAGCTTCGTCACAGGCGCCCCCACCGACACTCAGCAGCAGCCACTGGCCCTTGAGGCTGTCGAGTTGCACGGTCTGTCCACTCATCAGGTCCACGGCCTGTGCCTGCGGCACCGTGCGCTGCGGGTTGATCAGCTCACCGAAGTTGCGCCGCCCCTCGGGTCGGATCACGTAGTAGGTGAAATAGGAGGCCACCACCGGCGCGGCACACACCAGCAACACCATCAGCATCTTCCAGCGGCCCACGCGGGTACGGCGAGCCGCCTGCTCACTCCCTGCGAGCGCAGGCCCCGGTTCAGGCAAGCCGTGGACGGTCAGACCCAGCACCTGGTCGTGGTCCGCGCGACCGGAGTCAGAGGGCATCGTCGGCGCGGCCCCGGCCGCCGAATCGGAGCCGGGGGAAAAATCGGGGGAAAATTTGGAACCAGGCATAAAGAAAAACCATCAAGGCGCAAAGGCCGAACCACTGAAACGCATAGCCGTAATGCCGGTCCACGCCGCTGTCTGGCTGTGGCCAGTCGCGCAGCAGGCCATCGACTTGTGCGCTGTCGGACTCCGCTTTGCTTTGTTGAATGGACAAGCCCGCCAGCGGTAAACCGGTTTCCGCGCGAAAAGCGTCCAAGTCCAAATTCTGCCGGATTGGACCATGCTCGGCCCCGCCAAGCTCATAAAGCCGTGCCGGCGGCGGCGACAAGACCCCGCGCACCTCCACCAGGCCGGTCGGCGTGTTGAGTTCGGGCAGGCGGGTTCGGTCTTCGAAACTGCGCGGTGCCCAGCCACGCTGCACCAGCAGCACGCCGCCTGTACTCAGGCGCAAGGGCGTCACCACGTAAAAGCCCGGTCGACCTTGCATCTGGCGGTTGTCCAGCCAGACGGTGTAGTCGGTCAGCCAGACACCACGGACCAGAACCCGGCGATGCAGCAATGCCGTCGAGGCCTCGTGCGCGGTCACGGTTGCCGCGTCACCCCCCGTGGCGTCGAGCAGTGGCTCGCGGGCACGGGCGTCGATCGCGGACTGCAAGGCCTCTTTCTGCGCGGCGCGGCTCAATTGCCAGCGCCCGAGCGACGCCGTCACCGCCACGCCCAGCACGGCGGCGACCGTCACCCACCAGAAGCGGGTGCCCAATCTCAGGCAATCCGGCCTCACGCGATAATCCCCGCCATGAAATACATCGTCGCCCTGGCTTTTCTTGCCATCCTCGCCAGCCTGGGTTCGGCCCTGTTCTTCATGATGAAGGACGGCCGCAACGGGCAACCCAAGACCGGTCGCATGGCCCGTGCCCTGGGTTTTCGCGTGGGGTTTTCCATCCTGATCTTTCTTTGCATCCTGCTGGCCTGGAAGTTGGGCTATATCCACCCGACAGGTATCCCCGCAGGTCAATAAGACTTCACCACCCAAAAGACAAAAGCCGCTGATCGATATTCAGCGGCTTTTGTTGTTTGCAGCCCGGATTACAGCCAGTACACCAGGATGTAGAGGCCCAGCCAGACCACGTCCACGAAGTGCCAGTACCAGGCTGCGCCTTCAAAACCGAAGTGCCGTTGCGGGGTGAAGTGACCCTTCATCAGGCGCAGCGTGATGAAGAACAGCATCAGCATGCCGACGAACACGTGCAGGCCGTGAAAGCCGGTCAGCATGAAGAAGGTGGAGCCATAGACGCCCGAAGACAGCTTGAGATTCAACTCACTGTAGGCATGGAAATACTCGTAGCCCTGCACGAACAGGAAGGTCAGGCCCAGCAGCACAGTGATCCACATGTAGCCGATCGTCTTGGCACGGTTGCCCACCTGCAGGGCGTGGTGGGCGATGGTCAGCGTCACACCCGAAGTCAGCAGCAGAGCGGTGTTGATCGTGGGCAGCCAGAAGGGGCCCATGGTCTGGAAAGGCTCGATGATGCCAGCCGGCGAAGCCGTCGCACCCGCAGCCATGCTGGGCCAGACGGCCTTGAAATCAGGCCAGAGCACGGCATTGTCCAGGCTGCCCAGGGCGGGCACGGAATGCACGCGCGCCCACCAGAGGGCGGTGAAGAAGGCACCAAAGAACATGACTTCCGAGAAGATGAACCAAGTCATGCTCCAGCGGTAGGAGATATCGATCTTGTGTCCATACTGGCCGCCTTCGCTCTCGTGGATGGCGTCACGGAACCACTGGTACAGCACCGTCAGCCACCAGACCAGGCCCAAGGCCAGGGACCATTTACCCCAATCGTGCCCGTTGACCCACTGACCCGCGCCGAGAATGACGAAGAACAGGCCGATGGACGCCATCACGGGATGGCGGGACGGACCCGGCACAAAGTAGTACGGGGCGCTGCCGTGTGCGGTGGTTGAACTCATGTTTACTCCAATCCTTCGCTTGGGTTTTCTTTTGGAATCAGAAAGTTTGCTGGAACCGTCGTCTATGCCGACACGGCGAACTTGACCACCAGCATCAGGATGCCGATCAGAATGAAGACGCCGACGATGCCGGCCGCGATCAGGTGGTACGGCTTCAGGCGCCCGATGTCCTCCTGGAATTCCTTGCCTCGGCGAATGCCGAGAAAGGACCAGGCCACGGCCTTGACCGTCGCCCAGAAGGACGAGTTTTTCTCACGGGTCTGGACCACGGGATCGCTCATGAGGCCCCCTGCTCGTCGGTCTTGCTCGCGGCGGTGGGCGCAGGCGGTGTCTTGCTGCCGACTTCGAAGAAGGTGTAGGACAGGGTGATGGTGGTCACATCCCGGGACAGCTTGGGATCGATCACGAAGACCACGGGCCATTCCTTCTTCTCACCTGGCGCCAGGGTGTATTCGTTGAAGCAGAAACATTCCAGCTTGTTGAAATGCGCGGCTGCCTGGCGGGGTGCATAGCTGGGAATGGCCTGGGCGGACATGCGCCGATCCTGCACGTTCTGGAACTCGTACATCACGGTCACCAACTCGCCCGGATGCACCTGCATGGAATTTTGCGCGGGCTTGAACCGCCAGGGTCCACGCGCGTTCGAGTCAAATTCGACCGTGATGGTGCGGCTGGCGTCGACCTGCGTGTTGTTGGTCACCTGCGGACGGCTCAGGCCACGCTCGCCGATGGCCAACACGTTGATGCCAGTGAACTCGCAGATGGCTTGGTAGAGCGGAACCAGGGCGTAGCCAAAGGCAAACATGCCCGCCACGATCACCGTGAGCTTGCCCACCATGCGCAGATTTTCACGTCGCAGGTTCATCGTCACGCCACTCCGCGCTCAGTGTCCGAAGAAGACGAACTTCGCCACGAAACCGCAGAAGAACACCACGGCCACCGACGCCAGGATCAGGCCCAGGCGAAGGTTGGCTTTTTTCTGTTCAGGTGTCATTGCCATGGCGGACTCGTCCTTTGCTCGGGGCGCGACGCTCAACCCACGATCTTGGTCGCCGTGGCGTCAAGCTTGGGCGGCGTTTCGAAGGTATGGAAGGGAGCAGGCGACGGCACTTCCCACTCCAGGCCTTCGGCGGCTTCCCACGGCTTCTGGGGCGCCTTTTCACCCTGACCGCGCATGGCCGGCAGCACGACGAAGAGGAAGAAGTAGACCTGCGCCAGACCGAAGCCGAGGGCACCGACCGAGGCGATCGCGTTGAAGTCGGCGAATTGCATCGGGTAGTCGGCGTAACGGCGCGGCATACCGGCCAAGCCCAGGAAGTGCATCGGGAAGAAGGTGATGTTGAAGGCGATCATGGACCACCAGAAATGCAGCTTGCCGCGGAACTCGCTGTACATCACGCCGGTCCACTTGGGCAGCCAGTAGTAGACGCCGGCGAACATGGCGAACAGCGAACCAGCCACCAGCACGTAGTGGAAGTGGGCCACCACGTAGTAGGTGTCCTGCAACTGGATGTCGATGGGTGCCATCGAGAGGATCAGTCCGGTGAAGCCGCCCATCGTGAACACGAAGATGAAACCCACGGCCCACAGCATGGGCGCTTCAAAGGTCATGGAGCCGCGCCACATCGTCGCCAACCAGTTGAAGATCTTCACGCCAGTGGGCACGGAGATCAGCATGGTGGCATACATGAAGAACAGCTGACCCGTCACCGGCATGCCCGTGGCGTACATGTGGTGCGCCCAGACGATGAAGGACAGGATGGCGATGGAAGCGGTCGCATACACCATGGAGGCATAGCCGAACAGCTTCTTGCGCGCGAAGGCCGGCACGATGGCGCTCACGATGCCGAAAGCCGGCAAGATCATGATGTACACCTCGGGGTGACCGAAGAACCAGAAAATATGCTGGTACATCACCGGGTCACCGCCGCCGGCCGGGTTGAAGAAAGTGGTGCCGAAGTGGCGATCCGTCAGCGTCATGGTGATCGCACCAGCCAGCACGGGCATCACGGCGATCAGCAAGTAGGCGGTGATCAACCAGGTCCAGCAGAACAGCGGCATCTTCATCAGCGTCATGCCGGGCGCGCGCATGTTCAGGATGGTCACGATGATGTTGATCGAGCCCATGATGGACGAGGCGCCCAGGATGTGCATGGCGAAAATGCCGGCATCCATGGAGGGCCCCATCTGCAGGGTCAGCGGCGCGTAAAGCGTCCAGCCCGCGGCGGGCGCGCCACCAGGCATGAAGAACGAACCCACCAGCATCAGCGCGGCGGGAATCATCAGCCAAAAGCTGAAGTTGTTCATGCGGGCGAAGGCCATGTCCCCGGCGCCGATCTGCAGCGGAATCATCCAGTTCGCGAAACCGACGAAGGCCGGCATGATGGCGCCGAACACCATGATGAGGCCATGCATGGTGGTGAGCTGGTTGAACAGTTCGGGATTCACGATCTGCAGACCAGGCTGGAACAGTTCGGCGCGGATCAGCAAGGCCAACACGCCGCCGATCATCAGCATCGTGAAAGCGAACAGCAGGTACAGCGTGCCGATGTCCTTGTGGTTGGTCGCGAAGACCCAGCGCCGCCAGCCCGTCGGGGCATGGTGGTGATCGTCGTGGTCATGGGCATGACCGGCATGGTGGGAATGGTCGAGAACGGCGCTCATGGTGACTTCCTTCTTCAACTCTTTTATGTTCTAGCGCGGATCAACGCGCGGCCTTCACGTCAGAAGGCTGAACCAGGAAGCCCGTCTTATTCGACCAGGCGTTCTTGGTGTAGGTCACGACGGCCGCAATCTCGGTGTCGCTCAAGGACGACTTCCAGGACGGCATCGCGCCCTTGCCGGCCAGCACGATGGCAAGCTGCTTGGTCTTGTCGGCGTCCAGCACGATGGGCGAGGCGTCGAGCGGCTTGAAAGGACCAGCGCCCTTGCCATTCGCCTGGTGACAGACCGCACAGTTGGCGGTGTAGACCTTTTCGCCACGGGCCACCAAATCGTTCAGCACCCAGACCTTGTTGGGATCATCAGCCTTCGCCGCCATGGCCTTCTTCTCGGCGTCCACCCACTTGGTGTAATCCTCGGCGGAAACCACCTTCACGTGGATGGGCATGTAGGCGTGTTCCTTGCCGCAGAGCTCGGCGCATTGGCCGTAGAAATCGCCCGTTTTTTCAGCGCGGAACCAGGTGTCGCGCACGAAGCCGGGAATCGCGTCCTGCTTGATGCCGAAGGCCGGCACCATGAAGGAGTGGATCACGTCATTGGCGGTGGTGATGATGCGCACCTTCTTGTCGACCGGCACGATCAGCGGCTTGTCCACCTTCAACAGGTAGTCGTCCGTGGGCGGTGGATTGCCAGACTCGGACATCTGACGGTGGCGCACGTCCAGCGTGGAAACGAAGCCCAGGCCCTCGCCTTCGCCCTTGAGGTAGTCGTAGCCCCACTTCCACTGATAGCCGGTGACCTTGATGGTCAGATCGGCATTGCTGGTGTCCTTCTGGGCCACGACGGTCTTGGTCGCGGGCAGGGCCATCAGAATGACGATGATGAAGGGCACGACCGTCCAGGCGATCTCGACGCCGACGGACTCATGGAAATCGGCCGACTTCGCGCCCTTGCTCTTGCGGTGCTTGAAGATCGAATAAAACATCACGCCGAACACGCCGAGGAAGATCACCGTGCAGATGATCAGCATCATCCAGTGCAGCCACTGCTGCTCGGCGGCGATCTTGGTCGCCGCAGGGCCCAGGTTGAGCTGATTGACGGCCGGGCCGCCAGGCAGATCGTTGACGGCCGCGTGAACGGCGGCGAAACCAGCCGTCGCGGCCCAGACTCCCACGGATGCGCCAGCCGCGAGCAACAGTGAAGCCAGTTTGTCTGCAATGCTCTTCATCATGTTCACTTCTTGAAGGTCTTGAATGTTCTCGGATTGCCCGCACTCTAGCGGCAACCGCGCCAACGCGCAGGCCCAAAAAAGCCCGCAGCCTGGCCTGTGGCAATCTGCAACGGCGGATTGTAGCCGAGCCCTTTTGCAGCTCAATCGCGGCGACGCTGTAGTTGAGTGCGCAGCTCATCTACGGAAAGGCGCATTTCAGGCGTGACAGCCAGCCGACGCTCGGGTCGCAGGGCGTGACCGTAGATGATCTCAAAGGTCAAGCGCAATCTGCCGTCCTGGGCAGGGTCGGCCAGACGGCCGAGTTCGGTCAGCAGGCGCTTGCGCCAATCCTTGCCCCGCAAGCCAGGGAAGCGTGCCGGGTGGAGGTTGCGCCCCAGTTCGCGCAGTTCGCGCAGCAGGCGCTCGGGGGAATCGAAGGTCAGCTCGATGCGCTCCATGTCCATCACCGGCTCGGCAAAGCCGCTGGCGACCAGCATGTCGCCCCAGTCATGCATATCGGTGTACTCGTGCGCCGGCGGCGGCCACCCCAGCGCGGTGTAGAGCTGCCGCAATTCACGCAAGGTGTCCGGCCCGAAACAGGAAAACATCAACAGGCCATCGACGTTCAAGCCCGCATGCCATGCCCGCATCAGGGCCAGGGGATCGGCGGCCATGTGCAAGCTCATATTGGCCCAGAGCAGGTCGACGGGGGCGCCCGGTCCCGACGACGACCGAGCCATGGCTTGCCATCGCTTCCACCAGGCAGGGCGCGCGAGGCGCCAGGCCGCGCTGGCCTCCTCGGGCACATCCGCATGCAGAGAGGCCGGCACGCCGGGGTAGCGCCGGGCCAGTTGCTCATGCACGGCAAGGCCGCCACGCACCGGCTCCCAATGCAGCCAGCTGCGCGGCTGGCGCACGATCCAGCCCAGGCGCTCTTCCATTCGTCGCGCCACCTCCTCATGCAACCAGGCCGAGGCGAGGCGCCCTTCAATGACGTGGGGACGCCGTTGCCAGCGCAAGGCGGCGACCGGATCGATCGTCGGGGGATGGGTATCGTTCATAGGCAGCGCGCGAGTATAGAAAGATCAGGCGGGAAGCGTCGCCGCGTCTGCCAAACTCCAGCCCATGTTCCGCGCCCTGTTGTCCCGACTCACCCCTGGCCATCTGCTGCCCAGTCAATGCGCCATCTGCCGTGCCTGGCCCGCCGCGCCCCTGTGCGCGACCTGCCTGCGGCGCTTTGCCTCGCCACGCCCGCGCTGCCGCGCCTGCGCCCTGCCCGTGGCCGAAGGCATGGACGTTTGCGCGGTCTGCCTGCTCTGGCCCCGGTCCGGCGCCGATGCCGACGGCAAGGCACCGCTGGACCAGTTGGACCGCTGCCACGCCGCGGTGGACTACGACTGGCCCTGGAACGATCTGATCAGCCGCTACAAATTCGGCCCCGAGCCAGGCTGGGCATCGACGCTGGCCAGTCTGATGCGCGGCGCCCCCGGAGCCTCCGAGGCTCTGGACGATGCCGACGCCCTGCTGCCCCTGCCCTTGACCCAGGCCCGCCTGCGCGAGCGGGGCTTCAACCAGGCGCTGCACCTCGCACGTGCGCTGGCGCCGCGCAAGACCCGCCTGAACTGGTTGCTGCGGCTGCGTCACGCACCGGACCAGCACAGCCTGCCTCGCGCCGAGCGCCTGCGCAATGTGCAGGACGCCTTCGGTGTGGCCCGCGGCAAGCGACGCCTGATCGAAGGCCAGCGCCTGCTGCTGATCGACGACGTGATGACCACGGGCGCCACCTTGAACGCCGCCGCCGCCGCGCTACGTGCGGCTGGCGCCGCGGAAGTGTCCGCCCTGGTGTTGGCGCGCACGCCTTTGGACGGTTTGTGATCTGTGGATCAGGGAGCCGGCGACAATCCGGCCCATGTTCCGCATCGTCCTGGTCCATCCCGAAATCCCACCCAACACGGGCAATGTCATCCGCCTCGCCGCCAACACTGGCTGCGCGCTGCACCTGATCGAGCCACTGGGTTTCGCGATGGAAGATCGCCTGCTCAAGCGTGCCGGGCTGGATTACCACGAGTACGCAGAGGTGCGCCGCCATGCGGACTGGGAGGCCTTTGTGGCCACGGAACGGCCGGACCCCGAGCGCATGTTCGCCCTGACCACGCGGGGAACGCACCGCGTGCACGACGTGGGGTTTCAGGCCGGTGACTGGCTGGTCTTCGGCTCCGAAACCGCCGGGCTGCCTGCGACAGTGCGGGACAGCTTTGCCCCCTCACAACAACTCAAACTTCCCATGCGCGCCGGTCAACGCAGCCTGAATCTCAGCAACGCCGTGGCGGTAACGGTGTTCGAGGCCTGGCGGCAGAACGGTTTCAGGGAATAAGAAGAAGGCCCGAGGGGTCCGTCACGGCATTGAAACGTCGTGCGCTGCTCATGGATAGCGTCGCACCAGGGCCTGCGCCACGCAGACCGGTTTGTCCGCGCCTTCGCGCTCCACGGTAACGTCCCAGGCCAATTGCAGGCCGCCATGCTCGATGGGCTCGGCGCGCAGCAGCGTCATGCGCGCACGCAGGCGGCTGTTCACGGGCACGGGCGCGGTGAAACGGACCTTGTTGAGTCCGTAGTTCACGCCCATGCCGGATTCGGCGACCTCGAACGCCATCTCGAAAAAGCGGGGCAGCAGCGACAGAGTGAGAAAACCGTGGGCGATCGGCCCGCCGAAGGGGCCGGCGCGGGCACGCTGCTCATCCACATGGATCCACTGATGGTCCCCCGTGGCCTGGGCGAACAAATGGATCTGCTCCTGCGTGAGGGTGAGCCAGTCGCTGACGCCGACCTCCTGCCCCACGCAGGCGGCCAACTCGGCCAGGGTGCGGAATGTTTTCATTGGGCCTCTGTCTCCTGTGAACTGGATCAAGTCAGTCCACTGTAGCGGCGAAGCGCCGCTTCAGGCGTCAAGCCAGCGACACAGCTCGGCCCATTGGACCAGGTCTTTTTCCACGCGACCGGGCGTGACGTCGAACAGCGTCAAGCCTTGGGCGGCCAGATGCACGTAGTTCTGCGTCTCGCGCAGGCAGGCCAGCAAAGGCAGCCCCAGGCTGTCCACGAATCCGCGCAAATGCTCGGCCGCCAGCGTGCGGGCGTGCACGCGCATGCCGACCACGCCCATCTGCAGATTGCGCGGCGCCTGGGCCTTGATTTCGTCCAGAAAGGCCCGGGTCGCGAAGATATCGAACACGCTGGCTTGCAGGGGCACGATGAGCTTGCTGGCATGGGCCAGGGCGTCCTTCAGGCGCGCGCCGGTGAATCCGGCCGGCGTGTCCAGCACCACATGGGTGACGCCCTTGGGCAGCTTGGCCACCTTGCCGATCCCGTTCGCCCCGTCCACCATGTCCCAGCCGACGATGGGCGCCGCCGTGGGTGCGCGCAGACTCAGCCACAGGCGCGAGGACTGCTGGCGATCCGCGTCGCCCAGCATGACCGCATGGCCCCGGCTGGCGTAGTACCCCGCCACCTGGGTGGACAGCGTGGACTTGCCCACGCCTCCCTTGGGATTGGCAATCACAACAATCGGCATCGGGCGCTCCCTGCTGTTGGTGGCCGCCAGCATCGAGGCACCTGGCGGGCTGCGGCGATGTTAGCGCAGCGCGCCGATCTCGCGGCGCGCGCCGCACTCAGGGCCGCTCGTCGTGGGCCCGCCGCTCGCTGGCCTCCCAGTCGTGGCCTTCCTTGCCCCGCTGCGCGGTTTCCTCGCGCAACTGGCGCTCAAGCTCTTCCCGGCTGGTGCGGATGGCCTGGATGTAGTCCTTGAATTCGGCCTTTTCGCGCATGCGGGCGAAGGCATCCACCTGTTTTTCGTTCGCCAGCCGGAAACCATCCGCCATCTCCTTGGCTTCGTAGGCGCCCACGCCCAGTGTCTCCAGAACGTGACGCCCCAGGCGCAAGGAACTCTCATACACCTCGCGCTGCGCCACGTGCGCACCGATCCTGCGCAAGTCGTAGTAATGGGAGACGTCGTAAGCGCGAGCGAACACCTGCAGGTGCGGATAGGCTTGACGGACCCGTTCGACGATGGTCTTGGCGGCTTCCTTGTCGTCCACGGCCACCACCAGCACCTTGGCTTGCGCCGCGCCTGCGGCCTGCAGCAGATCCAGTCGGGTCGCATCGCCGTAATACACGTGAAAGCCGAACTGCCGCATGCTTTCAATGTGCTCGGCGTCGCTGTCCATGATGGTGCTGACGATGCCATTGGCCAGCAGCAGACGACCCACCATCTGGCCGAAGCGACCAAAGCCCGCGATGATGACCGGGCTGTGGTCCATTTCGGTGTCGTAGGCCCGCTCGGGCTCGTTGATGCGCCGGCGTGCGCAGCGAGAGACCCAGCGGCCGTGCGCGATCAGCATCAGCGGCGTGAGCACCATGGACAGGATGATGACCGCCGTGTAGACGGAGTTCACCTCGGCCTCCATCAGCCCCACCGAGGTCGCGGCGGCATACAGCACGAAGGCGAATTCACCGCCCTGGGCCATCAGCACCATGCGCTCCAGCGCCACCTCGTGGCTGGTCTTCACCAGCCGCGCGATCAGGTAGATGGCCGCCGACTTGAGCAACATGTAAGCCACCACGCTACCGAGCACCAACTGCCACTGCGCCGCAATGACAGTGAGGTCCATCGACATGCCGACCGCAAGGAAGAACAGACCCAGCAGCAGGCCCTTGAACGGCTCCACGTCGGCTTCGAGCTGGTGGCGGAAGGACGACTCGGCGAGCATCACCCCGGCGATGAACGCGCCCATGGCCGTCGACAGGCCTCCCAGGTCCATCCACAGGGCCGCCCCCAGCACCACGAGCAGGGCCGCGGCCGTCATGACTTCGCGCGAACGCACGGCGCTCAACAGGACGAACAGCGGGTTCAGCAGCCAGCGCCCCACGGCCAGGAGCACTAAAAAGGCGCCCAGGGCCAGGCCGATGTTGAGCGCGCGCACCTGCCAGCCCAGGGCCACGTGGCCGCCCTCGTGTCCACCGGGCGCGATGAAGGTCACGATGGCCAGCAAGGGCACGATCAGCAGGTCTTCCAGCAGCAGGATGGACACCACCTTCTGCCCCGCCGGGCTGGCCAGTTGCTTGCGCTCGACGAGCATCTGCATGACGATGGCGGTCGACGTCAGCACGAAACCGGTGCCCGCCACCCAGGCCTGCTCCCAATCGAGCCCCCGCCCCAGCCACGCTCCGATCACCACGCCCACGGGCGTCAGCAGCGCCATCGCCAGCCCGACCTGCAACACGCCCAGGCCGAAAATCTGCCGTCGCATCTGCCACAGGTGCGCGGGCCGCATTTCCAGTCCAACGATGAACAGAAACATCACCACGCCCAGTTCCGCCGTCTGCAGGATGGTCGCGGGGTCATGGATCAAGCCCAGCACCGAGGGGCCGATCAGCAGTCCCGCCGCCAGATAGCCCAGCACCGCACCCAGGCCCAGGCGCTTGAACAGGGGCACGGCGATGACGGCGGCCGCCAGCAACGTGACCACCGGCACCAGATTGGGACCATGACTGCCCGCGGCGGTCGATGCGGCGTTGACGGCCTGCTGCGCGGCGACGACGGCGCTCATGCCACCCCCTCCTGCAGCAGTTCGACCAGACGGTCGCGGTAGCCGCGGGCCGCTTGGGCCAGCGTCACCACCTCCAGCTGACCCGTGCCGTAAACCACGTGCGGCTCCAGCCATTCCATGCCGCAGTAGAGGGCGGTCTGGCGTATCGGCGCTCCCATTTCATGGACGGTGTGCTGGTTGTAGCCTTCGGGGCTGTAGGCGCTCTGCGCACCGCCGGCCGTCACGGCCCAGAGCAGGCGCTTGCCTTGCAGGGCACGCGCGCGTTGCCCGGTGGCGTCATGCCCGTAGGCCCAGCCATAGGCCAGCACCTTCTCGAACCAGAGGCTCAGCAGCGCGGGCGTGTGGTACCAGCGCATCGGGTGCTGCAGCACGATGATCCGGCTCTCGGCCAGGGCCGCCTGCTCAGCCGCCACATCGATGTGGAAGTCCGGGTAGAGCGCGTAGAGGTCGCGCGTGCGGACGCCTGGCAGCTCGTCAACCGCCTGCCGCAAGGCCCGGTTGACGCGTGAATGCAGGGGATAGGGATGGGCGTAGATGAGCGTGAGCATGCAGAGGGGATTCTGCATCAAGGCCCATGGGGAAGCCCTCCCCTTGAGGGGAGGGCAGCGAGGGACGCAACAATGCCGCCGCGGGTGTACGCTGCGCTCAGAGCATAGTGCACGCCTGCTCGAAGCTCAGGCGACCGTTGCGCGCGAACTCCTTGCTGTGGTCTGCGTAGCCCAGGTTGAGGATGAAATTGACGCTGCAGCGGCCATCGGGGAAGAATTCGGCGTTGACCTTGGCTGCATCGAACCCCGCCATGGGACCGCAATCCAGGCCCAGGGAACGCGCGGCGAGGATGAAGTACGCGCCACCGAGCACCCCGTTGAGGCTGGCCATCTTGCCGGCCATGGCCGGATTGCCCTCCAGCATCTCCCTGGCGCCCGCGCCGTGCCAGATCTGCGGCATGTGCTCGTAAAACTTGCTGTCGGTCGCCACCAGCACCGTCACCGGCGCGGCACGGGTCTTGTCCACGTTGCCTGCGGCCATCAAAGGCAGCAGGCGGGCCTTGGCCTCGGGCGTGGAGATGAAGACATAGCGCGTCGGCTGGGAGTTCATGGCCGTGGGCGCCATGCGGGCCAATTCATAAACCTGTTTCAGCAGGTCCGGGGCGACCGGCTGATCGAGAAAGCCGTTGGCGGTGCGCGCGGCGAGGAAAAGCTGATTCAGCGCCTGGGAGTCAAGTTGTTTGGACATGGGAAAAATGCAAGTAAGAAAAAACGGGGCTTGATTCTGCGACGTCCGGGCCGGGACTGCCAGCCCGGGGACATTCGCGTTTGGCCACCGCTCAGCCCAGGCTCATCTGTCGGATCAGCAGCTCGTCCTGCAGGGTATTGGCATTGCTCATGGTTGCTCCTTTTTCAAATGAAATAGTCCACCTGATGGCGCGCGATGCGCATATCGCCCAGCGTCTGGCGCAGGCGCAGGTGTTCGGGATGATGGGCGTAGGCGTCCAGCGCGGCCTGGCTTTCGAACTCGCTGTAGAGCACCACGTCGCAGGCGTAATCGACGCGGCTGTTGTCGATGCCGATCTCGATGCACAGCAGGCCCGGAATGCGCCCGCGCAGACTCTCGAAGCCCTGCTTGAGCAAGGCGGCGGCAGCAGCCTTCTGTTCGGGCGTGTCGCCACGCAGGTTCCACATCACGATGTGCTTGATCATGGGGTTCGGCTCGTCCTCAGGAAACAAGCGGGAAACCCGCGCATTGCGGCCACAGGTTCACGAAGGCGTGGACCGCCGTGCTCGCGTACAGCCCCGCCTTCGTGAACGGTTCGTCCGCCAGCCAGGCATGGGCCGCCTCACGGTCGGGAAAGTCGATCACCAGCAGACTGCCCAGCATGGTCTGGCCGTCGTCGTGGACCAAGGGTCCGGCGAAGGCGATGCGTCCAGCCACGGCACTCAGATAGGCCTTGTGCTCCGGACGTACACGCGACCGCAACGCGCCATGGTCGGGTTTATCGATCAGGAAAAAGACAAACAGCATGGATGCAACTCCTGTCCACGACTACAAGCGCGCGAGCCAGGTGGACAGCGAGGGGACGACCACCAGCAAGGCCAGCACCACCACCATGGCCAGCACGAAAGGGAGGACGCCGACGAAGATGTCGCGGATGGAAATGTGGGGGTCGTTGAGCGCGGACTTGACGGTGTAGACCGAGACGCCGAAGGGAGGCGTCAACAGGCCGATCTCGACCGCCACCACGGTGACGACCCCAAACCAGATGAGATCCATGTTGAAGCTCTGGGCCACCGGCAACGCGATGGGCAGCATGATGAGCATGATGGACACCGAGTCGATGATGCAGCCCAGGGCCAACACGATCAGCAGGTAGGCGATCAGGAAGGCCCAGGGCCCCATTTCCAGCGTGGCGATGGCTTGCATCGCGCCACCGGGCATGCCCGTCAACGCCAGCATGCGGCTGTAGAGCATGGCCGAGATGATGAGGAAGAGCACCGAGACCGAGACGTAACCCGTCTCCGTCAGCACATTCCAGAGCTTGCGCCAGCTGAGGCTGCGGCGCAGCAAGGCGATGACAAAGGCGCCGGCCGCGCCCACGGCCCCCGCCTCGGTGGGTGTGAACAGCCCCCCATACAGCCCTCCCAGCACCAGCACGATCAGTAGACAGATGGGCAGGAACTTGAGGCTCGCGCTACGCCAGGTTTCGTTCGACTCGGCCGCATGGCGCGCGGCCAGCGCCGGGTTGTCCAGGATCGCGTTCGGCCGCAGGTAGGCCATACCCACGATCAGCAGCAGAAAGCCCAGGGCCAGCACGATGCCCGGGACGATGCCCGCGATGAACATGCGCCCGATGGACTCTTCGGCCAGGACGCCGTAGACGATCATCAGCAGCGAGGGAGGGATGAGCATGCCCAGCACCGAACTGCCCGCGACGACGCCCACGGCGAAGCGGCGCGTGTAGCCGTGGCGGATCATCTCGGGCACCGCCACCTTGGTGAACACCGAGGCCGAGGCGATGGAAATGCCCGTGATGGCCGCGAACACCGCGTTGGCGCACACGGTCGCCAAACCCAGTCCACCGCGTATGCGGCGCGTCAGCCACTGGAACACGTCGAAGGTATCGCGCCCGATCCCGCTCACGCTGACCAGCATCCCCATCAGCACGAACAGGGGGATCACGCCGAAGAGATAGTCGCGGATCGCGTCGTTGGCCGAGGCCGCGACGAAACGCGCCGCGATCTCGGGCGACTTGATGAGCGCCACGCAGACAAAAGAGGTAACGATGAGCGCCACGCCGATGTGCATGCCGAAGTAAATGGCAGCGAGTATCAGCAGGATGGACAGCAGTCCGACTTGCACGTCACTCATGCCGGGCCTCCTGCTTCGTCACTGCATCCGCCGTCGTGCCCGGGCTCTCCCGGAGGTCCTGCACCGCCAGCAGCAGGTATTGCACGGCGGCCAGCGCGGCGCCCAGCACCACCAGCGCGCGCATGGGCCAGATGGGAAAGGTAAACAGGCCTTCGACACCGAGGAACTCGTCCTCCGTCCAAGATCGCAGTAGGGGCCACCAGCTCGCGTAGGCAATGACCCCGCAGGCGAAGATGCCCGTCGCCGAGAACAGGGCGCGCAGGCGCTTGCCCGCGCGCGGCCGCCGGTCAATGAAGGGGTCGATGAACAGGTCGGCCCGCGACATGCGTCCATGCCGCAGTGTGGCCGGCAATTGCAAGAAAACGATCATCACGATGCTGGTGGCCACCAGCTCGGCCACGCCATCGATGGGCCGGTTGGCCAGGTTGCGCAGCAGCACGTCCGCGCACATCAGCAGCATCACCGCGCCGATCAGCACCGAACCGGCGGCGTTGAGCGCGTCGATCAGGCGGCCGAAGGCACTGTCGGGCGCGCCCGAGGCAGAAGGAGTGGACTCCAGGTCCGTATTGGTTTCGTAAGACAAGTCAAACCTCTAGGCTGTTGGCGCCGCACCCCCAGCCGGGGAACACCGTGGAACCAGCTTCGCCGGGCCACTGGCGTTGCCCCCGGAGAGGTGGCGCAGCGGACAAAGGGCGCGGAGCCTGGGGTGTTTCACAATTCCTTGTCCCAGTCACGCACCGGCTTGACACCGCGCTTGCGCAACTCGCTCATGTAGGTCGAGACGATGTCCTTCGCCGGCCCCTTGCTGGCATTGGCCTTGACCCAGTCCGCCGCCAGGTTGGGCATGGTCTGGACCCACTTGGTCCGCTCGGCGACCGAGAGTTCACTGATCTTGACGGGCGGGTTCTGCTTGGCCCCCACGTCGGCCATGGTCTTGAGCGCGCCTTCGTAGCGCTGCATCAGCGTCTCGCCCAAGGCCTTGGAATACACCTTGCCCACATCCTTGACGATCTGCTGAATTTCCTTCGGCAGCGCGGCATAGCTGTCCTTGTTCATCGCCATGCCACCGATGTAGAGCGCCCCGATGTTGACCGTGGTGATATTGGGGGCCACCTCGTAGATCTTGTTGGGCAGGATGCCGGTGGAGATCGAGATCGCGCCGTCAGACACGCCGCTCTGGATGTCGGTGTAGTAGCTGGTGAGCGAACCGTCCACCGGCACCGCGCCCGAGCCGCGGAGCCACAGACCGATGGAACCCGGCGCGGAGATCTTGCGGCCGCGCAGGTCGGCGTAGGTCTGGACCGGCTGCTTGGTGAACAGGTGGTAGGTGTCCACCCCGGTCGCGCCGAGGAAGACCACGTTGTTGCGTTCCCACTCGCGCTTGAGCGCGGGCACCTTCTCGTTCATCTCGTTGGCCACGTCGAGGATGATGCGCACGTCGTCGGTGGTGAAGGGCGTGACGGTGCCGAACTGTGCCAGCGGCATCTTGGCCGCCTCCAGTTGGTGAAACACCCAGCCGATGTCGGTGACCCCTTGTTCCACGCTGGTCAGCGTGGCGTTCATCTTGTAGAGCTGGCCGCCATAGGCCTCGCGCCACTCGATTTTGTAGCCCTTGCCCAGCGCCTCGACCCGCTTGTTGACCTCGGGCACGAAGAGCGTGCTCATCAAACCCACCCAGGGCAGCACCACGGGATGGCTGGACGCGATGGTGAGCTTGAAGGTCTGTTCGGCGCGGGCTAGGTTGGCGCCACCCATGCCCAGGGTCAGGGCGGCGCAGAACGCGGCCCAGATGAGATAACGTTTTTTCATGGTTTGTCTCCTTCTTGGTTCATCAGGGGGTGGAACGACCGTGGCGGCTATGTCTTCCTGGGGTTCAGCACGAAGTCATAGTCCACGAGGTAGGTGCCATCGGGTTGGGGGTTCCAGTCGGCGATCAGGGACTGGCGCACGCCGAACACGGCATCGGAGTCGAGGTAGGGGTCGTCGCGGCGGAAGACGTGGGTGATCAACGTCTCGTACCCCTCGGCCTCGATCATGAAATGCAGATGGGCCGGGCGCCAGGGATGACGCCGGGTCGCCTCAAGCATCCGCCCCACCGGCCCATCGTGCGGGATCGCATAGGGCACGGCGAGGATGGAGCGGAAGTGGTAACGCCCCTCGGCATCGGCCTGCAGGATGCCGCGCGCCTGCGCATGCTTGATCCCGGCGTGCTGCACGTCGTACAGCCCCTCTTCGTCGGACTGCCAGACATCCAGTCGGGCATGGGGCACGCCCTCGCCGCCGGCACCGCGCACCGTGCCACGCACCAGGCAGGGCACGCCCCGCGCGCCGTTGGAGATGTCTTCGCCCAGCGCGTACTGCGGCGCGCCATCGACGTGGAAAGGCCCGAAAACGGTGGCCTCGGTGCAACCGGCGGGTTTCCTGTTGTTCAAAGCCACCGTCAACATGGACAGGCCCAAGGTGTCGGACAGCAGGATGAACTCCTGCCGCTTGTTGTCCGTGATGTGACCGGTGTCCGTGAGGAACTGGATGCCCTGGAACCACTCTTCCTCCGTCAGGCGCACCTCGCGCGCGAAGGCGTGCAGGTGCTGGACCAGGCTGGTCATGATGTCCTTCAAGCGGCCATCGGGCATGTCGGCGAAACGCCCGAGCACAGCCTGGGTGATGGTGTCTTCGTTGAGGTTGCGCATGCGCGCGGTCTCCTGAGGGTTCTTATGAGATGGGCGCACTCTAAAAGTCCCCGACAATTTGCGAAAGAACACAGACGCAATTGACTTTTGCAGTCAGAGAAAAAGCAGGGGATTACCCGAGGAAGACCGGCGTGGACCGTTTCGCAGAACTTCAGTTATTTGTTCAGGTGGCCGAGACCGGCAGCCTGAGCCGCGCTGCCGATGCGCTGGACCTTTCCAACGCTGCGGCCAGCCGTCATCTGCATGCTCTGGAGGAACGGCTGGGTGCGCGCCTGGTCGAGCGCAACACACGCCGCCTCTACCTCACCGACACCGGGCTGGAGTTCCTCGGCCGCGCGCGCAACCTGCTGGCCGAGCTGCAGGACGCCGAGGACGCCGTCAACGCACGCACGCTCAAGCCCACGGGCACGCTGCGCATCTCGGCCTCGCTTTCTTTCTCGATGCACCACATCGCGCCGCTGTTGCGCGCCTACACCGAGCGCTACCCGCAGGTCAGCGTGCACGTGGAGACGGCCAACCGCTACCTGGACATCATCGACAACAACATCGACGTGGCCATCCGCACCCGCGAGTTCGAACCCGACTCCAACATCACCGTGCGTCGGCTCGCGGGCACGCGCCGCCTGCTGACCGCCTCGCCGCGTTACCTGGCGAAACACGGCCGCCCCCAGACGCCCGAAGACCTGGCGCGGAACCATCAGCTGCTGATCTACACCTACGCCAACAACCCCTACGAGCTGCGCTTCACGCGCGATGGTGTCGAGACGACGGTGCAGGTCAAGGGCTTGGTGGAATCCAACGACGGACAGGTGCTGCGCGCGGCCGCGCTGGACGGCCTGGGCATCCTGATCCTGCCCACGTACATCGTCTACGAAGACATGGTGGCCGGCCGCCTCGTGCCCATGCTGGACGAATGGGACCTGCCCCGCCTCACCGTGAACCTGGCCTACCCCAGCCGCAAGCACCTCTCGGCCAAGGTGCGCACCTTCATCGACTTCATGGCCGAGCACTTTGTCATGCTGAACTACGAACGGAAGTGGACGGGGCATTTCGGGGAGAACTGAATCTTCCGATGCTGTCGTGCCATCGCCCCCAAGCCTGGGGCGCCGGTCCGAGCAGGCGCAAAAAAAGGGCCGTGAGGCCCTTTTCTTGTGGCGTCGCTGGACTCAGACCAGGCGCAGTTCCACCACGATGTTGCCGCGGGTGGCGTTGGAATAGGGGCAGACTTGGTGCGCCGTGTCCACCAGATCCTGCGCCACGGCGCGGTCCAGACCCGGCAGGCTCACGGCCAGGCGGGCAGCGATGCCGAAGCCCTGGGGGATGGGGCCGATGTCCACTTCGGCATCGATCGAGGCATCGGCAGGAACGGCGACCTTCTTCATGCTGGCGACATGCTTGATCGCGCCCATGAAGCAGGCCGAGTAACCGGCGGCGAACAGTTGCTCGGGGTTGGTGGCGCCACCGGCGCCGCCCATGGCCTTGGGCGGAGACAGCTTCACATCCAGCAGGCCATCGTCGGTGGTGGAACGACCTTCGCGGCCGCCCGTGGTGTGGGCCTTGGCGGTGTAGACGACTTTTTCAAGAATGTTGGGCATGGTGAGCTCCTGGTGGTGAAGAAAAGGGACAGGGGAAGAGGAAATCTTTCAGGCCTGCTGGGCCTGCAGGCGATCGCGCAGCTGTTGCACCTGATGGGTGAGGGCCGCAATTTCGCCCAGGGAACACTGCATGGCTTCCAGCATGCAGGCAGGAATGGATTCGGCCTTGGCCTTGAGGCGGCGGCCCGTGGCGGTCAATTGAATGAGCACGCGCCGCTCGTCGGCGGTGTCACGCAGACGGCTGATGTACCCCGCCGACTCCAGCCGCTTGAGCAAAGGTGTCAACGTGCCTGAGTCAAGGTACAGACGCTCCCCGATCTCGGAAACCGTCAGGCCATCGCGCTCCCACAGCACGAGCATCGCCACGTACTGCGGATAGGTCAGGCCCAGCGTATCCAGGTGGGGCTTGTAGGCCTTGGACATGGCATGGGAGGCCGAGTACAGCGCAAAGCACAGTTGGTGGTCCAGCTGCAGCGCCACGTCGGAAGAAAGGCTGGGGTTCGGCATGGGCTGAATTATTGCTTCAAATTAAATTTGACACAATTTAATCAACAAGTACCCCCGATCAACCCAGGGTCTTATCCCGGAGGTGGAACCATGGACCTAAACCCGATCACGTCGGGGGGCGCACGCCCTCCCAGGCGTCCTGGAGCAACTGGCGGATCGCCGCGCGCTCCAGCGGTCGGGGGTTCGGATACTGGTTCTGCAAGGCAATGTCGCACGCCTGGTCCAGGTCCGCGGCCTTCATGCCGATGTCGCGCAGGGCCACGGGTGCGCCGTTCGCACGGGCCAGGTCGTAGACGGCCTGGGCCGCCGAAACACTGCCCGACCCGCTTGCGCCATTCAGGGCCCGTGCAATGCGCCGCATGGCCTCGGGCGCGGCGACACCGTTGTAGGCCAAGGCCTGCGGCAGCACGATGGTGTGCGTCTCGGCATGCGGCAGCTTGAAGCTGCCGCCCAGGGTATGGCAAAGCTTGTGGTGCAAAGCCATGCCCACATGGCCCAGCACCGTGCCGCACAACCACGTGCCATACAGCGCGTCACCTCGCGCCGCGAGGTCCCGTGGGTTGGCCACGATGCACGGCAGCGCGCGGCCGAGGGCGGCGATGCCCTCCTCGGCCATCAGGCTCATGATGGGATTGCCTTCCACCGAGTACAGGCCCTCGGCCGCGTGAGCGATCGCGTTGATGCCACTGGTGACAGACAGGGTCGCGGGCAGGCTGAGCGTGAGCTCGGGGTCGTAGATCACGGTGCGCGGCAGCACGCGCATGTCCTTGCCGGTTTTCTTCAGCCTGCCATCGGTCAGACCGTAAATCGGCGTCATCTCGCTGCCCGCGTAGGTGGTGGGAATGGCCAGGATGGGCAGGCCCGAATCCAGGGCGATGGCCTTGCCCAGGCCCGTGGTCGAGCCGCCGCCGATGGCCACGGCGCAGTCCGCGCCGAGCCGCCTCGCCACCTCGCGAGCCTCGTGTGCAGTTTCCAGCGGCACGTGCATCACGGCGCGATCGAACACGCCCGCGGCGCGCGCGCCCAGCATGTCAACCACCTTCTCGGCCGAGGCCCGCTGCTCGGGCGTGCACAGCACCAGGGCCTTGGTCGCACCCAGTGCTGCGATTTCCTCGCCCAGTTGCGAGAGGGCGCCCGCGCCGAAAACCACGCGCGCGGGCTGGGCCGTGTAGATGAACGAATTCATGCCGCTGCCCCAAGCCCGGCGTCTGCCAGGTCATTTTTCGCGTGCATGGCCAGATGACCAGCCATGGGCAACCCTGGCTTGCCCGCTTTCAGAAAAAACATCGCCACGTGCTGCTCCTCGTTGGGCTGCAGTGTTGGACAAAGACCGGACCGGTGCAAGCCGAAACCGGGAAATCACTTTTTCGGTGGACGCAAAAAACTTGCAGGTGCACGGACTGCACGGACGCGCCCCTGATCTGGCATCAGTCCACGCTGGCGCCGGATTCCTGGACCACCCTGCGCCACTTGATGGCTTCGGCGGTGATGAAGGTGTCGAACTGCCGGGGCGTTTCGTAGACAGGCTCGGCGCCGAGCTCGGCCAGTTTGGCCTTCACCTCGGCCCGGGCCATGACCTTGCCCAGGGCGGTGTGCACAGTCTGAATCACGGCCGGGGGCGTCTGGGCCGGCGCGAACAGGCCGAACCACGAGGTGGCCTCATACCCCTTGACGAACTCGCCGATGGACGGCGTGTCCGGCAACTCGGGCGCGCGCTTCGGCGTCGTCACGGCCAGGGGCACCAGCTTGCCGGCCTTCACGTGGGGCAGGGCCGAAGGCATGTTGTCGAACATGATGTCGATCTGCCCGCCCAGCAGATCGGACATGGCCGGACCGCTGCCCTTGTACGGCACGTGGGTCATGTCCACCCGGGCCAGGGACTTGAACAACTCACCCGACAGATGCACCGACGTGCCGCTGCCCGAGGAGCCGAAGTTCACCTTGCCGGGATGGGCCTGGGCGTAGGCGATCAGTTCGGGCACAGTCTTGTAGGGCTTGTCCGGGTGCGCGACCAGCAGATTGGGCACGTTGGCCACACGCGAGATGGCCGCCATGTCCTTGATCGGATCAAAACTCATCTTCTTGTAGAGAAAAGGGTTGATGGTTTGCGTGCCCACCGCGCCCATGTACAGCGTGTAGCCATCCGGCGCCGACTTCACCAGGAAGGCTCCGCCGACGTTGCCGCCCGCGCCGGGCTTGTTGTCCACGATCACCGACTGCTTGAGTTCATCGCCCAGATGCTGACCGACCACGCGCGCCAGGATGTCGGTGGCACCGCCCGCCGCGAAGGGCACGACGATGGTGATGGGTTTGTTCGGGTAGGTCTGGGCCTGGGCCAGGCCGCAGAACGCGAGCAGAGAGGTCACGCACAGCGTTGCGAGGCGCGCCCGGTGCGAGGTCAGTTGCATGCACATGTTGTCTCCTTGTAAAAATACGATCAGACTTTTTCGAGCACGACCGCGATGCCCTGGCCGACGCCAATGCACATGGTGCACAGGGCGTAGCGCCCGCCGCGCTGGTGCAGCTGGTTGACAGCGGTGGTCACCAGGCGCGCGCCGCTGGCACCCAGCGGGTGGCCGAGCGCGATCGCGCCGCCCCAGGCGTTGACGCGCGCGTCATCGTCCTTCAGTCCCAGTTGGCGCAGCACGGCCAGGCCCTGAGCTGCGAACGCCTCGTTGAGTTCGATCACGTCGATTTGGTCCAGCGTCAGTCCGGTCTGCACCAACACTTTTTGCGTGGCCGGCGCGGGACCCATGCCCATGATGCGGGGGGCCACGCCGGCGGTCGCCATGCCAACCACGCGCGCGCGCGGCGTCAGGCCGTGGCGGGCGGCGGTCTTTTCGTCGGCCAGCAGCAGCGCGCAGGCGCCATCGTTCACGCCGCTGGCGTTGCCCGCCGTCACGGTGCCATCGGGGTTGACCACCCCCTTGAGTTTCGCCAGGGCTTCGAGGCTGGTCTCGCGCGGGTGCTCATCCCGGTCCACCACGATGGCCTCGCCTTTCTTCTGCGGGATCGTCACCGACGTGATTTCGCGCGCCAGGTGTCCGGCCTTCTGCGCGGCCACGGCCAGCAATTGGCTGCGCAAGGCCATTCGGTCCTGGGCTTCGCGCTCGATCTTGAAATCGGTCGCCACGTTCTCGGCCGTCTCGGGCATGGCGTCCACGCCGTACTGCGCCTTCATCAGCGTGTTGACGAAGCGCCAGCCGATGGTGGTGTCGTACACCGCGTTGGCGCGGCTGAAGGCGGATTCGGCCTTGGGCATCACGAAAGGCGCGCGGCTCATGCTCTCCACGCCACCCGCGATCATCAACGTGGCTTCACCCGACTTGATGGCGCGCGCCGCGCTGCCCACGGCGTCCAGGCCCGAACCGCAGAGGCGGTTGATGGTCGCACCCGGCACCTCGATGGGCAGGCCCGCCAGCAGCAAGGCCATGCGCGCCACGTTGCGGTTGTCCTCGCCGGCCTGATTGGCGCAACCGTAGAGCACGTCACTCACCGCACCCCAGTCCACCCGGGGATTGCGCGCCATCAGGGCCTTGAGCGGGATCGCACCCAAGTCATCGGTGCGCACGGAGGACAGCGCGCCGCCGTAGCGACCGAAGGGAGTGCGGATCGCGTCGCAGATAAAGGCCTGGTGGCTGGTGGTTTGTTGACTCATGAAGAAATCTCCTCGCTTTGTGTCTAGGGGCTGCGCGTGCGACGCTTCAGGCTGTTGCGATGGGCTGGCCCACCATGTTCTCGAGTTCGGCATGGCTCAGGCCCTCCACCTTGTCGATCAGCTTCAGGCCCTCGGGCGTGCACGCGAACGTCGCAAGCTCGGTATAGACACGCTTGACGCATTGCAAGCCTGTCAGCGGATAGCTGCATTGGCGCACGAGCTTGCTCTCGCCCTTCTTGGTCAGCAGGTCCATCATCACCCAGGTCTGCTTGGCGCCGATGGCCAGGTCCATGGCGCCGCCCACGGCGGGGATGGCGCCGGGCTCGCCGGTGCTCCAGTTGGCAAGGTCGCCCGTGGTGCTGACCTGGAAGGCGCCGAGCACGCAGATGTCCAGGTGCCCGCCGCGCATCATCGCGAAGCTGTCGGCATGGTGGAAGAAGGCCCCGCCCGGCAACAGCGTCACCGGCTGCTTGCCGGCGTTGATGAGGTCATAGTCCTCCTGCCCCGGAGTCGGCGCGGGCCCCATGCCCAGGATGCCGTTCTCGCTCTGCAAGATGATTTCCATCCCGGTGGGAATGTGGTTGGCCACCAGCGTGGGCTGGCCAATGCCGAGGTTGACCACCGCGCCATCCGGAATGTCCTGGGCGATGCGTAGCGCGATTTCGTCTTTGCTGCGTTTTTGATAGCTGCTCATCGTCATCTCCTGTGTTCGACTTCAGTCACTTTCAGGCCGCCTTCTTGAACCCGCCGGCCTGCGTCGCCACGCGCGCGATCTTCACGACCTTGCTGACGAAAATGCCGGGAGTCACGATGGCCTCCGGGTCGAGCTCGCCCAGTGCCTTGACCTCGTGCACGGTGGCGATGGTCTGCTTGGCCGCCATGGCCATCACGGGGCCGAAGTTGCGCGCCGCCATGCGGTAGGTCAGATTGCCCCAACGGTCACCGGCTTCGGCCTTGATGAGGGCCACGTCGCCGTGGATGGGGTACTCCAGCACATAGTGCCGCCCGTTGATCTCCCGCGTCTCCTTGCTGGAGCCATCCTTGTTCTTCGCGATCTCGGTGCCATAGCCCGTGGGGCAGAAGAAGGCGCCGATGCCCGCGCCGGCCGCGCGCATGCGCTCGGCCAGATTGCCCTGCGGCACCAATTCCAGTTCCAGCTTGCCATCGCGGTACAGCCCATCGAACACATGGCTGTCCGCCTGGCGCGGAAAGCTGCAGATGATCTTGCGCACGCGCCCGGTCTTGAGCAGCGCGGCCAGGCCAGTGTCGCCGTTGCCCGCGTTGTTGTTGACCACGGTCAGGTCCTTCGCGCCCTGCGCGATCAGGCCATCGATCAGCTCCGCAGGTATGCCTGACGTGCCGAAGCCGCCAATCAGCACGGTGGCTCCATCCTTCACATCGGCCAGTGCGTCCGCCACCGAGGCGACGATCTTGTCGATCATGGAATTGCTCCTCTTTGATGATCCGAGTATGTTCGCCTAAAGAACATTTGTTCGTATAATGAATTCTAGACCAGCTGCCTACCCTGCCCTGTCATGCCACCCGCCCAGCCCGCGACACGCCCCGAGACTCAGCGCCCCGGCGACAGCTACGTGCAGTCCTTCGCGCGCGGGCTGGACGTCATCCGATCCTTCAGCGCGCAAGCGCCTGCGCAAACGCTGAGCGAAGTCGCCGCGCGCGCCGGCCTGACCCGCGCGGGCGCGCGCCGCATCCTGCTCACGCTGCAGACCCTGGGTTATGTGGAAAGCGACGGCAAGCTGTTCCGCCTGACGGCACGCATCCTGGACCTGGGCTTTGCCTACCTCTCCTCCATGCCCATCTGGAGCCTGGCCGAACCGGTCATGGAAGCGCTGGTGGAAGAAGTCAAAGAATCCTGCTCCGCCGCGGTGCTGGACGGCACGGACATCGTTTATGTGCTGCGCGTGCCCACCCACAAGATCATGCGCAACACCCTGGGCATCGGCTCACGCCTGCCGGCCTACTGCACCTCGCTGGGCCGCGTGCTGCTGGCCGAGCTGGACGATGCCCAGGTGCTGCACCGCCTTGAGGCAAGCCCGCCCCGGGCCATGACCCGCCACACGACGACCGAGCCGCAAGCCCTGTTGGCCAAGATCCAGCAAGTGCGCAAGCAGGGCTGGAGCCTGGTGAACCAGGAACTGGAAGAAGGACTGCTCTCGTTGGCGGCCCCCATTCGGGGCCGTGCGGGCCGCGCCATCGCGGCGCTCAATCTGAGCGGCCAAGTGAACCGCACCAGCGCCAAGGTCGCGCAGGAGCAATTGCTGCCCCCCCTGCTGCGCGCCGCCCAGACCCTGAGCGAACGGCTGCGCCTGGGCCAGACGGGATAATCGCCCCATGTTCCAGCCCTCCCATGCCGACGTGCGCCGCTTCTTCTGCGCCGTCTACGCCAAGTCCCGCGCAGGCCAGCCGATGGAAGCCATCGAGCAGCTCGCCAGCCAATGGATCAACGAACACCCCGAGTACCACGCCGACCTGGCCGACGCGGACACCGCCGTCGCCCAGGTGTATGAGGGGGGCTACGCCGCGCAGCCAGACGGCACGCACGGGGCGTCCATGAACCCCTTCCTGCATCTGTCCATGCACCTGTCCATCAGCGAACAGAGCAGCATCGACCAACCCCGTGGCATCCGCCAGGCCGTCGAGCTGCTGGCGGCGCGGCGCGGCGACCTGCACGCCGCTCACCACGACGCCATGGACTGCCTGGGCACCATGCTGTGGGAAAGTCAACGCGCAGGCCGCGCGCCCGATGGCGAGGCCTACATCGCCTGCGTGCAGCGCAAGGCAACACGAGACTGAGGGTGGAGACAGGGAGACACCGCGGTTCGCTCACGGCGTGCGGACCGTCACCCAGACGGCAGCGCGCGCTGCCACTCTCAGAACACACACACAAAAAACCAAGAAAAAAAGCCGCTCGATGAGCGGCTTTTTTGTGGGGGTAGGAACAGCTCAGCGGAAGCGGCTTTCCGGCACCGTCTTCACGTCGCCCGGCAGGCTGCTGATGTAGTTGGCCAACTCCTTCAGCTCGGCATTGCTGAATTGCTTGGCGATGCCGCCCATCACGCCATTGGCGCGGCCCCAGGTCGCGTGCGGCTCGGTCTTGTAGGACTTGAGCGCCACGAACAGGTAGTCCGCCGGCTGGCCCGCCACCTTGGGATAGCTGCCGTCGATCGGCTTCGAGAAGCCCTCGCCGTGGCAGGAAACGCAGGCGCCCTTGGTCAGCAGCTCGGTCACCTTGGCCGACGGAGCCGGCGCGGCCGTGGCGGCCACCGCCAGGTTCTGACCGTGCGCGGCGTAATAGGCCGCCAGATCGGCGATGTCTTGTTCGCTCAGGCTCTCGGCGATGCCACGCATGGACGGATGGCGACGATCGCCCTTCTGGTAGGCGTGCAAGGCGGCCGAGATGTAGGGGGCGTTCTGCCCCGAGATCTTCGGCACTTGGTACACCTCGGGGAACGTGGCCTTGTAGCCCGGGATACCGTGGCAGCCGATGCACATGGCATTCTTCTGCTCGCCCGCCTTGGCGTCACCCTTGATCTCCTGGGCAGACACGGAGGCAGCGGAAAAAGCCGTCACGCCCGCGACAAGCAGGGAAGAGAGCGCCAGCGCCAAATTCTTGAGGTTCTTCATTTTGCGAGGACAATCAGCCTGTGGTTGAATCGTTCGGCGGCGATTATATCTGCGGGCTCCGCGCCCGCGCGCCAATCGCGGCTCGTGCGGTACGCGCCGCGTCACGTCACGATCCCCCGGCTTGCCCCTTGCACCCATGACCCACCCATGAAATTCCAAGGCTCCAAGAACTACGTCGCAACGCCGGACTTGATGCTCGCCGTCAACGCCGCCCTCACCCTGAAACGCCCTCTGCTCGTCAAGGGCGAGCCCGGCACCGGCAAGACCCTGCTGGCCGAGGAAGCCGCCAAGGCGCTGGGCATGCCGCTGCTCGAATGGCACATCAAGAGCACGACCAAGGCACAACAGGGCCTGTACGAGTACGACGCGGTCAGCCGCCTGCGCGACAGTCAACTGGCGGGTGCGGGGGATGACCAGGTCAAGGACATCAGAAACTACATCGTCAAGGGCGTGCTCTGGCAGGCTTTCACGGCCGAGCAGCCCGTGGCCCTGTTGATCGACGAAATCGACAAGGCCGATATCGAGTTCCCCAACGACCTGCTGCGCGAGCTCGATCGCATGGAATTCTGGTGCTACGAGACGCGCGAGCTGATCAAGGCCAGGCACCGCCCCCTGGTCTTCATCACCAGCAACAACGAAAAGGAACTGCCCGACGCCTTTCTGCGTCGCTGCTTCTTCCACTACATCAAGTTCCCCGACGCGGAAACGATGAAGCAGATCGTGGCCGTGCACTTCCCCACCCTCAAGCCGGACCTGCTGAGCGCCGCGCTCAAGACCTTCTTCGACCTGCGCAACCTGCCGGGCCTCAAAAAGAAACCCTCCACCTCCGAGTTGCTGGACTGGCTCAAGCTGTTGCTGGCCGAGGACATCCCCCTCGATGCCTTGCACAGCCAGGACGACAAGGTCATCGTGCCCCCGCTGGCAGGCGCCTTGCTCAAGAATGAACAGGACGTGAACCTGTTCGAAAAACTCGTCTTCATGCAGCGCCACAACCGCTGAAGCAGCCCTGTCCGACCACCCCAAGCGGGGGGCGGACACCCAAGGGCGCAAACGCGCCCGGACGCGCGCCACCCCACCCCGAACCCACGAAGGAATACCCATGAGCCCCCAGTTTCGCCAGGCATTCAAGGAAGGACTGGCCGACGCCGCCGGCTTCGTCATCGGCGCCCTGGCTGGCTGGGGCCTGGGCCTGCTGCTCGGACTGGATTTCTTCTCCGCGCCCGGTGCCTACGGCTGGCGCGAGATTGCAGGGCTGGTCCTGATCGCGCTGGGCTGTGGACTGGGCAAGACCGTGGCACGCCGCGTCATCGCCGCACGCTGACACACCCTACCCCCACTTCTTCATTGATCAGGAGCAACAAGCACCATGGCGTTTGTCGAACCCGTCACCTTCCGCGGCCTGCATGTCCGGCTGGAGCCCCTGGCCCAACGCCACCACGACGATCTGGTGGAGGCCGTGCAGGACGGCGAACTCTGGAAGCTCTGGTATACCAGCGTGCCCACGCCCGAGGGCATGAAGGCGGAGATCGACCGGCGGCTCGGCCTGCAGGCCCAGGGCAGCATGATGCCCTTCGCCATCGTGCTGCCGGACGCGGCCTGGGCGGGCGACCTGGCCAACCGCGCCGTCGGCATGACGACCTATATGCACATCGACGCGACGAACCGGCGCGTCGAAATCGGCAGCACCTGGTACCGCCGCGCCGTGCAGCGCAGCCCCATCAACACCGAATGCAAGCGCCTGCTGCTGGGCCACGCCTTCGAGGCACTGAACTGCATCGCCGTGGAGTTCCGCACTCACTGGTTCAACCAGGCCAGCCGCGCCGCCATCGAACGCCTGGGCGCCAAGCTTGACGGCGTGCTGCGCAGCCATCAGATCAACCCACATCCGGACGCCAAGGGCACATTGCGTGACACCTGTGTTTACAGCATCATCGCGAGCGAATGGCCTGCGGTGAAGGCGCACTTGGACTACCAGCTAAGCAAGCCGCGAGGCTGATCTGCAGACAGGCGTATCGCAACGCCAGAAGGGCGCACCATGCTCATCGACTTCTTCTACACCCTGCGCGCGGCCAAGCTGCCGGTCTCGGTCAAGGAGTACCTGACGCTGTTGGAGGCGCTGAAGGAAGGCGTAGTCGGCCCGGCGTCGGGGGACGGGGAGACCGGCGGCTACAAGATCGATGACTTCTATTACCTCAGTCGCGCCACGCTGGTGAAAGACGAGAAGCACTACGACAAGTTCGATCGTGCCTTCTCGGCCTACTTCAAGGGCTTGGAACTGCGGGCCGACTTCACCCAGGACATTCCCCTGGATTGGCTACGCAAGAACCTGGAGCTCCACCTCAGCCCAGAAGAAAAGGCCGCGATCGAGAAGCTGGGCTGGGACGAACTGATGGAGACGCTCAAGAAGCGCTTCGAGGAACAGAAAGAACGCCACGAAGGCGGCAACAAGTGGATCGGCACCGGCGGCACCTCGCCATTCGGCGCCAATGGCTACAACCCGCAGGGCGTGCGCATCGGGCAGGAAAAGGGCCGCAACAAGAGCGCGGTCAAGGTCTGGGACCAACGCGCCTACAAGGACTACGACGACAGCCAGGAGCTCGGCACACGCAACATCAAGGTGGCCTTGCGGCGCCTGCGGCGCTTCGCGCGCGAGGGCAACGAACTGGAACTGGCGCTGGACGACACCATCCGTGCCACGGCGGCCAACGCCGGTTACCTTGACATCAAGCTGGTGCCCGAGCGCCACAACAACGTGAAAGTGCTGCTGCTCATGGACGTGGGCGGCACCATGGACGAGCACATCCAGCGCGTGGAAGAATTGTTCAGCGCGGCCAAGGCCGAGTTCAAGCACCTGGAGTTTTATTACTTCCACAACTGCGTCTACGACTTCATGTGGAAGAACAACCGCCGTCGCTTTGGCGAGAAGTTCCCGACCTGGGACATCATCCGCAAGTACAACAAGGACTACAAGCTCATCTTCGTCGGCGACGCGACCATGAGCCCCTATGAAATCGTCCAGCCTGGCGGCAGCGTCGAGTACTACAACGAAGAGGCAGGGGCGGAATGGCTGCAGCGCCTGACCCAGGCCTTCCCCAAGTTCGCCTGGATCAACCCCGAACCGCAGGGCGCCTGGCAATACCGTCAGAGCATTTCCATCGTCCAGCAGTTGATGAACCAGCGCATGTACCCACTGACCCTGCGCGGACTGGAAGAAGCAATGCGCCTGCTGACGAAATGATGGAACGCCACCTGCCCTTCCCCCTTGAGGGGGAAGGGTTGGGATGGGGGTGAACTGATGCGGCCGTCGGCGACGGAGGCAAAGGCCATAAAATGGCCTGCTTCCGCCGCCGTAGTTCAATGGATAGAACGAGCGCCTCCTAAGCGCTAGATACAGGTTCGATTCCTGTCGGGGGCGCCAACGCCTATAAGCCGCGCTCGTCACGAGCCCCTTGTCGAGCCTTCACACAGCCCACCTCTACGCTTAAGCCCATGAACCTTCAAGCCTCGAAATGGGACCACAGTCTGGCCCTGCGCCTGCCCGAGGAATTCGTGCGCCAGCACGGCCTGCAGGACGGGGCCCTGCTCCAAGCCGATATCGGCAAGGATGGCACGCTGACGCTCAAGCCCGCTGGCTGGGACCGCGCCGCCTTCGCCGCCGAGCTCGAAGCCGCGCGCGCAGCCATGCCGCCCAGCCGGGCCTCGCTGGAGTCCTTGCGCAGCGGCCCGTGAGCCGATGGCGCACTTGCATCCTTCGTCTTAGGCCCTGACCGATGATCTACGTCGACACCACCGTCATTGCTGCCCTGCTGATGCAGGAACCCAACAGCGCTTCCGCCGCCGGCTGGTACGCCGCCAGCGAGGATGAGCTGGTCTCCAGCGTGTGGACCATGACCGAGTTCAGCCAAGTGCTGGGCTGGAAGCAGCGCAGCCAGCAACTGAATGCCGAACAGGCGCGCGCGGTCTGGGACCGCTTCCAACGCCTGATCGGCAGCGACCTGCGCCTGCTGCCGGTGGACGCGCTGGATCATCACCGCGCCGCCCAGATGGCCCAGGACCCGGCGAACCAGCTGGGCGCGGCCGAGGCCCTGCACCTGGCTTGCGCCGAGCGCGCGGGCGCCAAGGGGGTGGCCACGCTGAACGAGACACTCGCTCGTCAAGCCCAGAAGCTCAAGCTCAAGCCAGTGCCCCTGACGGCATGAGCACTGGGTCGTGCGACCCAGACCACCGCGCTTTTGTATCGACCCGTATCGGTTTCTCACATAGTCGACACGAGACCTCCCAGCCTGTCGACCGCTCCGATACAAAGCTACAAACTCATACAAATCGCCCACCCCTGAACGTGGTGCGGGCCACTTGCATCCGGCACACTGCGGCCACTGCCACTCGCCCTCCGGCACCGCATCCGACCTGGACAATCAGGTTCTGCGCGCGGCCTCGAGTTACCGAGCGGTGTCTTGTTATTGGGCGCGCAGCCAGTTTCATTTCACACCATGTCCAGAACCGCCACCACTCCCCGGAAAACATCCTCTGCGCGCAGCAGCGCCACCGACACGCGCTCCGAACATCAGAAGGATGTGATCAATCGCCTGCGCCGCATCGAAGGCCAGGTCCGTGGCGTGATCGAGATGATTCAGACAGAACGCAGCAACGAGGATCTGGCGCTGCAGATGTCCGCCGTGCGCAGGGCCATGGACAAGGCTTTCTATCGCCTGATCGCCTGCCATGTCCAGGAAGCCATCGGCGGCAAGCAGAACGACCCGCGCGTCAAGAAGGAAATCGAGCGCGTCACGCGCCTGCTCGAGAAATTCGGCTGATCCGGAACCTCGCGCCCGCCGCCCCTGGGGGCGCCGCCAAGCGTCGACCAGGGCCAGCCCAAGACGTGTGCACCCGCATGCATAGAATGCATGCATGGCCAACACTCTGAACGGCAAGCTCGTCGTGGCGATTTCGTCACGCGCGCTCTTTGATTTCGAAGAAGAAAACAGCCTCTTCGAGCAAAGCGATGACCGGGCCTACATGAAGTTGCAGCTCGAGAAACTTGACGTTCCAGCCAAGCCGGGCGTGGCGTTCTCAATGGTGCGCAAGCTACTGGCCTTCAACGATGCGCAGGCGCAGCGCGTGGAGGTGGCCATCCTGTCCCGCAATGACCCGGTCTCTGGCATGCGCGTCTTTCGCTCCGCGCAACACTATGGTCTGCCCATCGTGCGCGGCAGTTTCACGCGCGGTCAATCACCTTGGCGCTACCTCAAGCCGCTGCGCGCGAATCTGTTCCTTTCGGCGAACCCGGAGGACGTGCGCGCCGCCCTGAGCGAGGGCTTCGCGGCGGCGACCGTCGCCACCCATTCCGCGCGAGCAGCGGACCGGCACCCGAACGAAGTGCGCATCGCTTTCGACGGCGACGCCGTGCTGTTCGACGACGAGGCCGAACGCGTGTACCAATCTTCGGGCCTGTCCGCATTTCAGCAGCACGAACAGGACAAGGCGCTCACACCGCTTTCCGCCGGCCCCTTCAAGCCGCTGCTGGCCGCCCTGCACCGTCTGCAGCAGGAAGGCACGCCCACCATGCGCATCCGCACCGCGCTGGTCACCGCGCGCAGCGCGCCGGCGCATGAGCGGGCCATCCGCACGCTGATGAACTGGAACATCGAGGTGGACGAAGCCATGTTCCTGGGTGGGCTGGAAAAGGGGGAATTCTTGCGCGAATTCGAGCCCGACTTCTTCTTTGACGACCAGGTCGGCCACGTCAATTCCGCAGCCGAGCACGTGCCGGCCGGCCATGTGGCCAGCGGCATCTCGAACGCCTAGGCCGCCGCGCGATACCGTTCCCAGCCCCGGGCTCGCAACTCGCAGGCCGGGCAATGACCACAGCCGTAGCCCCAGACATGGCGCTGGCCGCGCTCCCCGAGGTAGCAGGTGTGCGTGTGCTCCACGATCAGGTCCACCAGCATCTTTCCGCCCAGCGACTCGGCCAGATGCCAGGTCTCGGCCTTGTCGATCCACATCAGCGGCGTCTCGATCAGCAGGCGCTTGTCCATGCCCAGCGACAGCGCGATCTGCATGGCTTTCATGGTGTCGTCCCGGCAGTCCGGGTAACCGGAAAAGTCGGTCTCGCAGACACCGGTGATCAGTACCTGAAGATCACGCCGATAGGCAACCGCCGCCGCCAGCGTCAGGAACAGCAGATTACGCCCTGGCACAAAGGTGTTGGGCAGGCCGTTGGCCTGCATCTGGAACTCGGTTTCGCGGGTCAGTGAGGTTTCGCTGACTGCGCCGAGTACGGCCACGTCCAGCAGATGGTCCTGGCCCAGTCGGCCCGACCAGTGAGGGTAGGCGCGGCGCAGCTCTGCCAACACGCGCAGGCGAGCGTCGAGCTCCACGGCATGGCGCTGGCGATAGTCGAAGGCGATGGTTTCAACGCGCTCGTAGCGGCTGAGCGCTTGGGCCAGGCAGGTGGTGGAATCCTGGCCGCCGGAGAACAGAACAAGTGCTGACGTGTGCATGCATGGATATTAGGTCATGCATGCACCCGCATCGGACTCACTCGGCCTTTCCGGGCTCCTTGATCTGGGTGGGGGAGTAAGTCAGCACTTCCTTGGCGATGTCACCGGGCGCATTCAGCGGGTCGACCTGGCGGTTGGTCGCCTGCACCGGCGTTTGCGCCTGCTGTTGCGCCGCAAGACTCTGAGCGGGATGGTTCTGCATGAAGATCTCAACCACGCGTGCACTCGCACTCCAGACTGACGCAATGTGGCGCGAGAGAACCTCGGACAGCGGCTCCTTGGGCAACTCTTCCTTTTCAGGCACTTTGAAGGCCTCTTCCTTGCGCAAGGTCCAGTCACGCGAGGAATTGTCAGCGCCGCTGCCTTGTGAGGGATCAGACTGGGCGCCTGCGCTGGCTTGTGCCTGCAGCGCCGGGTTGATGGCGTTGATCACGCCCGGGCTGGGCGCCGCCGCGTCGGGCGCTGGCGGGTTGACGGGTGCGACGGGGGCCACCCTGGCTTGCGGTGCGACCATGACCTCGACGCCCGCAGGCCACAAGGGCGGTCGCTCAAGTACCGTTCGATCAATGCTAGGCAGTTCCATGAATATTCCCCCACCCCCGACCCGCCACCCGAGAGCAATTATTTTTCCATTGGCGTAATTCGGTTTACGGCAGCAAAGACCAAAGCTTAAGGGCTATGTTTGTAACTTTTCTTCTTTTTTTGGAAGTTTTTCCAAATACATGAAGCTCGATCCATTCGATGCAAGCAAAAAACAAACCAATTGCACGCCGCACTCACCACAGATGTGACATTTTCAGCGCCAACAGGATGTTTCGTTCTTGCCTGACGCCCGAGTCAGGAATGCACCGAACGCCTGAAATGTAGACACCCCTGCTCGCCCCGTCATGGTGACAGTACATGCCTGCGGGAAATTCCGTAGGTTTTTCTTTTTATGTATCGATACACTAAATCGATTCACTATAACGATTTACTAACGTAGGAGACAAACCATGACATCCCTTTCTCGACGCCAACTCGTACAGGTGGCTAGTGCCGCTTCCATCGCCGCCGCAACCGGCATTCCCTCGATTTCACGGGCCCAGGCGACCGTGGCGCTGCGCTTCTCATCGTCCATGACGGCCGATGACAACGCGGCCCACTATGTCTGGTACCAGCGCCTGGCGGCCAACCTCAAGGCGGCCGTGGGTGACAAGGTGCGCCTGGACTACTTCCCCAACAGTCAATTGGGAAAGGAAAGCGACGTGGTGCAGCAGGTTAAGGTCGGCGCCATCGACATGATGGTCAGCGGCTCCTCCATCTGGGCCACGGTGCTGCCCGAAATCGGCATGCTGGATCTGGGCTACCTGTTCGACAGCTATGCCCATGCCGCCAAGGTGCTGGATGGCGGTGTCGGCGCCGACCTGAACGACATACTGCAAAAGCGCGTCGGCTGCACGGTCCTGACCTGGGCCTCACACTTCGGCCCACGCAACGTGTACACCAAGACCCAGGTGAAATCGCTCGCCGAGATCAAGGGCCTGAAACTGCGGGTGCTGCCCACGCCGGCCTTTATCGAAACATTCAAGGTCATGGGCGCCATTCCCACGCCCATCCCCTTCGGCGAGCTGTACATCGCGGCGCAGACCGGTGTGGTGGACGGGTTCGAGCATGACGCCGGCACGGTACTGGCCAGCAAGCTCAACGAGGTGACCAAGTCTTGCTGGCAGACCGAGCACCTCTTCGGCCCCATGACCGTGGTTGCCAGCCGCCGCTGTATGGAAAAGATCCCGGCCGAGCTGCGCCCGGCGTTCATGAAAGCCGTGGCCGACTCCACCGCGCAGCAACGAGCCATCGCTTTCGACAAGGCTAGCTCCGCCATCGATGAGCTCAAGAAAAAGGGCATGACTTTCTTTCCCATGGCGTCGGCCGAGCGCACTGCGGTGCGCAAGGAAATGGAAGCCAAGCTCTGGACGGACTTCGGCAAGCAGTACGCCAGCACGGTGCCGCTGTTCGCGGCGGTGAACGCCGCGCGGGGCTGACCCGGACATGACCGAACCCGAGCACCCCTGCAGCCTCTGAAAGAACAAAACGCATGTCGACCGACCTCGCCCTGCCCGCATGGGGCTTTCGCAACGACACCTCGCCAGGACGCTGGCTGGCCGGGCTCACGCGCTGGATCGAATACCTGTCCGGCGCGGTACTGGCCACGAATGTGGTGATGGTGTTCCTCTCCGTGGTGTATCGCTACTTCCTGCACGATCCGGTGGACTGGGCCGAGGAAGTGGCCCGGGCCCTGATGATCGTGCTGGTGTTCTTCGGCGCGGCCACGGTGCTGGCGCGCAGTCAGCACGTGGGCGTCGACCTGTTCCGCAAGGGCTTGCCAGAAAGCTGGCAGCCCGCGCTGGTGCAGTCTGGCCACTGGGTGATTGCCGGCGTGTCGGCCAGCCTGTTCCTTTCTTCCGTGCTGCTGCTGATCGACTCCTACGGCCAGACCACACCGCTGGGCCTGCCGCAGTGGCTGTACGTGTACCCGGTGATGATAGGCAGTCTGTTCATGGCACTTTTCGCCGTGGCCAACGCCCTCAACGGACCCGCGAAGGTCGTTTACGGAACGCTGATCGGCTGCGCGGTGCTGGCACTCACCGTCACCACCTGGAATACGCTGACGCCGGCGCTTGCCATCCCGCACGGTCTTCTGCTCCTCTTCGCTTTCCTGGGCGGGCTGCTGGCGGGCGTGCCCATCGGCTTCGTGCTGGCCTTCGCCTCACTGGTTTACTTTCTATCCGACCCGTCGCTGCCCATGCTGGTGTATTCGCAGCAGGTGATGGCCGGCGGTGACCACTTCGTGCTGCTGGCCATCCCCTTCTTCGTGCTGGCCGGGCTGCTGATGGAAAGCAACGGCATGTCGTCGCGACTGATCGAGTTGCTGCTGCGCATCCTCGGACGCGTCAAGGGTGGCATGGGATTGATCACCATCACGGCAACAGCCTTCTTCTCGGGCGTGTCGGGCTCCAAGCTGGCGGACATCGCGGCGGTCGGCGGCATCGTGATGCCCGCCGTGCGCCGCACCAAGCAGGACCCGAACGAAGCGACCGGGCTGCTGGCCGCCACCGCCGTGATGGCCGAGACCATCCCGCCCTGCATCAACATGATCATCATGGGCTTCGTGGCCAACATCTCGATCGCCGGCCTGTTCATGGCCGGACTGGTGCCGGCAGCCTTCATGGCCGTGACCCTGGGCGTGCTGGCCGTGATCGTGGGCCAGAAGATCAACCCCGACGAGGCCTTCGAACACCGCACACCGATGCTGAAGCTGCTGGGCGGCGCATTGATCGCCATCATCATGGTGGGCATGATCGGCAAGGGCGTTACGTCTGGCATCGCCACCTCTACAGAGGTCTCGGCGTTCGCCGTGGTCTATGCGCTGGTGGTGGGTGGTCTGGCCTTCCGCGAGCTGACGATGCAATCCATCGCGAAGCTGTTCGTAAGGTCGGCTTCAATGGCCGGGGGCATCCTCTTCATCGTGGCCTCGGCGTCCAGCCTGTCGTTCGTCCTCACCATTGAGCAGATTCCGCAAATGGTGTCGGCCTCGATGATCGCCTTTGCCCACGAGTACGGCAGCACCATGTTCATCCTGCTCTCGGTGCTGATGATGGTGATCTTCGGCGCGGTGCTGGAGGGCGCACCCGCGCTCATCATCTTCGGCCCCTTGCTCACGCCCATCGCGGCTCAGTTGGGGGTGAACCCGCTGCACTTCGGTACCGTGATGGTGATTGCCATGGGCCTGGGCCTGTTCGCGCCGCCCATCGGCCTGGGACTGTTCGCGACCTGCGCCATCACCGGCACCAAGGTGAGTGACGTGGCACGACCCATGATGAAGTACCTCGCCGTGCTGGCCGTGGCACTCATCGTGCTGGTGCTGGTGCCTTCGTTCTCGCTGTGGCTGCCCGGCAAACTGGGACTCTAGCCGTATTATCAAAAGCCTATGCCCACGATCCAGGACGTCGCCAGTCACGCCTCCGTTTCCGTCAGCACCGTATCGAACGTGCTCAACGGGCGGTCCGACCGCATGCGCCCCGAAACCCTGGCACGTGTCGAAGCGGCCATTGCCGCGCTGAACTTCCGGCCCAGCAAGCTGGCCCAGCAACTCAAGACCGGCCAGACGCCGTTGATCGGCCTGCTGGTGCCCTCAATGACCAACCCGATGTACGGCTACATCGCGCGCGAGATCGAGCACTTTGCGCAGGAGCTTTACGGCTACCGGTTGATGCTTGGCAGCACCTATCGCGATCGCGACAAGGAAAGCGCCTTCTTCGACGATCTGCTCGCGCAGGGCGTGCGCAAGGTGATCGTGATCTCCTCGCTGAGCGACGAACGCCACCTGGAGCAGGCGGTGGAGCGCGGCTTAACCATCGTGAGCTACGACCGCGGCGCCACGCCGGGCAAGCCTTCGCGCGTCAGCCACGTGATGCCCGACAACTACGAAGCCGCCCGCCTGGCCACCGCGCACCTGATCGAACAAGGCCACCGGCGGCTGGCCTTCGTCACCGTGGCCGGCATGACAATGAGCCGCAGCGCCAAGATCGATGGCTTCCATGCCGCCGCCGAAGCCGCCGGTCTGCGCGACAACGCCGAGGTGCTGGACGGCGGCGCGCTGGATGAATACGGGGACGGGGTGATCGCCGAAGTCGGCCGCGCCACCGCCCTCAGGATCGCCGCGTTCGCCAACCGGCCCACGGGCATCGTGGCACTGAACGACCTGATGGCGCTGGGCCTGATGGCCGGATTGCGCGAAGCGGGCCTGAACGTGCCGCAGGACGTGTCGGTGGTCGGCATCGATGGTCTCTTCCTCTCGGCCTTGTCCAACCCCGGCCTCACCACCGTGCAGTTGCCGGTGCGGGAGATGGCCCGGGCCATGGTGGAGCGCGTGATGCAGCCGCCTGACGGCGGCGACAAAATCGACCAGTGCTTTGCGGCCAGTCAGCTGCTGAAGCGCCAGTCCGTTGCGCCGCCGCCCAGCGGCACAAATCGCGCGGCCCAGGCCAAGACGCGAACCACCTCGACATGATCACCGTTTTCGTCTCACACCCCACCAATAAGCTGGCTCAGTACTTCGGCCCCCGGGCCACCCAGGCACTGCAGGCCATCGCCAACGTGCGGTTCAACTCTGAGGCGCGCGACCTGGGCGCCGACGAACTCGTGGCCGCCCTGCAAGGCTGCGACGCACTCATCGCCTACCGGCAGACGCCTGGCCCTGAATCGCTCTTCCAATGCCTGCCCGGGCTGGCCGCCTTCATCCGCTGCGCGGTGGACATCCGCACCGTGGACGTGCCCGCCGCCAGCCGGCATGGCGTCCTGATCACACAGGCCAGCGCCGGTTATGTGCCGGCCGTGGCGGAATGGATCGTCGCCGCGATGATCGATCTGGGCCGCGGCATCACCGCTTATGCCATGGACTACCGTGCTGGCCGGCCCGTGCAGCCCTTCATGGGCCGCGAGCTGCGCGACGCCACGCTAGGCATCATCGGCTACGGGCAGATTGGCCAGTACTTGGGCGGTCTGGCGCTGGCCTTTGGCATGCACGTGCTGGTCGATACGCCCCAGCCCGTGGCGGGGCAGCCGCGGCTGAAGCAAGTCACGCGGCCGGAGCTGCTGGCGTCGTCGGATTTCGTGGTCTGCCTGGCGCCGGCCACGCCGCAGACGGAGAACCTGATGGATGCCCAGGCCTTTGCCGCGATGAAACCCGGCGCCTTCTTCCTCAATGCCGCGCGCGGCGAACTGGTGGACGACAACGCTCTGCTGCAAGCCCTGGACAGCGGCCACCTGGCCGGGTGCGCACTGGACGTTGGCCGCGCGCCCGACCAGATGCCCACGCCCGAACTGGCCCGACACCCCCTGGTGCTGGCGGCCCCGCACATCGGTGGCCTGACGCAACCGGCCATCGAACACCAGGCACTGGAAACCGTGGCGCAGTTGAAAGAGCTCATCCAGGGCCGCATCCCCATCGGCGCCGTCAACGCTCCGCACGCCACGCGCCTGCGACAGTGGAAGGCACGCCAGTCATGATTTCCCACGAAGGTGCCTGCGACTGTCATATCCACGTCTTCGAGGACCGGTACCCACTGGCGCCCACCGCCACCTTCAAACCGCCGCATGCCCCCGCGGCGGACTACCGCCAGGTGCAGCGTTCGCTGGGCCTGGCGCGTGTGGTCGTCGTGCAGCCCACCGGCTACGGCTTTGACAACAGCTGCACGCTGGAAGCGATGAAGCAGTTGGGCCCAGGCGCCCGTGGCATCGCCGTGATCCGCCATGACGTTGATCACGCCGAGCTGCTGCGCCTGCACGAGGCGGGCATCCGCGGCGTGCGTTTCATGATGCTGCCCGGCGGCGTGCTGCCCTGGTCCGACCTGGAGCCTATGGCCCGGCGCATCGCGCCGCTGGGCTGGAACATCAACCTGCAGCTGGATGGCCATGAACTGGCCACGCACGAGGCCATGCTGACCACCCTGCCCTGCAAACTGGTGATCGACCATCTGGGCAAGTTCCTGGGCCCCGTCAACCAGGACAGCGCCGGTTTCCAGGCCCTGCGCCACCTGCTGGACCGTGGCAGCAGTTGGGTGAAACTCTCCGCGCCCTACGAAAGCTCCAGGAGCGGACCACCGGACTATGACGATGTGCGGTGGATTCCCGAGCGACTGGCCACGGAGTTTCCAGAACGATGCCTATGGGCCAGCAACTGGCCGCATCCGAACGTGACGCCGACGCCGCGCGCGGAAGCGATGCTGGAATGGTTCTTCAGTTGCGTGCGAGATGACATCACGCGCGCGAAGATCCTGGCCACCAATCCCGCCACCCTGTATGAAATGCCGTGATAGCAGCCGGGCAGTGCGGCTTCGATGACGCTGGCATCGATCTTCGTCGTTGCCATCGTCGCATCGAACTCGCGCTTGCAGGCAACCAGATCGCGGACGCTTTCCTGCCCGCCATGGCCAACAATCGTCCAATATCGCGCCCGCCCCCTTCAGGCTGGCGCTGCGCGCCACAAAAACGCGCCGGTCATTCGACCGTCACGCTTTTGGCGAGATTACGCGGCTTATCAACATCCGTCCCACGCGCCAGGGCCGTGTGGTACGCCAGCAATTGCAAGGGCACCACATGCAGCAGCGGCGAGAGCGCACCATAGTGCTCGGGCATACGGATGACGTGCAGGCCCTCCCCGCTTTCGATGCGGGTGTCGGTGTCGGCCAGCACGTAGAGCACGCCGCCGCGCGCGCGCACTTCCTGCATATTGCTCTTGAGCTTCTCCAGCAGTGCGTCGTGGGGCGCGACGGTGACCACCGGCATGTCCGAGGTCACCAGGGCCAGAGGGCCGTGCTTGAGCTCGCCGGCCGGGTAGGCCTCGGCGTGGATGTAGCTGATTTCCTTGAGCTTGAGCGCGCCTTCCAGCGCGATGGGGTAATGCAGACCCCGGCCGAGAAAGAGCGCGTTCTGCATGCGCGCAAAGTCTTCCGCCCAGCTCATCAGCTGGGGCTCCAGCGCCAGCACGGCCTGCAAGGCCACGGGCAGGTGGCGCATGGCCTTGAGGTGCTGGGCTTCCTCCACCTCGCTCAAATTGCCACGCATCTGCGCCAGCACCAGGGTCAGCAGAAAGAGCGCGGCCAGTTGCGTCGTGAATGCCTTGGTGCTGGCCACGCCGATCTCCACGCCCGCGCGGGTGACGTAGGACAGCTTGCACTCACGCACCATGGCGCTGGTCGCGACGTTGCAGATGGTCAGAGTCTGGGTCATGCCCAGGCCTTGCGCGTGGCGCAGCGCAGACAGGGTGTCCGCGGTCTCGCCGCTCTGGCTGATCGTCACCACGAGGGTGCGCGGATCGGGCACGGAGTCACGGTAGCGGTACTCGCTGGCCACTTCCACCTGGGTCGGGATCTTGGCGATGCTTTCCAGCCAGTATTTGGCCGTGCAGCCGCTGTAGTAGCTGGTGCCGCAGGCGAGGATGAGCACCTTGTCGATTTCCTTGAACACCGTGTAGGCACCGTCCCCGAACAGCTCGGGCACGATGCCCTCCACACCCTCCAGGGTGTCGGCGATGGCGCGCGGCTGCTCGAAGATTTCCTTCTGCATGTAGTGGCGGTAGGGACCCAGTTCGGCCGCGCCGCTGTGGGCCAACACCGTGCGCACGGCGCGTTGCGCCGGTTTGTGGTCTTTGCCGACGATCCAGTACTTGCCGAGCTGGATGTCCACCACGTCGCCCTCTTCCAGGTAGACGATCTGGTCGGTCACGCCGGCCAGGGCCATGGCGTCGCTGGCCAGATAGTTGGCGCCGGCGTCCGCGTCCTTGCCCACGCCGAGGATGAGCGGCGACCCCGCGCGCGCGCCCACCACGCGGTGCGGCTCGTCCTTGTGGAAGACCGCGATCGCGTAGGCACCGTGCATCTGCCGGGTCGCAGCCTTGACGGCTTCAAACAGATCCCCTTCGTAGAGCGAGTCAATCAGGTGCGTGATGACCTCTGTGTCCGTCTGGCTGGCGAACACATACCCGCGCTTTTGCAGGGCGGCACGCAACTCCTCGTAGTTCTCGATGATGCCGTTGTGCACCAGGGCCACGCGTGCCGCGCGGGCGGCGGCTTCCGCGCCCGGGCCATGGCTGAAATGCGGGTGCGCGTTGTGCACGGCGGGCGCGCCATGCGTGGCCCAGCGCGTGTGGGCGATGCCGGTGTAGCCCTGCACCGCGTCACGCTGCACCTGCTCCATCAACTCCGCCACCCGCGCCGTGCTGCGCGCGCGTTGCGGCCCACCGGACGTGTGCACGGCCACGCCGCAGGAGTCATAACCCCGGTACTCAAGCCGCTGCAGGCCCTGCACCAGCACGGGAACGATGTTGCGTTGGGAAACGGCGCCGACGATGCCACACATGGAAATGCTCGCTGCTGAGTTGGAATGGCGTGATGGTAGATAGCCCAGAGAGAAATATCTCGTTGATATTCATCGATCAATGAACGAAAATTCCATCAAAATCAGTAAGACAATTTTTATTTCATAAATGAAAGAAAAATGGATTTTTCAGAAACAATCAAGCTCGATGCCATCGATCTGCTCCTGCTCGATGCCTTGCAACAGGACAACAGCCTGAGCAACCAGTCCCTGGCCGAGCACGCCCATATTTCGCCCCCCACCTGCCTGCGTCGCGTCAAACGCCTGGTGGAGGAGGGCCTGATCGAAAAGCAGATCGCCATCCTGAGTGCCGACAGGCTCGCCCCCCTGCTCGGCCACGGCCTGCAGGCCATCGTGGAAATCACGCTGGAACGCCAGGGCGAGGAGGCCCAGACGGCCTTTGAGCAACGCGTCGTGCAGGACCGCGCCGTGCAGCAGTGCTATCGCGTCTCGCCCGGGCCGGACTTCGTGCTCATCGTCCAGACGCGCGACATGCCGGACTACCTGGCGTTGACGCAGCGCCTCTTCACCAGCGACGCCAATGTGCGCAATGTGAAGACCTACTTCAGCACCAAGCGCGGGAAATTTGGCGCGCAGATTCCCTTGCCATCCAAGCCCTGACCGCTGCTACAGCAACTCCCCCTGCCGCGCCGGCATGGGCAAGGTCACGCTGACGTGGCAGCCCGCGTCCGGCATGGCGTCGATGCGGATCGAGCCGCCATGGCGCTGCGCGACCTTGCGCGCCAGCGCCAAGCCCATTCCCAGCCCCTCAAACTGCTGATTGCCGTGCAGGCGCTGGAACACATTGAACAATTTGCCGCCCAGCGCCGGATCAAAGCCCGCGCCGTTGTCGCGCACATGGATGGTGGCCCATTCCTCGCCGGCGGACCCTGCACCACCGGCTTCGCCTTCCACCACGATCAGGGCTGTCTTGCGCTGCCGGGTGAACTTGAGCGCGTTGGACAGAAGCTGCGCAAACAGCAGGCGCAGCAACCCGGCGTCCCCTCGCAAGGGCGGCAAGGCCGGGTCCACCCGCCATTGCACGGCGCGCAGCGGTGACAGTGCGGCACCGGTCGGTTGCGCGGCTGCGGCCACTTCCCAGGCCCGCTGCTCCTGCGCCATCGCCTCCGCCTGCAACTCCGCCAGCAGCGCGTTCGCATCCAGCGCAACGGGTTGCAGATCGGCCCGGTCCAGCAGCGCCCATTCGCGCAGGCCGTCGATCTGCCGCCCCATCTGCTGCGCGGCTTCGCTGATGGTCGCCAGAAAACGGGTCGCCTCGCCGTTCAGTTCGTCGCCCACCTCCTCGCGCAGCAGCCCCGCGTAGGAAATGATGTGCCGCAGCGGCGCGCGCAGGTCATGCGCCACCACATGGGTGAAATCAGCCAGGGACGCCCGCACCGCCGCCAACTCGGCGCGCAGACGCTCGATTTCCCGGTCCGTCTTCACGCTGGATATCCGTCGGTCACGGTTTCTTCGCGGCGTTCTTGCTCGGCCGGGTCCAACCCGGCACCGAGGCCTGACGCGCGCGCCCGACGGTCAGGGCACCGGGTGCCGTGTTCTTGCTGATGGTGGAGCCCCCCCCCACGGTGCCGCCCGCGCCGATGGTGACGGGCGCGATCAGCACGCAGTTGCTGCCGATGTGCACATCGTCCTCGATCACCGTGCGGTGCTTGTTGGCACCGTCGTAGTTGGCCGTGATGCTGCCCGCACCATAGTTCACGCGCGCGCCCACCTGCGCGTCGCCGAGGTAGGCCAGGTGGTTGGCCTTGGCGCCGGCCGCCAGCGTGCTGTTCTTGACTTCGACGAAGTTGCCAATGTGGACTTCCTCGCCCAGCTTGGCGCCGGGTCGCAGGCGGGCGTAAGGCCCAATCAATGCGCCCGCACCAACCTCCACCCGCTCACCCTCGGAAGCACCGCCTTCGATGTGCGTGTAGGGGTGGATGACCGCGCCGGCCGCGATGCGCGCGTTGCCGATGACGCAATGGGGCCCGATGCGCACGCCCTCGCCCAACTCCACCTGGCCGGTGAAGACACAGCCCACGTCAATTTCCACATCCTGCGCGCAGCGCAACTCACCACGCACGTCCAGCCGCGCCGGGTCGGCCAGGCGCACCCCCTGCTCCAGCAAACCGCGCGCGATGCGCAATTGGTAGGCACGTTCCAGCTCGGCCAGTTGCAAGGGACTGTTGACGCCCGCCACCTGCGCGGCGTCATCGGTGGGCAGCGCCACCACGGGCACACCGTCGGCCACGGCCAGTTTCACCACGTCCGTCAGGTAGTACTCGCCCTGGGCATTGCGATTGTCCAGCCGGGTCAGCCAGGTCTTGAGCTGTTTCGCAGGCGCGGCCAGGATGCCGCTGTAGACCTCGCGGATCTGGCGCTGTTGCTCGCTCGCATCCTTCTGCTCCACGATGGCGCGCACCGTGCCGGATGGATCGCGCACGATGCGGCCGTACCCGGTCGGGTCGTCGAAGGCGATGGTCAGCAGGGCCAGCTTGTCACCGCCACTGGCATTGATGAGGGCGTGCAAGGTGTCGGACTGGATCAGGGGCACGTCGCCCGAGAGCACCACCACCACGCCATCGTCCGGCAACAGCGGCGCGGCCTGCTGCACCGCGTGGCCGGTGCCAAGCTGAGGCTCCTGCCGCACGAACTCCAAGGCGGCCTGATTGCGTGACATCACGCCGGCTTCCACCTGCTCGGCGCCATGGCCTGTCACCACCACCACGCGCCGCGCCTGTAGCACCGCCGCCGTGTCCAGCACATGCTGCAGCAGCGCCCGGCCACCCAGGCGGTGCAGCACCTTGGGCAGACGGCTCTTCATGCGGGTGCCCTTGCCCGCGGCCATCACGACCACATCCACTGCCATAACGCTTGCCATATCGGAACCTTGCACCCCCGCGTGAAAAACAGGCCGCATTATCGGCGCGCGCGCAGCCGCCGGGCGGGCGATGTGCACGCCCAAGAAAAAAGCCGCCGGACTTGCGTCCAGCGGCTGATTTCGACCGGTCAGGACCGGCAGCTTCGGGATGATCGACCGATCAGTCGGCGTACACGCCGGCCGCCTTGATGATGGGGCCCCACTTGGCGATCTCGGCAGAGACGAACTTCTTGTGCTCGGCCGGCTCCATGCGCTTGTCGGTCACGACCACGGCGCCCAGGCCCTCCTGCTTGGTGATGAACTCGGGGTCCTTCAGAGCGGCCTTGAGGGCGGTGTTGATGCGCTGAACCACGGCATCGGGCGTGCCTTTGGGGGCATACAGACCGTGCCAGATCGTGACTTCAAAGCCCTTGAAGCCTGATTCCTGCAGCGTGGGCAGATCCTTCAGCGCGGGCGTGCTCAGGCGCTTGGCCGTGGTCACGGCGTAGGCCTTGACCTTGCCGCCTTCGATCTGCGGCGTGGTGTTGGTGGTCTGGTCGCACAGCAGGTCGATCTGGCCGCCGATCAGGTCAGTGATGGCCGGGGCCGTGCCCTTGTAGGGCACCGTCGTCATCTGGATCTTGAACGCATCCTGCAACAGCAGGCCGCACAAGTGTGAGGCCGCGCCCAAGCCTGCGTTGCCCAGGTTGATCTTCCCGGAATTGGCCTTGATCCAGCCCTGCAGCTCCTTGAAGTTCTTCGCCTCCATGCTGGGGCGGGCAATCAGCGTCATGGGCACGTCATTGACCAGGCCCAGATACGTGAAGTCGTTCTCGACGTTGAACGGCAACTTGCGGTACAGCGCGGGCATGGTGGACATGCCGATGTGGTTCAGCAGCAGGGTATAGCCATCAGGTTTGGCATTGGCCACCTTGGCCGTACCGATGGAGCTGCCAGCACCCGCGGCGTTGTCGATCACGATGGTGGCGCCGCCCAGGGGTTTGCGCAGGGCCTCGGCCAAGTCACGCGCCACGCGGTCCGTCGGACCACCCGCCGCGAAGGGCACCACGATGGTGATGGGCTTGTCGCCGGGGAAAGACTGGGCCGAGACGGCCAGGGGGGCAAGCAGGGCCGCCGCGGAAGCCGCGCCCAGAACGTGCGCAAACAAGCGTTTCATATCGATCTCCTGAAGGGGGAATGGGAAAAAAAGTGTCGAAGTCTAAGGCCTGCTGATCAATCAACGTTACTGCGGAAATCACTTAGGGCGACAATTCCCCCATGTCTTCTCCTGAAAAGCCCGCCATGCGCCGCGCGCCGCGTCCCGAGGGCGCATCGCCGCAACGATCCCTGAGCTCCGCCGCGCCCGGCATGGGCGCCACCATCCGATTGAACAAACGCATGGCCGAACTGGGTCTGTGCTCGCGCCGCGAGGCCGATGCCTGGGTCGAAAATGGCTGGGTCAAGGTCAATGGCCACGTTGCAGAGATGGGTCAGCAGGTCAGCCCCACGGACCGCATCGAGGTCGATCAACAAGCCCAGAACCAGCAGGCCACGCAAGTGACCATCCTGCTACACAAACCCATCGGCTATGTCAGTGGTCAGGCTGAGGATGGCCACGATCCGGCCGTGGTGCTGGTGCAGGCGCAGAACCGCTGGCGCGAGGACCGCGCGCCCCAGCGCTTCAACGGTGGCCAGCTCCGCGGCCTCGCACCGGCGGGCCGGCTGGACATCGACTCCACCGGTCTGCTGGTGCTGACGCAGGACGGCCGCGTGGCGCGCCAGCTCATCGGCGAAGACTCGTCGATGGAGAAGGAATACCTGGTGCGCGTGGTCTACCTCGGCACGCCTGCGGCCGCGAATGCTCCGACCGAGCTGCAGCCCATCCACGCAAACGACCCTGTCTCCACCAATGTGCAGGCCGTCTTTCCGCCGGCCATGCTGGCCAAACTGCGCCACGGCCTGAGCCTGGATGGCCAGGCCCTCAAGCCCGCCAAGGTGGACTGGGAGAACCCTGAGCAACTGCGCTTTGTGCTGACAGAGGGCAAGAAACGACAGATCCGGCGCATGTGCGAGCTGGTGGGCCTGAAGGTCGTGGGCCTCAAGCGGGTGCGCATCGGCCGCGTGGTGTTGGGCCAGCTGCCGCAGGGGCAGTGGCGCTACCTGGCGCCTCACGAGCGGTTTTAGCCCTGGCGCAGCGCCCGGCGTCGGTTCTTTCCAAGTGAACCGACGCCGGTACCACGCTTCCCATTCCCCAACAGGAACCTGAAATACCCGTTTGCCGCGGGCGCGGCATGGGAGCGCCCGCCCTCGCACCTTGCCTGGTCAGACCGTCGGCAGCGGCGCCTCCAGCACCTCGATGCGTGCCTGCGGCCAGCCCTCGGCCACCCACTCGGCGCCCGCGGGCAGGCAGTGGCGCTGACCGGCGGCCAACCAAAGGTCGCCACCCCGGTCTTGCGCGTTGTGTTCGCCCGCGCCGCTCTGGGTGAGCCAGACCCGGCCCTCCACCACGCGCAGCCAGCGGGCCTGCTGCCCGGCCGTGATGCGGGTGGCCGTCCGGGGCGGCAGCGCCCATTGCCACGGTTGCGCGGTTTGATGCAAATTAGTCATCGACAAGATGTTCATGTGGACCCCTCTAAAAACGTCGTGTTGAGGGAAATTCTCCGCACCAAAGGCCTGCCCGTCCAATGAGGAATGCGTACGCCACTGATAACATTCCTGCATGAATCCCATCCGCCAGCGCCCGCTCTCCGTCGGCCCCTTGCGCGCTTTCGAAGCGGTGGCGCGGCGCGCCAGCTTCCGCGCGGCGGCCGAGGAACTGCACCTGACCCAGCCGGCCATCAGCCGCCAGATCCGCAGCCTGGAAGAAGAACTCGGCGCGCCGCTGTTCCTGCGCGGCACCCGCCATGTCGAACTGACCGGCGCGGGCGCCACGCTGCTGCGCGCCATCGCCCCCATGCTCGACCGCCTGGACGCCAGCGTGCGGCACATCCGCACCTCGCAGGGCCGGCGGCATGTGAGCCTGACCACCTTCGCCTCCTTCGCCTCGCTCTGGCTGCTGCCGCGCCTGGCCGACTTCCAGAATCAGCACCCGGACATCGACATCCGCATCTCGGCCAATGACGTCCTGGTCGGGCAGGACGACCCCGAGCTGGACCTGGGCCTGCGCTACTGCCACCCGAACGACGCGCCGCCCAATTCCACCCTGCTGTTCGGCGAAGTGCTCTCGCCCGTGATCAACCCTTCGCTGCCTTTACGGCAAGCCAAGGACTTGGTGGCACACACCCTGATCGAACAGGACGACCACCCCTCGACGCCCCTGCGCCAAGCCAAGGACCTGGCCCGACACACGCTGATCGAACAGGATGACCACCAGCCCAGCGCCGAATACCTGAGCTGGCGACGCTGGCTGCGCGAGTACGCGCCACCTGGCACCGAGCCGCGTGGCTGGATCTACCTGAACTACACCAGCCAACAGATCCAGGCGGCCATGGCCGGCCAGGGCGTGACGCTGGCGCGCATGGCCATGATCACCGAGGCCCTGGCACGCGGCGAACTGGTCGAGCCTTTCGGTCCGACCAAGCGCCTCACCTCGCCTTACGCCTACTGGCTGGTGCGCTGGCCGGGCCACGGCAAGGAGCCTCGCCCCGAGGTGCAGGCCTTCATCGACTGGCTGCTCGCCCAGGCCGCCCAGACCCGCGCCTGCCTGGGGCGGCGGCATGTGACCCTGAGCACCTCCGCCGCCTTCGCGTCCTACTGGCTGCTGCCGCGCATGGCCGATTTCCAGAGTCAGCACCCAGACATCGACGTCCGCGTCCTGGCAAGCGACGCCCCCAGCGGACAACCCCCCCTCGAGCCGGACTTGGCCCTGCGCTACGAGCTGCCCGACGACGCCCCGGCGAACGCCACCTTGCTCTTCGCCGAAGTGCTGACGCCCGTGGCCAGTCCCTCGCTGCCAGCACGGCAGACCAAGGACCTGGCGCGACAGACCTTGATCGAACTCGAAGAAGACCCGCCCCCGCCTGGCGCAGAGCTGCTGAGCTGGCGGCGCTGGCTGGGGGAACACGCGCCCACGACGGTGCCGCGCCACTGGGTTCGGCTGAATCACGTCAAACCGCAGATCGAGGCGGCCACGGCCGGTGAAGGCATCGCGCTGGCGCGCATGGCCCTGGTCACCGAGTCGCTGGCGCATGGCGAACTGGTGGAGCCCTTCGGCCCCGCCAAGCGCCTGGCCGCGCCCCAAGGCTACTGGCTGGTGCGTGGACCGGGCCAGGCCAAGGAAATGCGGTCCGAAGTGCAGGCCTTCATGGACTGGCTACAGGCCCAGGCGGCCCAGACCCGCGCACACCTCGAGACCTGAGCCCGTCGCTGACGCGAGCCCGCAGAGCCCGCAAGCAGGTCAGGCAGCCAGGGTCTGGCGGCGCGCCAGCCCCATGAGCAGCAAGGCCACCAGCACCGTCGCGACCAGGGCGATGCCATAGCCGATGCTGGTGGACTCCAGCCCGAACAGGCCCACGGACAAGCCCGCGGCGATGGCCGGCAGGCTGAACGCCAGGTAGCTCAGCACGAAGAAGCTGGACATCAGCGCCGCGCGCTCCTGCGGCAAGGCCAGGGGCACCAGGCCGCGCACCGAACCGTTGAAACCCGCCCCGAAGCCCAGGCCGGCGATCAGGGTGCCGGCGAAGAACAGGGAGGTCGAGTGCAGGTGCATGCCCACCAGCGTCAGCACCAGGCCAGCGGCCAGCACGACCGCGCCCCCGGCCAGCACAGCCATGGGTGGGCGATGGCGCACGAACAGAATGCCGATCGCGCCACTGAGCACCAGCGTGGCGATCAAACCGCCGCCGATCATCGGGGCATGGATGCCGGTGACATAACGCGCCAGCGTCGGCCCCAGAGAGAGGTAGAAACCGCCCAGCGCCCATTGTGCGGTGTTGACCGGCAACACCTTCCACATCGTCGCGCGAGCCGCCGGGGGCACGGCCAGTTTGGGACGCATGGAGGCCCAGGCCCCAGGTCGGCGCGCCACCGTCTCGGGCAGGAAGAAGGCCAGCACGCCTTGCACGGCGAACAGCACCAGCAGCACGTCGAACACCAAGCGCGTCGGTGCTGGCGCGAATTGCACCAGCGCGCTGGTGCCCAACGCCCCGAGCGCCATGCCGAACATCGGCGCCACGCTGTTGATCAGCGGGCCGCGCACGCGGTCCAGATCCAGCAGGCTGGCGCTCAAGACGCTGGTCGCGATGCCGGTGGCCAGGCCTTGCATGGCCCGCGCGCCGATCAGCCAGGCCAGGGAATCCGCCTGCCAGAACATCAGGGTGGAGACGAACTCGATGCCCAGCGCCAGCAGGATCACTTCACGCCGACCCCGGTGGTCGGACAGCCCGCCGAACACCAGCAAGGAAAACAGCAGCGCGAAGGCATAACTCGCGAAGGCCACGGTGAGCATCAGGGCCGAGAAGCCCCAGGCTTCGCGGTACAGCGCGTACAGGGGCGACGGCGCACTGGACGCGGCCAGGAAGCTGGCGATCAGAAAGGCCACCAGCCAGAGCGACTGCGCGGGGCTGAGCTGAGCCCGCCCGGAATGCATGACGGACGCGCCTGCGGCAGCCAGTGCGGCGGGGGTTTGCGGTGTGGACGGCATGGAAAATCCCTTAGGGGCTGTTAAAGCAAATTTTTTGCGTTTGCGGGATTGTGATCCTGTTTGGACACTAACGCAAGTTCTTTGCGTTAGCATGACCGCATGAATGTCCGATCCCTGCCCCGTCCGGGCGGCCGCAGCGCCCGCGTGCAAGCCGCCGTGCACCAAGCCACGCGCGAGTTGCTGGACCAGCGCGGCCGCGCCGCGCTCACCGTGCCCCTGATCGCCGCGCGGGCGGGCGTCACGCCCTCGACCGTTTATCGCCGCTGGGGTGACCTGAACGAGCTGCTGGCCGACGTGGCCCTGGAACAGTTGCGGCCCGACACCCCGCCCGTCGACACCGGCACCGTCGAAGGCGATTTGCACGCCTGGGCCGAACAGTATTTCGAGGAAATGTCCTCGGTAGGCATGGCCATGGTGCAGGACGTGCTCTCCGCCCGCATGGGCAGCGAGGCCGTGCCGGGCTGCGCCTGCGCGGGCATCACCGCCGCGCAGATCGCGGCCATCGTCGAGCGCGGCCTCGCCCGGGGCCAGGCCGTGCCCCAGGTCGAAGCCGTGATGGACGGCGTGGTCGCCCCCATCGTCTACCGCCTGTTGTTCGGGCCCGCGCCGGCCACCCCCGCCTTGGTGCGTGACTGGGTGGGTGCCTGCATGGCGCACGCCACGGTCCAGCCGCCGACCCCACCCCAGCAGCCCAAGCCACGCGCCGTGGTGGCTTGAAAGCGGGCGGCTCCGCCCATAATTCGAGGTTTTGCCGGCCCCAGGTTCGCCGCGCCTCGAACCTGGCGCATACCGGGGCCAGGCATTTCCCGCATTCGCATTCTCCAAGGGACCTCTAGACCATCATGAGCCAGAAACATTCCTTCCAGGCCGAAGTGGCCCAGCTGCTGCACCTCGTCACCCACTCGCTGTATTCCAACAAGGAAATCTTCGTCCGCGAGCTGGTCTCCAACGCCTCCGACGCCTGCGACAAGCTGCGCTACGAAGCACTGAACAACAGTGCGCTGTATGAAGACGCACCCGAACTGCGCGTGCGCATCGCCATCGACAAGAAGGCCCGCACGCTCACCATCAGCGACAACGGCATCGGCATGAGCGCGCAGGAGGCCATCGACCACCTGGGCACCATCGCCAAGAGCGGCACCAAGGATTTCATGAGCAAGCTCGGCGCTGACCAGCAGGCCGACGCTTCGGCCCAGGGCCAGCTGATCGGCCAGTTCGGCGTGGGTTTCTATTCCGGCTTCATCGTCGCCGACAAGATCACCGTGGAATCGCGCCGCGCCGGCCTCAAGCCCGAGGAAGGCGTGCGCTGGACCAGCGGCGGCACCGGGGACTTCGAGGTGGAGGCCATCACCCGCGCCGAACGCGGCACCAGCGTGATCCTGCACCTGCGTGAGGACGCGGAGGAGTACCTCAACGCCTGGCAGATCAAGACCATCATCGGCAAATACTCCGACCACATCGCCCTGCCCATCCAGATGCGCAAGGAAGAGTGGAAGGACAGCGAGGAAGAAGGCAAGCCCGGTGAGATGGTCACCACCGACGAGTGGGAAACCGTCAACAAGGCCAGCGCCCTCTGGACCCGAGCCAAGAAAGACATCACGAAGGAAGAGTACGAAAGCTTCTACCAAGGCATCAGCCACGACTACGAAGCCCCGCTGGCCTGGAGCCACAACCGCGTGGAAGGCAGCACCGAATACACCCAGCTGCTCTACGTGCCGGCCAAGGCGCCCTACGACCTGTGGAACCGCGACAAGAAGGGCGGCCTGAAGCTCTACGTGAAGCGCGTTTTCATCATGGACGAAGCCGAGGCCCTGCTGCCCAGCTACCTGCGCTTCGTCAAGGGCGTGGTGGACAGTGCCGACCTGCCGCTCAACGTGAGCCGCGAACTGCTGCAGGAAAGCCGCGACGTGCGCGCCATCCGCGACGGCAACACCAAGCGCGTGCTCACCCTGCTGGAGAACCTGGCCAAGCACGACGTTCCGGCGGCCGACGCCAGCGAGGAAGACAAGTCCGACGCCGGCAAGTACAGCAAGTTCTACGCGGAATTCGGCACCGTGCTCAAGGAAGGCCTGGGCGAGGACTTTGCCAACCGCGAGCGCCTGGCCAAACTGCTGCGCTACGCCAGCACCACGAGCGACACCGCCACCGTGAGCCTGGCCGACTACAAGGCCCGCATGAAGGAAGGCCAGGAGGCCATCTACTACATCACCGCCGACACCCTGGCCGCCGCCAAGAACAGCCCCCAGCTCGAAGTCTTCAAGAAGAAGGGCATCGAAGTGCTGTTGATGACCGAGCGCGTGGACGAGTGGGCGCTGAGCCACCTCAACGAGTTCGATGGCACCCCGCTGCAGAGCGTGGCCAAGGGCGCGGTGGACCTGGGCAAGCTGCAGGACGAAGCCGAGAAGAAAGCCGCCGAGGAAGCCGCCGAAACCTTCAAGCCCGTGCTCGCCAAGCTCAAGGAAGCGCTCAAGGACAAGGCCGAGGACGTGCGCGTCACCACCCGCCTCGTCGATTCACCGGCCTGCCTGGTCGTTAAGGACGGCGAGGTGAGCAACCAGCTCGCCCGCTTGCTCAAGCAAGCTGGCCAGAAGGCGCCTGACAGCAAGCCCATCCTCGAAGTGAACCCCGAGCACGCGCTCGTGAAGAAACTCGACGGCAGCGTGCACTTCCACGACCTCGCCCAGATCCTGTTCGACCAGGCCCTGCTGGCCGAAGGCGGGCTGCCGGAAGATCCGGCGGCGTATGTGAAGCGGGTGAATGCGTTGTTGGTTTGAACGTTTCCCGCACTCAACAAAAAACCGCCTTCGGGCGGTTTTTTGTTGCCTTATCAACTTCTGCTGACGACCCATTGCGGACATCCGAAGGCAGCAAAAGCAGCCGGTCAGGAATGGGATCTAAAAATGCTATCCGAATCAGTTTGCTGATGGCTGATTCATTGACGACCACAGACCAGAAGGGTTAGTTTGATTTCTCAATTTTCCATATTGGCATAACCCCACCTATTGGCGAAGCCATAAGTATTGGATTACTCGACGCTGATACATCGACAGTTATGGCTCTATCGGGACCATGCTCGCCATGCCCAAAAATTCCGACACCATTCATGGCAACGCCGATACGGTAACGACCACTTGGTAGGTATAAGTTGATAGCTTGATTGCCATAGAGCTTCGCGACAAGTTTTTCGTCTACGTACACATGAAGCGGTGCATGGTCTGCGCCCATAGTGCTTCCACGCTCCACTGTGACAACATGCTTTTCCGGTCCCGCCGTGGACAATGACATGTCAACAAACACGGCAGGCGGTATCGACGCGCAAGCCGATAATGCAATAGCCAGAACGGTAAGCACAACGTGATGTTTCTTCATACAAACTCCCTTTTCTGATACGGTTCTTAGATAGTGCTGATCCAATTTCTAAGTCTGACGCGAATTCATTCCAGCTGCAAGAGAACGGCGATCGGATTCAAATATAGCCGATAGTATGCGACTGGGCGATCTGGCTTGCATAAACGCTAGGAAGGCTCACCGAGAACCATTGTGAGTCGTCAGCGCTGCTGAATCACCCTAAACTTGCTAGTCGCTTTCGACCCATTGCGGAAAGCTGGTGGTTGCGAAAGCCACCGCTCGGCGGCAACGAGGTGTGGAGTTAGCTATCTCTACAGGTCCTGAGGCAATTCAGATCAATTTCTATGCTTTGCCAAGAGGCTTATCAAGCCCGGGAACGAAGTTGTTAGCGCTCGCACTTGAGCTTCATGAAGTACGTAATGAGCTGCCTTCCGACGAAGTTAGTTCCACCGTCTATCGAAGTCTCCTCCAAGACAATGACTCGCTTGCATTGGGGCGTCAGTATCGCTTCTGCCATGGCCACTCTATCCTTCCGCTCATACGAGTTGTATCGGAAATCGATAACACCCTTAAGAGTAAGTCGATAGTCGTATGTGCTGTCGAGCGCGGGTTCGAGCCGGACGTTGTCGCCGAGCTGATCGCGATAACTCGGACTTGAGACACTGCATCCGACAAGCAAGAAAGCCGCGGTCAACGTCGTCACTGCTGTAAGTCGTGAATTGTTCATATTGCTGCGCATTGAAATGACTGACTACATGATGGTCAGTCTTATCCATAGTTATTTCGAAACCTAACTTGAAAAAGACGTCAAACTTGTCTGCATGACAAGGCCATAGATCGTCAAGCACCCTCCCGTGAATTGTTCTATCGGGCTGATTTATATCAGCCTTTCTCGTCACAGCGTGTCTGCTTTGCGGCCCTCGGGCTAATGTCCGCTTCTGGCCGAAAGCCGACTCGCGCCCTGATGCAATACGGCTCTCGGCAAAGAGTGCTCCAAACCCGTAGTGCAACGGTTCCACGCCAAGGCAATGGAATCGCCGCACTTCCAGATCACATCTGGCTCATCCCCCCATCCGCAACGATCTCCGTGCCCACGATGAACCCCGACTCCTTGGACGTCAGGTGCAGCACGGTGGCCGCGATTTCTTCCGGGGTGCCGAAGCGACCCAGCGGAACCTGCGTCTGGATGCCGGCGGCCATGGCTTGCAGCTGATCGGGCGCCAGGCCCAGCTTGCCGTAGAGCGGCGTGCTCACCGGGCCGGGGCTGACCACGTTGACGCGCACGCCTTGGGGCAGCAACTCGGCCGACAAGGTCTTGGCCAACGAAATCAGGGCGGCCTTGCTGGCGGCATAGACGCTGGAGTTGGGCATGCCGATGTGGGCGTTGATGGAGCCGTTGAGCACGATGGCGCCGCCGCGGCTCATCAGCGCGGCCAGGCGCTGGATCAGGAAGTACGGGCCTTTGACATTGGTGTCAAAGCTGCTGTCCCACAGCGCTTCGTCGATCTGCGCCAGGGGGCCGAACTTGGCCACGCCGGCGTTGATGAAGACGCCGTCGATCACGCCCATCTGGGCTTGCAACTCGGCCACCAGAGCAGCCTGGGCCGACACGTCGCCGGCTTCGCTGACCAGGGCCAGCGCCTTCGGGCCCAGTTCGGCCTTGACGCGGGCTAGACCGGCGGCGTCGCGGCCGGTGATGGCCACGCGGGCGCCCTCACGGGCAAAGGCGATGGCGGCGGCGGCGCCGATGCCGCTGCTGCCACCGGTGACGAGGATGTTCTTGCCTTCAAAGCGGTTCATGATATTTCCTTCGGTTGTTTCGTCGATGTTTGACGGGGTTTTCAGCCCCACTGCAGAGCTGATGGATGAAGTTTCTGGCGATTGGCGGGTTTACAGGCGCCATAATCCCGATGAACTCATGCGAAACTATCGAATATGTTGAGCCTGGACGATCTGCAACTGCTGGAGGCGGTGCGCGCCACCGGGAGCCTGTCGCGCGCGGCCGACCGCCTGGGCAAGGCCGCGTCCACCGTCTCGTATGCCGCGCGTCAGCTCGAAGAGCGGCTGGACGCGCTGCTGTTCGACCGTGCCGGCTACCGCATCGCACTAACCCCGGCTGGCCTACTGCTGGTGGAGCAAGGCGCGCAGTTGCACGCGCAGGCACAGCGCCTCACCGAGCGCGTGAAGCAGGTGGCCAGCGGCTGGGAGTCCGAGTTGCGCATCTCCACCGACGAACTGGCGAACATCGACGCGCTGCTGCCGCTCGTAGCTGACTTTGATGCCCTGAACAGCGGCGTGCGCCTGCGCTTCGGCCACGAGGTGCTGGGCGGCACCTGGGAAGCGCTGCTGGACCAACGCGCCGATCTGGTGGTGGCGGCCACCAACGAACCACCTGCGATGGCGCACCTGCAGTGGTTTGAACTGACGCAGCTGGAATGGGTGTTTGCCGTGTCACCGCGTCACCCGCTGGCGCGCGCAACCCAGCCCCTGTCGATCGAGGCGATCAGCGCCCACCGCGCAGTGGTCGTGGCCGATACCTCGCGCCTGGGCATCGCGCGCAATTACGGCGTGCAGGCCCACCAGGAGCGGTTGGCCATGCCCAGCATGCGCGGCAAGATTGCCGCCCAGGTGGCGGGCCTGGGCGTGGGCTGGCTACCGCTGGAGAAAGTGCGCCATCACCTGGCGCAGGGCACGCTGGTGGCGCTGGAAACGCAGGACCCGCGCGAACCGAATCAGCTCTTCGTGGGCTGGCACTCGCACCGCGCCGGTCCGGCGCTGAAATGGTGGGTGGAGAAGTTGCGCGACCCTCGGCTGGTGCCGCCCCTGCTCCACCTGAACCCCTGAAGATCCAGGTCGGGTAGATCGAGCATCACGATCACGGTCGCAAGGCTTCCGCAGCGGCCTGACGCTCCATCGCGATTTCACGCGCGAAGTCCTCGCGCGTGCCGCCCGTGGGCAGGTTGCTCACCGCCAGCATGCGTTCACGCACCGCAGGTTCGGCCAGGACAGCGTTGCCAGCCGCGTTGAGCCGGTCCAGCCACTCGACCGGCGTGCCACCGGGCGCGAAGAGGCCGAACACCGACGCACGGTTGGCCGACGCGAAACCCAGCTCGGCCAGTGTGGGGACGTCCGGCAACACCGGCAAACGCCTGGGCGCGCCCACGGCCAGCGGGCGCAGGCGGCCTTCACGCACGTACTGCAACTGCTGCGGCCCGACGTTGGTGGACAGCAGCTCGAAATGACCGGCCAGCGCGTCATTGAGTTGCATGCCGCCGCCCTGGTAAGGCACGTGGGTGATGTCCAGCGCCTGTGCACGGCGCACCTGTTCCAACACGAAATGGCCGGTGGTGCCGTGGCCCGAGCTGGCCCAGCGCAAGGCACCCGGCCGCTCGCGCGCCTGCGTCACCACATCGGCCAGGTCACGACCGGTGAAGGCGTGCGTAGCCACCACCAGCACTGGCGTGAGCATCACGCTGAGCACGGGCGCGATGTCACGTTGCGGGTCATAGGGCAGGGTCTGCAGATGCGGCAGAAGCGTCAAGGGCGTGATGGCCGAGAAGCAGAGCGTGTAGCCATCAGCCGGCGCGCGCGACAGCGCTTCCATGGCCAGGCTGCCACCGGCGCCGGGCCGGTTCTCGACCACCACGGGCACGCCCAGGCGCGGCGCGAGCGCCTGGCCCAGCACGCGGGCCATGTCATTGCTGACGCCGCCGGGCGGATAGGCGACCAGAATGCGCACAGGCCGGTCCGGCCAGAGAGCCGCGGCCTGCGAGAGTGCGGGCCAAGTCAGCGCGGCACCCACCCCGGGAATGAGCGCGCAGATACTGGCGCGGAGCATGGCGCGACGGTGCATCAGGCCGGCTCCGGCGCGGCGGCCAGTTCGCGCACCAGCGCCACAAAGGTGGCCAGCGCGCCCTGAGCCTCGCCCGCGCGCACCATCAAGGTCAGCGGCGCTTCCAGTTCCGGCCCGGCGGCGAGCGCGCGATAGCGGATGGCATGCACATGGGTGCCGCGCATGGATTCGGGCACCACCGACAGGCCCGCGCCCGCCGCCACGAGGTTGAGGTTGGACAGCATGCGCTCGACCTCGGCCACCACACGCGGCTGTACGCCCTCGCGTGCGCACAGGGCCAACAGGTTGGCGTAGAGCCCGGGCGCGCCCGGACGGCGCACCAGAATCAGCAACTGACCGTCGAGCGCGCGCAAGGCGAGCGGTTCGTCTCCAGCCGCCAGAGGATGGTCCAGTGGCAAGGCCACGACCACCGGCTCACGCAGCAGCGTGTGCATGTCCACGCCAGGCGGATGCGCGACAGGCACGCGCACGAAAGCGGCATGCAGGCGGCCCGCCGCGAGCGCTTCGGTCAGCTCGGCGGCGTTGGCCTCGCTCAGGTCCAGCGCGAGATCGGGAAAGCGCCGTCGGCACTCGCGCAGCGCGCGCGGCGTGAAGGCATGGGTGGCAGCCGAACTGGTGAAACCGACGGACAGGCGCCCCAGCTCACCACGTGCAATCCGGGCCATGCGCTGCGTCAAGGCTTCGGCGTCGGCCAGCAGGCGGCGCGCTTCATCCAGGAAGAGCCGCCCCTCGTCGGTCAGGTCCACGCCCTTGGGATGGCGACGCAGCAGGCGCACCCCCAGGCGATCTTCCAGGGCGCGGATCTGCTGGCTCAGCGGTGGTTGCTGGATGCCCAGCCGTTCGGCGGCGCGGGTCATGTGCCCGGTTTCAGCCACCGTGACGAAGTAGCGCAGGTGCCGAAACTCCATATGCAAAACGTATTGAGATGCGCGTTTCAGTATATTTGCTTTTCAGTTGCGGCCTTCCTAGCATCGCGTCTCCAATAAACATAACGGAGACAAAAATGACTCTCGCGATCTGGCGGCGCTTCGCGCTGCTTTTTGCGCTGACCGCCTGGCTAGCCGGCTGTGCACAAAACCCCAACACCGCATCCAACTCGTCCGAAGCCGCGCCGCAATCCGCCGCCTGCCCCAAGGGCACGCCGGAAGGCGCGCGCTGCTTGCGCGGCCAGGACTCCGCCGGGGCGCCCTACCTGATCGTGCTGCCGGCGCAGTGGAACCGCATGCTGGTGGTGCACGCCCATGGCGGCCCGGTGCTGGGCGAGCCCAAGGCCAGCCGCGCCGACGAAGACATCGACCGCTGGGCCATCACCGTGCGCGCGGGTTACGCCTGGGCCGGTTCGGTCTTCCGCCAGGGCGGCGTGGCCGTGCGCAGCGCGGCCGAGGACACCGAGCGCGTGCGCCGCATCTTCGTGCAGTACGTGGGCCAGCCCACGCGCACGCTGCTGCACGGACAATCCTGGGGCGCCAATGTGGCGGCCAAGACGGCCGAGATGTACGCCGGCCCTGGCATGCGCTCGCCCTATGACGCGGTGCTGCTGAGCAGCGGCGTGGTGGCCGGCGGCACACGTTCCTACGACTTCCGGCTGGACTTGCGCGTGCTCTACCAGCACCTGTGCAACAACCACCCGCGCGGGGACGAGCCGCAGTACCCGCTGTGGATGGGCCTGCCGGTGGGCAGCACGCTCACGCCTGCCGAGCTGAACGCCCGCGTGGAAGACTGCCTGGCCACGCGCAAACCTGCCGCGCAGCGCACGCCGGAACAGGCGCGCAAGCTCAAGACCATCGTGGACGTGCTGAAGATTCCCGAGTCGTCGGTGGCGGGGCACCTGGCCTGGGCGACCTGGCACTTCCAGGACATCGTGCAGAACCGCACCCAGGGCCGCAACCCGTTCCGCAACGACCAGGTGCGCTATCAAGGCTCGGCCGACGACGCCACGCTCAACGCCGCCGTGCTGCGCTACGCGGCGGACCCGGCCGCCGTGGCCCGCTTCGCCGAGGACGCGGACCTGACGGGCCGCATTGCCATCCCTGTGTTGACGGTGCACGGCATCAACGACCCCACCGCCTTCGTGGAGCTGGAGAGCGCTTTCCGCCAGACCATGCAAGGTGCCGGCAACGGCGCGCGCCTGGTGCAGGTGTACAGCGACCACAACACCCACAGCTACCTGAGTGACCCGACCTATGTGGCCCTGTTCGACGCCCTGAACCGATGGATCGATCGCGGCGAGAAGCCCACGCCCGCGACGGTGGCCGAAGGCTGCAAGCGCGCCGAGGCGGTATTTGGCGTTGGCTGCAAGATCCTGGTGAACTACCAGCCTGCGCCGCTGGAAGCGCGTGTCGCGCCCCGACAGTGAATGCGCGGCTGAGCCAGGCCCCACAACACAGCCAGACAAGAGCCACCCGGAGGCGGCTGTTGTTGGGGTCGTGCGGGGAGGCTTACCTCAAGATGTCGCGGATTGACGCGTCCTTCTCGAACTGCGCCTTGGCATAAGGACACAGCGGCACCACCTTGGTCTGGGTCTGGCGCGCCCAGGCTACCAGCGCATCCAGCAACTTGCGGCCGATGCCCTGGCCCGCCAGGGAGGGATCGACTTCGGTATGGTCGATGATGATCAGCGCGGGGTTGGCCCGGCTGTAGGTCATCTCGGCGAGGTGGCCGCCCTCAGGGCGGGCGATGAAGAAGGCACCCTTGGAGTCGGCTTCCTGATGTTGAACGGTGTGAGTCATGAGCCCATTGTGCATGGCGCTGGCCGCGTCCGCGCCGATGCATCACAGAGTTTCGGGCCAAGCCTTCAATGTCTGCAATGCGGCTCGCACCAGGGCCTGGCGTTGCGGCAGATCCTGCAGGCGGCGGGGCGTGTCCATGTTCATCGCGAAGAACACCGGCCCTTCCGGCCACTCCACCCAGCCCACCCACCAGCCGAGGCGCCCCGTCCAGCCGGTCTTGGCGCGCAAGAGCCAGTCCGGACCGGCCGCGCCCACCATCACGTCCTTGACCAGGCGCTGGTGCGTCACCTGGAAGGGCAGCTCGTTCAGGTAGAGCCGCTTCAAGAAAGCGATTTGTTCGACCGCAGAAATCGCCAGGTCGCCCTCCACCCAGAAGGGCTGGGCGCCATCGACCTCCGCATTGCCATAGTCCAGACGGCGCAGGTAGTCGGCCTCTTTCGCGGCGCCGAGCTCGCGGGCGAAACGCTCGTAGACCCAGACGGTGGAGTTCCGCATGGCCGAGCGCAAGGTCTGGTCCTGGTTCCAGGCGGGGATGCTGCGCTGCACACCGTCCCAGGGAATGACCTGGAATTCGTCGCGCAGCAGCCCCGCATCCAGCGCGAACAGGCTGTGCGGGATCTTGAAGGTGGACGCGGGCGAGTAACGCCGCTGCGTGCGTGGCCCATCGGCCACCCGCAGTGTTTGCGCACCGCGCCGCGCGTCGAGCACCGCCATGCAACCCGAGACTCCGGCCTCACGGAACAGGTTGGCCCAGGCGGGCATGTTCAGCGTGGAGGCTTGGGATTGCGCCAGGGGGAGTGCGCCCAAGGCGAGAGAGGAAAAGATGAAATTGCGGCGGTGCATGGGCGAAATTCTTCCAGACATCGCAAGGCCTCAGACGACGACTTGAGAGCCTACGGACACCTGGCGGCGGCTCACACCCCCAGCACGGCCAAGTACGGCCCCAGCAAGGCCAGGGCCTCTCTCTGCAGTTGCCCGGTCTTCAACCAGTCGGGGCCTTCGATGACCGCGCGGTGGGTCAGGGCCTCGATGGTCGTTTCCAACACAAAAGCGGCCAGCCGCACCCGCTGCGGGTCCAGCCCGGCGTGGCGCTGCCGTAGATCGTCGAAAAGCATCTCGCCCAGTCGTTGACTGATGCCCAGCGCGTCCGCGAGCTTTCCCTCCCGTGGCACTTGTTCGATGATGACCTTGTGCAGGGCCGGGTTCATGCGGTGCGCGTCAATGCTGGCTTTGACCACCGCACGCAGCATGCCGTCCACGGGCAACGAGCGACTGCGCGTCAAAGCGATTCGCACAGTTTCGACAAGCTCGGCAACATGCAAACCGATCAGATCTGCCACCAGAGACTGCTTGTTCGGGTAGTACTGGTACAGCGTGCCGATGCTGACGCCCGCGCGTTCCGCAACCGCGCCGGTGTTTGTTTTTTCGTACCCCTGCGCCACCAGAACCTGAGCCGTTGCCTCCAGGATCGATTGCACCGTGTGCTTGGAACGGTCTTGAACCGGTCGTTTCCGAGGAGAAACATGCGGGGCGGGGCGATTCGTCATGGCGGCGGGAATGCGAGTGTCAAAACTGAGGGATGACTCATATTATCTCAGCCTTTGCAGGCAAACAGAAAGACTGAAATGAAACGATTCGATCTCACCTTTCCCTCCGGCACGGGGCACTGCGCCGCCTGGCTGCACCAGCCGGACGGCCCCGGGCCGCACCCCTGCGTGGTCGTGGCACATGGCATCGGTGCCATCCGGCAGGTTCGACTGTCGGCCTACGCGCGACGCTTCACCGACGCGGGCGTGGCGCTGCTGACCTTCGACTACAGGCACTGGGGCGAGAGCAGCGGCCACCCGCGTTTCCTGTGCGCGATCGGTAAACAGCACCAGGACATCCGCTGCGCCATTGACGCCGCGCAAGCGCACCCGGACATCGACCCCGCACGCGTGTTTCTTTTTGGAACCTCCTTCGGTGGAGGACATGCACTGGCCGTCGGCGCGCAGCGCCCGGACCTGGCCGGCGTGATCTCGCAGTGCACGGTTTCCGACTGCCTCGTGGTGGCCGCGAAATCGCCGCTGCGGCAGATCCTGCGGTGGATCTGGGCGGGAACCCTGGACCAGACCAAGGCCTTGCTGGGTCTGCAACCGCATTACATCAAGCTAGCGGGCGAGCCAGGCGAAGCCGCCTTGATGACCAAGCTCAACGCGGAACAGCGCTACCGCGACATGCTGGACGGGCCTTCCCGCTGGGAAAACAAGATCGCGGCACGCCTGATGTTGTGGCTCCCGCTGTATCGCCCGATCCGGAGCGCGCCCAAGATCAAAGCTCCGCTGCTCATGATCGTCTGCGACAAGGACGAGATCTGTCCCGCGACCATCGCCCGACGAGCCGCCGACATCGCGCCGCGAGGGCGGGCCGTGCACTTTGATTCATCGCACTTCGACATCTACTTCGGCGAACTCTTTGAATCCGCCACGGCCACCATGCTCGGTTTCGTGCAAGACCCCAGGTAGCGCACACCGAATGCCGGCCATCCACCCCATGCACCTCACGACCGCCACTCCATGTACCCTGCACTGACCTACTACCTCTACCCGCTGCTGGCGCAAGTCGCCTTGTCCTACCTCGTGGCCGCGCTGATTCTGGTCACCAGACTGACCGACGTTGTCGGGCGGAAAACCCACCGCGCCTTCTACGAAAACTACAGCGGCGTGGGTGGACCGATCCTGGTCCAACGCACCACTCACCAATTGGCGAACCTGTTTGAATTTCCCACGCTGTTCCTGGTTCTCATGGCCTTGCTGGTCGGAGTCGGCCTGCAGGATGACCCGCTGCGCCTCCTCGCCTGGTGCTTCGTCGGCCTGCGTTTTCTGCACACGGCCATCCACCTCGCGCACAACGTTCTGTGGCTACGGATGAGCGTGTTCATGGCATCGAACCTGGTGCTTCTGGCCCTGTGGCTCCGGACCGCGTGGCTCGCAGTTGGTGCCTGAGAAATGTCCGACTGTTTTCTTTGCGCCAGATCAAGACAGGCCCAGTCGCGACGCGCACAATGAATCCGCACGGTCAGCGCACTCCCGCGCGCCGGAAAGGACCTCATGCGCAAAACGCTTGATCTCACCACCCGCGCAGGCATGGCCTGGGCCTCCATGCTGCTCGCGGTCACCCTGACGGGCTGCGCCGTGGAGTGGCTGAACCCGCAGCCGGCACGCCAGTTGGCGCGGGAGCAAGAGCCTCCGGGCTCGACTTACCTGGGCTGGCGGGTCTACCAGGACCGCTGCGCGCGCTGCCATGGCGTGGACGCGCAAGGCATGGCGAACGCGCCCAGCCTGTCGATCCGCCTGCAGACGCTGGGGCCGCGCCAGTTCGTGAGCCTGGTGCTCTACCGCTACGACACCACGTTGCAGGGCCAACCCGCCGCGACACGCGAGGCGCGCGAAGCGCAGGTGGACAGCCTGATGACGCGCCAGGGCCAGCCCTTGGCCATGCCCATCTGGCAGGACGAGCCCCGCGTGAACGCGCATGTGCTGGATCTTTACGCCTATCTGTCGGCGCGCTCGGAAGGGCGCATGGACGCCGGCAGGCCTGGCCCCTGAAGGCCAGGCACCTCGACGCGTGGTCAACCGAAACCAGACGGTGAAGGGGCTGGTTTCGGCATACCAGCCCCGGTAAACTCGTTTGTCGACGCCCAGTCACCACAGGGAGCCCGAGGGAATGCGCTTGCCATGGCCTACTGACGCAGCCCCCACCCCGCCACGCCGTAGCGACCTGCCGCCACTGAACGTGGCCGTCGCAGCGGCCTGCGTGATCGGCTTGACCGTCATCTGGTTCATGACCCTGCAGCGCATCGCCTTTGAACGCGAGCAGGCCGTTGCATCGGCGATGGAGGCCAATGCCAATCTGGCCATCGCCTTTGAGCAGCAGGTCTACCGCACGCTCAAGGCCGCCGAGCAGGTGGCCAGCTTTGTGCGCGAACAATATCTGAACCGTGGCGAGTCGATGGACCTGCGGCAGTGGGAAGCGCGCGGCGTGATCCGCGAAGCGATGTTCAACATTGTCAGCGTGGTGGATGCGCGGGGTTACATCGTGCACAGCAGCTTCTTGCCCGCCCGCGTCAACTACGCGGACCGCGAGTTCTTCATCGCGCAACGCGATGTCGTGGCCGATCTCGCGCACGATGCCTTGCATGTGAGCCAGCCGGTGCTGGGCCGGGTGACGGGTCGCTGGCAGATTCCGATGTCGCTGGGCATGTGGCGCGCGGACGGTCGCTTCGCCGGGGTGGTGGTGGTGTCGGTGGACCCGGCCAGATTCACCGACTTCCATCGCCAGGCCAATCTGGGGCCGGGCGGCCTGCTCGAGTTGACCGGCCTGGACGGCACGGTCCGTGGACGCAAGATCGGCGAAGACCGCGGCTTCGGCATGGACGCCGGGGATCTGCCCTGGTTTCAGCGGCGAGCGCTGGCGCCAGCCGGCAGCTTCGTGGACAACGGCAGCCTGGATGGCGTGCCGCGCGTCATCAGCTATCGGACGATGGCGGACTACCCGCTCATGGTCACGGTGGGCACGGCGTCCACCAGCGAGCTGGCGCCCGCGCTACGGCGGCGCAACGAGTACCTCCGGCTGGCCAGCGGCGTCAGCGCGGGCCTGCTGCTGTTCACGGCGCTGTTGATGCTGGCCTTGTCGCGCCAGCGCGCGGCCGCCCAAGCCCTGCGCACCAGCGAAGCCCTGTTCCGCGCCACCTTCCATCAGGCCGCCATGGGCATCGTCCATCTCTCGCCCAACGGCCGCATCCTGCTGGCCAACGAGAAGTTCTGTTGCATGCTGGGCTACAGCATGGCGGAACTGCGCACGCGCACGGTGTTTGAACTGGGCGATCCGGACCGGCAGCAGGAAGCGCGCCTGTTCTTGCGCAAGCGCCTGTCCGCGGACAGCACGGACGCCTTGCCCGAGGTCGAGAAGACCTATCTGCGCAAGGACGGTTCCCTGCTCTGGGTCTGCGAGGCCCTGGGCTTGGTGAAAGACCGACAGGGCCGACCGGAACGGGTGGTGGCGGTGGTGCAGGACATCACCGCCCGCAAGGCCCTGGAGGCTCGCCTTTCGTACGACGCCTTGCATGACACCCTGACCGGTCTGCCCAACCGTCTGATGTTCCACGACCGTCTGGGGCAAGTGCTGGAATCGGCGCGTCGGCGCGAAGGCCTGGCCAGCGTGCTGTTCCTGGACCTGGATGGCTTCAAGGCGGTGAACGACACGCTCGGACACGCGGCGGGCGATGAGCTGCTGCAACAGGTCGCGCGTCGGCTGGAAGGCTGCGTGCGCGCCGAAGACACGGTGGCGCGCATCGGCGGCGATGAATTTGGCGTCGTGCTCGCCAGCGTGGCGCAAGACGGGGACTGCGAACGGGTGGCGGCCAAGATCCTGGACACGCTGGCCCAGCCCTTCTCGCTGACGGCGCGCGAGGTCCGCATCTCGGCCAGCATCGGCGGCGCGCTGTTTCCCGTGCACGGTCTGGACATGGACAGCCTGCTGGCGCGCGCAGACACCGGCATGTATGCCGCCAAGCACGAGGGCAAGGGCCGTTTCAGTTGGCAGGTTCCCGAAGAAACCCCGACCCCACTGGCCTGAGCCGCAACTGGCCATGGCCAGCTTCCTGAGCGACACCCGCCGACGGGCGATCCAGCCGCCGGTGCGGTGCGCCCTGCCCACAGTTCATGTCCGGGTCGCGAACACGCGCAGCCGGTGACCATCCGGATCGGCCACCACCGTGGTGTAGCCGAAATCCATGGTGGTGGGCGACTGCAGCACGGGCCACCCCTGCGACCGGCTCTCTGCCACCCAAGCATCCACTTCGGCCGCCGTGCCGACCGTCATGCACAGTTCGCTCCCCCCGGGAGCGGCGGTCACGGGCGGTTGCACATCAGCACGTGACCAGAGCCCGATCTTGAGGCCCGTGGGCAGGACAAACAGAGCGAATCCAGGCGATGACTCGACCGGCTGCAGCGCCAGCAGGCGTGCATAGAACTGAGCGCTGCGCGGCACATCGGCCACATACAGCAAGGCATAACTGGGGTGATTCATGAAAGGCTCCGTGAAAAGAAGGGAACAGATCAGGCACTGGGCCTGTGGTCCGATTCTTGGCCTTGTGCCTGTCAGTTTCTGTCAGCAGCACGCCGTATTCACAGGCTCGGCGGCGCAATGCCTTCGTTCAGCCGCCACTCACGCAGCAAGTCGAGCCGGCGGCGGGGATAACGTGCCTCGAGCAGGTTCAGTCCACGGATGCGGTCGGTGCGGAAATGCCGAAAGCCCTGACGCGTCTCGCACCACGCCACGAGCACGCTGACCTGTTCGAAGAACGCCAGCGCGCAGGGCCAGACGATGCGCAGCGTCTCGCGTTCTTGTGCGTCCATGTAGCGCAGTTCGACTCTGCGTTCCTCGCGCATGGCCGTGCGTGTCTGTGCCAGCACCTCGGCGGAACCGGCCAGGGTCTGGCGCGGCGCCACCAGCAAGGCACTGCTTTCCAGCGTGTAGCGCAAGTCCGGCGGCAGCACCGCCGAGATTCGGGATAGCGCGTGGCGCGCCGCGTCGGCCAGATGCGCGTCAGCCCGGTCCGAGACCCAGCGCATGCCCAGCACCAGGGCCTCGATCTCGTCGTCGGTGAACATCAGGGGCGGCAGCGTGAAGCCCGGGCGCAGCACATAGCCCACGCCGGCCTCGCCCTCGATCCGCGCCCCCTGTGACTGCAGGGTTGCAATGTCGCGGTAGAGCGTGCGCAGGCTAACGCCCAACCGCCCCGCCAGTTCTCCTCCGCTCACGGGGTGGCGATGGCGGCGCAGCTGTTCCATCAGGGTCAAGAGACGTTCGGTGCGCGACATGGCTTGCCCGGAAGGAAATGACGCAGCGCGGCATCAGGGCGATTCCGCGAGCTGGCGCAGCTTCTCCAGCAAGGCCTCCGGAATCGTCACGCCTTGCTCATGGGCCCGCTCGGCCTTGCGCTCGCGCTGGTCACCCGGCACACGCACGCCCTCGTCCGCGCGCATGACGGCGATGAGTGCTTCAATGCGTTCCGCGTAGGCCGCCGTGCCGGCCATGCCGCCGGGATCGAAGACCAGAAAGAGCTGCCCCATGCGCAGGCGGTTGCCCTGTTCCTCGAAGAAGGTGTCCATCTCGGCGCCGAAGCGAGCGCCCGTGAGCGTGACGACCAACACTTCGATGATCAGGGCCAGCAGCGCGCCCTTGATGCCCCCATTGGCCGAACCGAAGGGCAGCATGGAGCCGCGCAGGCCCGCCTGGGCGTCGGTGGTGGGTAGTCCGTGTTCGTCCAGCGCCCAGCCCAGCGGAATGGACTCGCCCTTCTGCGCGGCCACCATGAGTTTGCCGCGCGCCACCTCGGACATGGCGAAGTCCATGACCACGGGCGGCTGACTCCGTCCATCCCGGTCGGGACGCGGAAACACGGCCGCCAGCGGGTTGGTGCCCATCAGCGGTCGCCGGCCGCCGACCACAGGCATGGCGGCCGGTGAATTGCTCATGGCGATGCCGATCAGCCCGGCACGTGCCACGGGCTCCAGGTGCCAGGCCGCGGCGCCAAAGTGGTAGCTGTTGCAGATGCCGGCCAGGGCCAGCCCCTGGCTGCGGGCACGGGTCATGGCTTCCTGCACGGCCAACTCACAGGCGGGAAAGGACAGGCCGTCGCCCGCGTCCACCAGCACGGTGGCGGGTTTGGACGCCAGCACCCGGGGCAGGGCCTGGCCATCGACCCGACCGCTGCGCAGGTGGGACGCGTAGAAAGGAATGCGTGAGACCCCGTGCGTGGCCAGCCCTTGGGCGTCGGCGGCGACGAGGGCGCGAGCGGTGGTACGGGCTTGGTGGGCATTGGCGCCGGCGGCGCGCAGGGCAGATTCAGCCAGGGATTCGAGTTCGGCGAGAGAGATCACGCCGCATCTTAACCAAGCAGGACTGCATAATCATTCGAAACCGTCCGCGCGCCGATCCGCCACGGCCTCCGGCGCGGCCAGCATCTCGATCAGCGCGCGCGCGGCCTGGGGCTGCTCGGAACGCGCGGTGATGGCGGCGGTGTAGATCGTCGCGAGCTCGAAACTCTTGGGCAGCACGCCGGCGCACTGCAGGCCGGGCGTGGCCAGGATCTCGGTCATGTGGGTGCAGACCAGCACGCCCTGGGCCTCGGCCTCCTGGGCTTCACTCAGGGCCTGCAGGGCGGCGCTCCCGTTGTTGAAGAATCGCAGCTTGGGTGCCAACTCGGGCATCAGCCCCAGGCGCTGAAAGACCTGCATGAGGTGGGTACCGGCGCGGGTCTTGGCGGGATCGGCGAAATAGATGGCACGCGCGGCCAGCAGCGCATCCTTGAAGGCGCCGGGTGTTTCCAGGCAGGGCACGGGTGCGCCCGTCTTCACCGCCACGCCAGTGCGCACCAAGCCGAGGGCACGCGCGCTGTCCGGCAGAACCCGACCGGCCACGACGAGCTCCTCGATCAGGGCCTGGGTCAGGATGAGCACGTCGCAAGCCTCGCCCGCGAGCAGGCGATCGCGCATCAGGCCCACCGCGCCGAAGCGCGCTTCAATCGTACGTCCGGTGTGTTGATGAAAATCCTCACGCAGCCTTGCAATCAACCCCCTGGCCGCGCCGCCACTCAGGACATGGAGTGCACCCATCGCGGGTCTCCTTCTGGGCTTGTTTGTTGTCGGTCGCAACCATGCTAGCCCCGGCGCGCGCGCGCCTTCCCGAGGACTATCCCTGAATGACCGCCTAGGGAAAGCGTGGGCCAGCGTTTCCCCGGGTTAAATAAACAGCGGATCTTCCTGCATCGCCTCGATCTGCTCGCGCAGTTGTAGCGCCTGACCCTGCCAATAGTCCGTACTTCCAAACCATGGAAAGTTGCGCGGGAACGTCGGGTCTGCCCAGCGGCGCGCGAGCCACGCGCTGTAGTGGATGAGGCGCAAGGTGCGCAAGGGTTCGATCAAGGCCAGTTCGCGCCGATCGAAGGCGCGCATCTGCTCGTAGCCGTCGACCAGGCAGGACAGCTGACCGCCGCGCTGCGCGCGATCGCCCGAGAGCAGCATCCACAGGTCCTGCACGGCCGGGCCCATGCAGGCGTCGTCGAGATCGACGAAGTGGGGGCCCGGCGCCGTCGGCACGGCAGCCGCGGCGGATGGGACCACGGGTTTTGCATCGGACTTCTTGCCGGAGGTCTCGTCCGTATCCAGGGGCGTCCAGAGCACATTGCCTGCGTGGCAATCGCCGTGCAGACGAATGAGGCTGAGGCCCTGCAGGGACTGGGTGTAGCGGGCCTCCACCAAGGCCAGGGCTTCCTCGCAGGCGCCTTGCCAGGCAGATTGCGCGTCCAGTGGAACCATGCCGCTGGCCAGCAGCCAGCGCAGGGGCTCAAAACCGAAGCGCTGCGCGTCCAGCGCAGGGCGCTGAGTGAAGGGCCGGCGCGCGCCCACCTCGTGCAGGCGCGCGAGGAAACGGCCAATCCATTCCAGCACCTCGGCATCGTCCAGCTCGGGCGCGCGCCCGCCACGGCGCGGGCTGACGGAAAAGAAAAAGCGCACGGGTTCGCCCTCCGCGCTCAGGCCGTGACGACCGCCCTCCAGGGAAGAGGCCGCCGTGCAGCTGTGCAAGCTGCGGCCCTCCAATTCCAGGGGTGCGACCACCGGCACTTCCGCCGCCTGCAGCTCGGCAGCGAAAGCGTGCTCCTCCAGGATCTGCGCCTCGCTCCAGCGCTCGGGTCGGTAGAACTTGGCGACCACGCTGCCCCCATCGTCCAGGCCGGCCAGATAGACGCGGTTTTCGTAGGAGCTGAGGGCCTGCAGGCGACCGTCGCAGGCCAGGCCCAGACCGAGCAGCGCGTCCAGCACCACGTCGGGGGTCAGGGCATCGTAGGGATGCGCGGAGGACGGGGGGGCGCTGGCGGGGTCGGACATGAGGCGGCGATTGTCGTTCATCGCACCTTGCGGAAAGGAGGGGGACCAACCAGGCTGGCGGCCGGAATTGCGGCGCCAGTGGCGGCCCCAAAGGATGTCCAGGAAAGCAAAGGGCGGAAAAGCAGGGCAAAAAGGCCTGCGGAGCAGGCACCACAGAGGGTTTGTCAGGCTTTTTCTGACACAAGAAACCGATCTACGCCGATTCAAGTTCCCGAGGGCGGCCCCTAAAGTCCGCGCACGCAATCAGAAAACCGAGACCCCTCATTTTTTTGCGTCACAAGGAATCGCCATGCAAAGCAACCCGACCTCCCTCAACCCCTTCAGTCTGATGATGGAGCCCGAGGCCGTGATCCAGGCCATGGAACGCTCCACCGCGCTGCGCTCGCTGCGCCGCCACCAGCTGCGTCCCCTGGACAAGCCGCTGATCCCCTATTCCAACACCCGCATCAACCCGATGCGCGAAGTGCTCGACGACGAACAACCCGTCGTGCGCCAAGTCCGCCCCGACGCGATGGGCCTGGGCCACTGATTTTTTCCCGCATCGGAGCGGTTGAACGCGCCGCGTGGCGCGAGGACCGTTGCCGGGCATGGCCCGGACTTCCGATCGTTTCTCGTCGGGCCGACACAGGAAGCCGGCATTTGCGTTTATCCTTGGCGGGCCTCGCTGCCCTGACTTGCCCCGCCCGCCATGTCGCATTTTCCAGCCCGTCCCCCGCCGAAGGTTATGCCGGTGATGTCTCGCCCGAGCAGGCTTGGGCCTGGGTCCAGGGTGGCGAAGCTGTGCTGATCGACGTGCGCAGCGACGCCGAGCGCGAGTGGGTCGGTTATGTGCCAGGCGCCATCGGCCTGGCCTGGAAGCAATGGCCAGGCATGGCCTTGAACCCGGCCTTCGACGCCGACCTGCAGGCCGCCGCCGCAGCCGCGCCGGGCCAGAAGCTGGTGCTGCTGTGCCGCAGCGGCGTGCGATCCATCGCCGCGGCGCGGCGAGCCACCGAGCTGGGCCTGTCCGCCTACAACATCCTGGAAGGCTTCGAAGGCGACGCCGATGCCCAGGGTCACCGCGGCCGCCTGGGCGGCTGGCGCTACCGGGGCCTGCCCTGGAAGCAGTACTGAGCCCAGGCATTCCGGTATCGTCCTCATGTCCTTTCTCGCCATCGACGTAGGCAACACCCGACTCAAATGGGCGCTGTTCGAGTCCGCCCGTCCGGGCGCGCGCGCGCTGGCCCAAGGTGCGGAATTCCTGGACCACATCGACAAACTGGCCGAAACCGCCTGGAGTCGCCTGCCCGCACCCGAGGCCATGCTGGGCTGCGTGGTCGCCAGCGATGCCGTCAAGCACCGGGTGGAAGCCCAGATGGAAGAACTGTGGGATGTCTCGCCGCAGTGGGTGATCGCCAGCGCGCAGGAAGCCGGCCTGGTCAACGGTTACGACCATCCAGCCCGGCTGGGCCCGGACCGCTGGGTCGCCATGATCGGTGCCTGGCACCGCATGCAGGCCCTGCCGGGTTCCTCGGGCAAGCCGCGTCCCATCGTGCTCTCCATGGTGGGCACGGCGGTGACGGTGGAGGCCATCGACGCCGGCGGCAAGTTCCTGGGCGGCTACATCCTGCCCGGCCACGGCATCATGCTGCGTGCGCTGGAGTCGGGCACAGCCGGTCTGCATGTCCCCACGGGAGAGGTGCGCCCCTTCCCCACCAACACCAGCGACGCACTGACCAGCGGCGGCACCTTCGCCATCGCAGGTGCGATGGACCGGATGGTGCAACATGTGCGCGCGCACTGCGGCATCGACCCCTGGTGCGTGATGACCGGCGGCGCCGGCTGGAAGATGGCGCCCAGCCTGTCCTCCCGCTTTGAACTGATCGACAGCCTGATCTTCGATGGCCTGCTGCAGATCGCGACCCACCGCAGCCTGGGTCAGAAGATGGCGGTCGACGCGCCGCTGATCCAGCCGCGCTTCGCGCTTTGACGCCCGCGCCCCGCAATGGGGGCCAGACGGCTCAGGCCTTTTTCAGGAACTCCTCGACCAAGCGCACCCAGAAGGTGGCGCCCAGCGGAATCAACTCGTCATTGAAGTCGTAGCTCGGGTTGTGCAGGGTGCACGGCCCTTCGCCATGCCCGTGCGTGCGATGCGCGCCCTCCCCGTTGCCAATGAAGGCATACGCCCCGGGCTTGGCTTGCAGCATGTAGGCGAAATCTTCCGCGCCCATGGTCGGCTCCTGTCGCAGCACGTTGGCGTCGCCGACGACGCTGGCCATCACGCGCCGGGCAAAGGCCACTTCGGCCTCACTGTTGATGGTGGCGGGATAGTTGCGCACGAACTCGAAATCGCAACTGGCGCCGAAGGCCGCGCACGTATTGTCGGCGCAGACTTTCATGCGCGCCTCGATCAGGTCCAGCACCTCGGGCTGGAAAGTACGCACCGTACCCTGCAGCTCGCAGCTGTCGGCGATCACGTTGCTGGCATGCCCGGCGTGGATCATGGTCACGGAAATCACGCCCGCCTCGATGGGCTTGACGTTGCGACTGATGATGGTCTGGAAGGCCTGCACCAGTTGCGCGGCCACGACCACCGGGTCCACCGTGTTGTAGGCCATGGCCGCGTGACCGCCCTTGCCCTTGACCACGATCTTGAATTCATTGGTGGAGGCCATCACCGGCCCGGGGCTGAGCGCGAAGCTGCCCGCCGGCAGGCCCGGCCAGTTGTGCATGCCGTACACGGCGTCGACCGGGAATTGCTCGAACAGGCCGTCGCGGATCATGCGGTCGGCGCCACCGCCACCTTCCTCCGCGGGCTGGAAGATCAGGTGGACGGTGCCGTCGAAATGGCGGTTCTGCGCCAGGTGTTGGGCCGCCGCCAGCAGCATGGCCGTGTGGCCATCATGTCCGCAGGCGTGCATCTTGCCCTTGTGCCGGCTGGTGTGCGCGAAGGTGTTGATCTCCTGCACGGGCAGGGCGTCCATGTCGGCGCGCAGGCCAATGGCCTTGCGGGAACTGCCGTTGCGCACGGTGCCCACCACGCCTGTGCCGCCCAGGCCCCGGTGCACGGGGATGCCCCACTCGGCCAACTTGGCCGCCACCAGGTCCGAGGTACGGAATTCCTCGAAGCTCAGCTCGGGATGGGCATGGATGTCGCGCCGGATGCCGGCGATGCCGGCCGCCTGGACGGCGATGGAATCGATGAGTTTCATGGTTCAGACCTCGGGGTCCGAGTCTAGTTCAGTGCCCAAGGACTGTCACCCCAGCCCTTGCGCCAGTTCGGAGAATTTCCCTGGACTGCGCGACGGAAGGCGGGAGCCAATGCGTCGCAAAGGCGGCCTGCCTTAGCGGAAGGCGCCGCCCAGCAGGCGCTCGGTGGCCGGCACCTCGCCCGCGTCTTCCAGCTCGGTCGCGACCTGCGTGCATACCGCGCGGCACAGCGTGGCGACGCGCTCGCTCTGCAGGCGGTAATAGATCTGGGTGCCTTCGCGCCGACGGGCCAGCACCCCCGCGCGGTAAAGGGCACCCAGGTGCTGGGACATATTGGACTGCGTGGTGCTGATGTCCTCAAGCAGCTCACTGACGTTGCGCTCGCCATTGCAGACGGCGCTGATGATCTTCAGGCGCACGGGCGTCGCCAGCAGACCAAACAGCTCGGCAGCGGCTTCGAAGACAAAGTCGCTTTCAGTCTCATCGGTCACGGCTTCCTTGGTGCTCATCTACAGTCCATCCTTATATGATGATACGCGCACCTGCTCATGCCGGGAGCCCCGGGGAAACACCCGAAACAGCGCCGCCCCCACACCCGCGCGACGAATCCGCGAGAATCTTCCCCCATGAATGACACGGATATCAGCGCGCTCACCACCCGCGTGCTCTGGACGGTGCTGGCCCTTGCCCTGGTCTTCGGCGCCATCGCGCGCCGCACCCGCTTCTGCACCCTGGGCGCCATCTCGGATGTCGTGGCCATGGGCGACTGGCAACGTGCCCGCATGTGGACGCTGGCCATCGCAACGGCCATGCTGGGCTTCAACGCCATGGTGGCGCTGGGCTGGGTCGAGGCACGCAACACCATCTACGCCGGTCCCCGCCTGCTCTGGCTTTCGGCCCTGGTCGGCGGAGCCCTGTTCGGTTTCGGCATGACCCTGGCCTCGGGTTGCGGTAGCCGCAACCTGGTGCGCCTGGGCGGCGGCAACCTCAAGTCCCTGGTCGTGCTGTTGGTGCTGGCCGTCAGCGCCTCGGCGACCTTGCGCGGCCTGACCGCGGTGCTGCGTGTCGAGACCGTCGAGCGCATGGGCATCGACCTGCCGACCGGCCAGGACCTGCCTTCGCTGCTGGCCGCGACCACCGGCCTGCCGGTGACGACGCTGGCGGCGCTGATCGGCGGTCTGCTCGGCTGCGCCCTGATGGCCTGGGTGCTGCGCCAACCGGAAGGACGGCGGGGTGAAACCTGGCTCGGGGGCCTGGGCATCGGCACGGTGATTGTCGCGGTGTGGTGGGTGTCAGGTCGCCTGGGGTATGTGACCGAAGACCCGAACACGCTGGAGCCCGCCTTCCTCGCCACCAACTCGCGCCGCATGGAATCCTTGTCCATGGCCGCGCCCGTGGCCTATGCCTTCGAGTGGTTCCAGTTCTTCAGCGACAAGTCGCGCGTGCTGACCCTGGGCATCGTGGCAATGTTCGGCGTGGGCGCCGGGGCGCTCGCCGACGCGCTGGCCACGCGCGAGTTCCGCTGGGAAGGTTTCCAGGGCGTTGAGGACCTGGGCAACCACCTGGTCGGCGCGACCTTGATGGGCGTGGGCGGGGTGGTCGCGCTGGGCTGCACCGTGGGGCAAGGCATCAGCGGCATATCCACCCTCTCGCTGGGCAGCTTTCTGGCCGTGGGCGGCATCGTGTTGGGCACCCTGGCCGGCCTGCGCTGGCAGCGCTGGCGCATCGAACGCGCGGATTGAACCCCCCGCACCCAGAGTTCAAGCGCTTCAGCCGGCGAGCGCCCGGGCCGCGAGCGCGCGCACATCGTCCGCGCTCATCTCGCCCGGAATGCGCAGGCTCACCCGCCCCTGCGCATTCACCAGGCAGGTCATGGGGAGCACCCGGCGCTCGGTGAAGCGAGCGCGCAGGCCTCCATCGTCCACAGTGTTCGGAAATGTGAGTCCCTGCTGCCGCAGGTGGTCGCGCACCCGACGCTCGTCCCGGTCGACCGCCACGCCCAACACCTGCAGGCGGGCCGGGTCAACCTCCCGAAACAGGCGCTCGACACGCTGGTTGTGGCGCAGGCAATAGGGACACCAGGTCGCCCAGAAGACGACCAGCACCGGCGCGCCCGCCCAGCTCTGCGGCGCACGCCTGCGACCATCGAGCAAGCCGATCTCGGGCCAATCGATCGGCGCCTGGTCGGCGGGCGTTCCCCGCCCTGGCGCCGGATCGGGTTCCTCCGGCCAGGTCGCATCCTGCGTGGTGGCGGAGCGGGCGGGCAGGGCCTCGAGCGCCAGCCAGGCCACGGCCGCGCTCAGGCACACCCGACGTCGGACAGCCGCGTGGGCATCGCCGCGGCTCATGGCCCCTGCCCCTGGTGCTCCATCAGCAGGTAGGTGTTGTAGGCGTTCATGCGGTTGGCCACGCGGAACAGCGGCAGGTGCGCGAAAGCCGACCAGTCCACGCGCGCGTAGGCGTCGTCGAACGGTTCCATGGCCTCGGCCGCCGCACCCATGGTCTGGCGCAAGTACGTGAGGTAGTCACGGGTGAGCTTCAGGTCCGTCAGCGGCTCCCGGGACACCGGCCCGTGGCCAGGGACGATGACTTGGGGCGCGAGCGTGATCAAGCCCTCCAGCGCGGCGATCCAACTGCGGCTGTCGGCCTGGCCGACATAGGGCACGCGACCACGGAAGACCAGGTCACCGGCGTACAGCACCTGCGCGCGCTCGGCGTAGACTGCAAGGTCCTCCTGCGTGTGCGCGGGGCCGACGTGGCGCAGGTGAAACCGCTCGCCCCCGAGTTCGAGCACGGTATCGGCGTCCAACCAGCGGTCGGCGGGCACGAGGCGGGTCTGCGCGTCGATCCAGGGCGCCAGGTCTTCCCGGCTGGCGATCAGGCGCTGCCGGGCGGTCTCGGAATTCAGGTAGTCACGGCCCAGCCCATGGGCGATGATGGTCGCGCCCTGCTCCTTGAACACCTGCAGGCCGTAGATGTGGTCGGCGTGGTAATGGGTGACGATGACGTAGCGCACCGGCTGGTTGGTGACCTTGCGGATCGCGGCCAACAGCTCGCGCGCCAGCACCGGTGATCCCAGCGCGTCAATCACCACCACCCCTTCCGAGGTGACGACAAAACCCGCGTTGGAAATGAAGTTGCGGTTCTGGCGCGAGCCCAGAGCCGCCTCGCCCTGGACGAACCAGGCGTTCTCGGCCACGCGCTGCGGCTGCAGGGCCTGCACGGCTTCCGGTGCCGAAGCGGGTGGCGGGGCAGAGGGCGTGGGAGACGACGCGGTCTGCGCGCCCACGGATGGCACGGTCAGTGTCGTCTGCAGGATCAACAGCAGCCAGAACAAGCGACGGGCCATCGGGAGGCACGTCATCGCGCGGCCCCCGCGCCCGGTACAGGCTGGTCGAGCGCGCCGTGGGGATGGCCGTCCAGCAGGCGATCGGTGAGTGCCGCGGCGGCCCACATCGCGGTCAGCGTGACCCAGGCCGTGGCCGTGAACACGGCGGCACCGGACAGACCCGCACCCACCGCGCAGCCGCCGGCCAGCATGCCGCCAAAGCCCATGCAGACCGCGCCAACGATGTAGCGTCGCATGCTCGCGCCGCCCTGGAAACCTTCGAGCTTGAGCTCGCCGAACCACCAGGCCGCGAGGAAGGCACCCAGGAACACCCCTGGCACCAGCCCCGCGTCGAAACTCAGCGGGCGGTTGCTCGCGAAGAGCACGCGGGTCAGCACCTCGGCCGACGGGCCAGTGAAACTCAGCGATTGGATAGGGTGCGGGTCGAAAGCGACACGTGAGACGGCGTAGGTGAACCACCAGGCCGCCGCGACCGACAGGCCCACGCCGATGGCGCCGGCCCAGCCCCAGACCGGCACGCGCTGACGCCGCGCCCAGTGCATCGCGGCCCCCAGCCAGACCAGGGCAAACAACAGGGCGCCACCGTGGCCGATGCCGCTGCGCGCGAGCAGGTCACGCGGGCCTCCGCCCTCGATGGTCCACCAGCTTGAAAGGGTTTCGCGCAGGGGCGAGAGCGCGCCGGTCAGCGCGGACTGCGCGGTGACGGCGAAGATCAGACCCGAGACCAGGGAGCGCAGATTGCCCTGGGCCGCCAGCACCAGCAAGCGACTGGCGCAGCCGCGCGCGAGCACCATGCCCATGCCGAACAGCAGGCCACCGAGGGCCGCGCCCGACAGCGTGCCGCGCGCTGCGATCTGGCGCGCGTTGCCCGTGTCCAGCCAGCCAGCCCAGGCCAGCGCCTGGGTAGCGCCCACGGCGGTCGCGAAGGCAAAGAGCCAGACCGTGAGCTTGCCGCCCAGCAGATTGCGCGCGAACTCGATGACGGCCGAACGCAGGCAAAAGCGCGAGCGTTGCGCCGCAAAGCCGAACAGCACGCCGATGCCGGCGCCCCCCAGCGCCAGCGTGCCCCCCTCGCCCAGACGGTCCAGCAGCGTTTCCAGCATGGTCATTCAACGCGCGGGGAAGACAGCACGGATGGGCGCGGCGTTCCGAGCCCGCTCAGGGTTTCAGGTAGGAATAGCCCTGGGCCTGCAACTTGGTGACGCGCACCACACCGGAAGGCGTGAAGTCGGCCTCCTGAATGAAGGCGTCTTTCTTGAGGCCCCGGTTCTTCAGGGTGATCTCGCAGACCTCGAAGACCACGCCGCGCGCGCGCAGCGCGGAGATCAAGGGTGCGTACTCGGTGCCGTTGGGCGACTTGGCGTCTTCCATCAGCATGTCGATGCCCTCGGCATGAGCGACGGCGATGACCTTGGTTGTCGGCTCGACGTCAAGCTGGTTGCGTATGTTGCGCAGCCCCTTGAGCCCCTGCGCGGCGGCGTTGTCGAAGTGGTAGACGACCTTGTCTTCGGCGTAAGCGCCGATCGAGGTGAGTACAAGGGCGGCGGCAAGCAGCAGTGATTTCAAAGTCATGGTCTCAGAACTCCAGTTCATCGGAAATGGCCCGCACGCCCGCGGCAGCGCAGGCCTCGTCGGCGTCCCCACCCGGTGCGCCCGAGACACCGATGCCGCCCAACAGGCTACCACCGCCTTCGATGGGCAGGCCACCGCCCACCGCCATGAACTGCGGCAGCGCGCGCAGCCCGGACAGCGGCTTGCCCGTTTGGGTTTCGGTGGCAAAAGCGCTGGTGGGAATCTTGAGGCTGGCCGCCGTCCAAGCCTTGCGCGGCGCCACCTCGACCGTGTGCGCGCCGGCCAGCCGATCGCGCAGCAACACCTGCGTCACGCCCGCCCGGTCCACCACGGCCACGGCCACCTGGTAACCCGCCTTGCGGCAGGCCGCCAGCGCGGCTTGCGCGGCGACCAATGCAGTCTCCGGTGTCAGCAGCCGAACCTGGAAGGTCGCGGGTGTGGCTGCGGGCACGGCCAGGGGCTCAAGGGCCAGTGTGAGCAGCAGGACGAGCCAGGTGCGCGAACGCTTCATGCTCACCCCGCCACCATGCCTGGGTTCTGGGTGATGCCCCGCAAGGTCGGGGTGTTGATCTTGCGAGGCTTGACGCGGCCCTGCTGCGATTTAAGCCAGGTCTCGACATGCTCCCAGACCGGTTTGACGCCGGGCTGGTTTTTCGCGTCTTCCGCGACCGGTGCCCAGCCGGCCACCTTGTAGCGCTTGCCGGCCTCGATCGGCCGACCGCCCAGGCGCATGTCGCCGATGCGCTGGCCCATCGTCGCGCCCGGCATGATGCTGTAGCTCAAGCCACCCACGCGCACCATGTCGCCACCCTGCTGGTAATAGGGGTCGGGGTTGAAGAGGTTGTCGGCCACGTCCTCGAGCACGGTCTTGAGGGTCTCCCCCGTCATCTCGGTCAACGTGGCGTAGGGGTAGGTGATGGCCAACTGGTCCATCATCAGCTCGCGCGTGATGGGGTCGCCCGGCAGCAGGCTGGTGCCCCAGCGAAAGCCGGGCGAGAAGGCGATCTCCGCGCCCTGCACGTCCATCAGCGCGTCGCAGATCAGTTGGTCCCAACTGCCGTTGAAATTGCCGCGCCGGAACAGCAGGCCATCGGTGACAGCCAGGGTTTCCGACAGACGGGCCTCGTAGGGCGCGCGCACCCGGGTGATCAATGCGTCCATCTCCGGATCGGCGCGCAGCTGGTTGGCGAAGACCGGCAGCAGGCGGTAGCGGAAGTCCACCAGCTTGCCGCCCTTGACGTCGAAATCCATCACGCCGAGGAACTTGCCGTTGCTGCCGGCGTTGGTGACCAGGGTCACGCCGCCGGCGTTGCGCACCGGCACGGCGACGGGCACGCCGTCATGGGTGTGTCCGCCGAAGATGGCATCGATGCCGCGCACGCGCGAAGCCATCTTGAGGTCCACGTCCATGCCGTTGTGCGAGACCACGACCACCAGTTGCGCACCCTTGGCCCGGGCCTCGTCCACCACCGACTGCATGTTCTCGTCCTGGATGCCGAAGCTCCAGTCGGCCACCAGGTAGCGCGGGTTGGCGATGGGCGTGTAGGGGAAGGCCTGGCCGACGATGGCGACCGGCACGCCGTTGACTTCACGGATCACGTAGGGCTTGAAGACCGGGTCGCCGAAATCGGCGGTCTTGACGTTCTGCGCGACGAAATCGACCTTGCCGGCGAAGTCCTTCTCGACGATTTCCTTGACGCGCTCCATGCCGTAGGTAAATTCCCAATGACCCGTCATCACGTCCACGCCCAGCAGCTTGCAGGCATCGACCATGTCCTGGGCGTTGGTCCACAACGAGGTGGCCGAGCCTTGCCAGGTGTCGCCACCGTCGAGCAGCAGCGCGCCGGGACGGCTGGCCTTCATGCGTTTGACCAGGGTGGCGAGGTGCGCAAAGCCTCCGACACGACCGTAGCGCCGCGCTGCGGTCTCGAAGTCCAGATAGGTGTAGGCATGTGCCGCCGCAGAACCGACCGGGATGCCGGCAGCCTTGAGCAGAGACGCGCCGACGAGGTGCGGCAACTGCCCGTTCATCGCGCCGATGCCCAGGTTGACGCTGGGCTCGCGGAAATAGACCGGCTTGAGCTGCGCGTGGCAGTCGGTCATGTGCAGCAGGGACACGTTGCCGAAGCGTGGCAGGTCGTAGAGCGCTTGCTCAGCGACGGCCGCGTCGGCCTCGGCGTGGCGGCCCAGGCTCATGCCGGCCGCGGAAGCAGCGGTCAACACCTGGAGGAAATCGCGCCTGGAAAGGGACATGTGACGTTTGAGGTACGTGAACGAAGAGCGACTGCCGCTTACTGGTTGACCGGTGACTTCGGATCCAGCAGCAGCGCCATCAAGTCGCGGATCTGGTCCTCGTTGAGCAGCTTGTTGTGGCCAAAGCGCGGCATGTTGGAACAAGCCATGTACGCCTTGCTGTTCCACAGCTTGCCCCAGGTGTATTGCACGATGGCCGCCGAGGCCGGATCAGCCGGGTCACTCACGCCGCGCAACTTGCCGTAGTTCCACAGGCTGGGGCCGATGGTGCCGAAGGAGATTTCCTTCTTGTCGATCTGGTGGCAGTTGTAGCAGGAGCCGCCGTTGGACATCGGGTCCACGGTCTTGTCGGTCCAGGTCATGCCACGGCCGTTCTGGGCCAATTTCTCGCCGTTGCGCCAGTCACCGATGTAACGCTGACCCTCGGGCCAGCGGATGGAGGCCAAGGCCTGGGTTTCGATCTGCCGGGCAATCGCCTCCGTGGGCGCCTCGGCCGCGGAACAGGCTTGCTGCCCGGTGTCCTGCGCGAGGCGACTTAGCGTGGCGATGCCACGGTCGCTGAAGGACGTCTGCATCATGGTCAGGGCCTGCTGGTCCAGCTCACCCGAAGCCGGCATGCCAGCGCAACCGGCACAGAAAACGACCAGGGAGGCCAGGCGCAAGGTACTTTGCAAAGTCATGGTTGCTCCTGTCTTCAACGCTTGAGGGCGGGCGCGATGGATTCCGCGCCCTTGGCGTTCACGCCCATGTACACGCCGAGCGCGATCGTCGCCTCGGAGCCAAAGCCGGGGTAGGGAAAGCGCTGCTGCCGGAAGCAGTCGTTCAGGCGCCGCTGCATGGTCCAGAGTTCACCGCTGGACACGCGGTAGGCAGGCCAGGCCGCGAACCCGACACCATCGCCTGGATTCTTGGTCAGATTGGGCAGGTCCTGCAGACGGATGCGCTTGCCGTCCTCGCCGTGGCAGCTCGCGCAGGAGAAGTCCATCGGACCGCCCCGGAAGTAGAAGGCGCGCTTGCCCAACTCGTAGTACCGGCGCTCCTCGGCATGCCCCTGGGGCAGCGCCATCTTCATGCCACGCGACTGGGACGACACCCAGGCCGCGAGGGCCGTCACATTGGCCTGCTCACCCTTGTCGAAGGGCATCTTCGCGATCTCGGCGGCATTGAAACCCTGCAAGATCTCCATGCAGGTGAGCAGGCGCGACTCCAGATCCTGCACCCGACCGGTGTCGGCGAAGAAGCGCGGCAGTTGGACCCAGGCCCCCTTGACCACACCCGGACCCTGGCCCAGGTCGCATTGCTCCAGCGTGGCCTGCTTCGGCCCACGCCGGGTCTTCCAGAGGTCTTCGCCCTTGGCTTCGAAAAGCTCCGCGGGATTGCCGTCTTCCAGCATCTTGCGGTATTCGGCAATGCCATCGGCGGCGCTTTTCTGCGCCGTCGCGATGAGGGGCATGGCGATGGCGGTCAGCGCCAGGAGCGCACGCGCCACGGATCGATTGCAGTTCATGTCCTCGTCTCTCCTTTGTGATGGCGCGGCTAAGCGCCGCCTGTTCGTCCACCCCTCTTCGGGCGGGATCAGGAAACCGTCGCTTCGTCGGTGCGGGTCTCGCCCCTGTTGTCCACCCAGGTCACGGCGACTTTGTCACCGGCCTTCGTGTCTTTGAGGTTGAACTGCAGAAATGGGTTCTTCGAGACGGACGGACCCCACTGGGCCGAGAACACCGCCTTGCCATTGAGAGCTGCCGTCACGGTCTGGATGAACCAGGCGGGAATGGTCTGGCCGGCGGCGTCCTTGCGCAGGCCGGTTTCCATTTCGTGACTCATCAGAACGCGGATGGTGGCCTTGTCACCGGCCATCTGGGCGCGTATGCGCATGGGGTCTGCCATGGATGCTTCTCCTGTGTGTGTGATTTACCGCTTCAGCCGCCGCAGCCGCCCAGCGTGACCTTGACTTCCTTGCGCGCGTACAGCGTGCGGCCATCGCCCATCAGCGCGACAGCGTAGACGTCGGAGGACTGTCCCATCTTCACGCGCGTGGAGAAGTTGGCTTCGACGCTCGGGCTGACCTCGTAGATCGCCGACAGCAGGTTGGGGTTCTTCTCGACCAGCACCAGCATGCGCTTGACGCCGGCCAGGTTCGTGGCAATGCCCACCGGCACGACAGCGCCGTTCTCGGCAATATCCGGGGCGGTCAACGAGACCTCGGCACTCTCTGCCGGCGCCCCGGCGCCCAAGGCCTTGAGCACTTCGGTCAGATTCTTGGCATCAAAGGCGCTTTTTTCCCAGGCTGCCTGTGCCGCCTGGGGCAACAGGCCGGCGCTGCCCATCAGCGCGACGAGCGCGGCCGAGCGGGTGATGGCTTCTCTGCGTGTCAGCATCGTTCAACTCCTTTATTCGTATATGTTAATTTAGTGAGATTTGCCACCTCACGGGTGAATACCCTGACCTGACCTTACCTGGGTGCCCCGGAAGCCAACCACGCGGCGATGGCTTGGAGATCTGCGTCCGGCAAGGTCTGCGCGGGCATAGGTATCGGTCCCCACACGCCCTGGCCACCCGCGCGGATCTTGCCCGCCAGATAAGTCTTGGCATCGGTCCGCTTCGCGTACTTGGCCGCGACGTCCTTGAAGCTGGGCCCGACGATCTTGTTGTCTGTACCGTGACAGGCCGTGCAGGTGTATTTCTGCGCCAGGGCCAGCACCTGCGCACCGGACTTCACGGTGGCCACGGTTGCGGCCGATGCGGCCCCGGACGCCTGCGCCGTCGTGCTGGCAGCGGGCTTGGCTGGCGGCCCGGAGGCCGCGGACGCCGGCTGCGTGGTGTCCGCGCCGCGCTGGGGACCGACGCCACGCTGCTGCTCGGCAAGGTTGCCATGGTTGTTGCGCGCGAAATCGGGCAGCAGCGAGGCCACCTTGGGCTCGGGCACGCAGTCTTTCATGCAGGCCACGGCCTTCACGTCTGGCATACCGCCATTGCCCAGGCCCTTGCCGGGCCACAGGCCATGGTCGGTGGTCATGCCATCGCGGTTGGGCATGCGCTTTTGAACTTCGGCGATGTTGGCATCGGACAGCACGAAATCGGCGGGCACCACGTCACCCAGGTTGAGCAAGAAGGCGACCAGGGCGTACACCTCGTCGGTCTTCAAGGTCTTGGGCGCGTTCCAGGGCATGGCGCGGTTGATGTAGTCCCACAGCGTGGACACGGTAGGCACCTTCATCAAGGTGGTACGGCCGGGGAAACCGGTATCGGTCAGGCGGGCGACGCGTCCGCGCGCGACATCCTGGGCATTCGTGCCGCCGACCAGGGGATTGAAGACCTGGTTGCTCTCGCCGAAGACGCCATGGCAGGACGCGCATTTGGCCTCCCACACGTCCTGGCCCTGGCTGACCGAGCCAGTGCCCTTGGGCAGGCCCTTGAAGTCAGGACGCACATCGATGTCCCAGGCGCGCACCTCCTGCGGCGTCGCGGTCCGGCCCAGACCCGGGTAGCTCGGCTGCTGCGCCCAAGCCAGGACGCCCGCCGCGCTCAAGCACAACACCACGCACAAGCGGGCAAGATCACGACAACTGGACATTCTTCACCTCACCGCTTTCCTGCACGAGCCAGGTCTGGATCGCGTTGTTGTGATAGATGGAGCGCGTGCCCCGCACGGCGCGCAGCTGCCGGAAGTTGGGCTGCACATAACCCGTTTCATCCATGGCGCGACTCTGCACCAGAGCAGGCTTGCCGTCCCACACCCAGTCGATGCTGAAGCGCGTCAGGCATTTGCTCATCACCGGTTCCTGTAGGCGCGCTGTCTTCCAGTTGCGCCCCCCGTCCACCGAGACATCGACCCGGCTGACCTTGCCGCGGCCCGACCAGGCCAGGCCGCTGATTTGGTAATAGCCCCGGTCCAGCAGCACCTGCCCGCCCGACGGCGTGGTGATGACGCTCTTGCATTCCTGCGTGCTGCTGTACTGGCGGTGTCGGCCATCCGGCATCAGGTCTACGTAGTGCACCGCCTCGTCCTTGGCGCCATAAGGCTGATCACCGACCTCGATACGACGCAGGTACTTGACCCAGCTCACACCCTGCACGCCGGGCACGACCAAGCGCAGGGGGTAGCCCTGCTCGGGACGCAGCATTTCGCCGTTCTGGCCGTAAGCCACGAGCACTTCGCCGCTTTCGATCAGTTCCATCGGGATCGTGCGCGTCATGCTGGAGCCGTCGGCTCCTTCGGCCAGCACATAACGGCCACGCTTGTAGTCAGCACCCGCCATGTCGAGCAAGACCTTGAGCGGCACGCCGGTGAATTCGCTGCAGCTGAGCATGCCGTGGGTGTACTGGCAGGTGGGCACGGCCACGTTGCCCCACTCCATGCCGGTATTGGCTCCACACTCGATGAAGTGGAAACGACTCACCGAAGGCAGGCGCATGATCTCGTCCATGGTGAAGACCATGGGCTTCTTGAGCATCTTCTCGTCCGAGCCATTGAGCATCAGACGGTGCTTGGACGGATCAATATCCCACCAACCCTGGTGATGGCGTTCAAAATGCAGGCCACTGGGCGTGACGATGCCGAACAGGCTTTGCAGTGGCGCGAAGGACACCGAGGCCTGCGTGGTCTGGGTCAGACCTGGGCTCGGGCGCCGCTGGACATTGCGTTCGTATTGCGAGGGCTTGCCGTAACCATCGGTCACCACAGCCTGGCCCAGGCCGGTGCTGTGCGGCGGCAGGTCCAGGATCGCCGGATCCCCGACGGAGGTCTGGGCCCAAGACGCTGGCGCGGCGGCACCGGCCAGCGCCGCGGCGAATGCACCGCGCACGAAGTCACGCCGCCCTTCCTTGGCCTCACGCATGACTTGCGCGACGCCTTCGGGGTTGATGAAGTTCTCCGGCGCTTTCCGAAGACGTCCGCCGGGCTGGATGGGATCGTTAGGTTTCACCCTATGGTTCCTTATATTTGTTATTACGAATATAACGATTAAATTTCCCCATGCCCATGCCTGAATGATCGGTACTAACCCTTAAGACATCCCTGGAAAAGACACCGTCCACTGCCCCCGAGCGACTCTGGCGAGCGATCCCGGGGGGCAGCGGGCTTAGCCGAGGTAATTGCGGATGTCTACGGCGTCGATCTGCGCCGGGTCCAGGTAGCGACGCGCGTAGGTCAGGTAGACCCCGGAACTCAGGAAGAGGTCGAACAGCACCGGGTCGATGTGACCCTTGCGCTTGAACTGGTGCAGGATCTCCACCGCCTTCGACAGCGACTTGGCCTTCTGATAGGGACGATCCCTCGCGGTCAAGGCCTCGAAGATGTCGGCGATGGCCATGATGCGGGCCGGAGTCGACAGTTGTGCGGCGCTCAGTCCGCGCGGATAACCTGAGCCCGTCAGCGTTTCGTGGTGCGTGCCCGCGTACTCGGGAACACGCTTGAGATCATCGGGCAGCGGCATGCGCTCCAGCATGCGGATCGTCTGGATGATGTGCTCATTGATTTTGAAACGCTCCTCGGCATTCAGGGTTCCGCGCTGGATGGACAGGTTGTAGAGCTCGCCACGGTTGTATAGGTAGGGCGGAGGCTTCAGCTTGAAATCCCCCTCTTCGTCCGTCTTCTGGCGTTCGATCAGGTGGTGAGGTTGGTCGGCCAACAGCTGTTCACGCACGGGCAAGGTCGCCCGCGCTGTTTTTTCGTGTAGCCGCAACTCTTCGTGCGACAGCCCAAGGCGGTCGTCGAAATGACGCAGCCAGGTCTCTTGCGCAATCTTGCGCAATCGGACGACGTGCGCCTCGTCCATGCTCTCGCTGCCTAGATTGCAATCGGCGACAAAAGTGAAGTCTTCCAGCAACTGTGCCTTGCGGGCCTCGAACTCGCCGCGCGCCTGCTCGGCAGGCGTGCCGGCGAGCAGGGCCTGGAGTTCCTGCACCTTGGCATCGCGCAGCAGGATTTCAAACCGCGTTCGTATTTCATGGATGCGATTGACGATGGTCTCCAGCTTGGTCGCCTTGTCCACCACGTATTCGGGCGTCGTGATCTTGCCGCAGTCATGCAACCAGGCGCCGATGCGGAACTCGCGCCATTCCTGCTCGCTCTTGAAGGCGAAATCGGCAAGAGGCCCTTCCCGCACGCGCTCGGCTTCCTCGGCCAGCATGAACGCCAGCTCGGGCACGCGCGCGCAATGGCCACCGGTGTACGGACTCTTGGTGTCGATGGCGCCCGCCAGCATCTGGATCATCGAGTCCGTCAGATTCTTCTGCGCGTCGAGCAATTCATGGTTCTCCAGCGCCACCGCGGTCTGGGCCGCCAGCGCCTCGGTGAAGCCGATGATCTCCGGGTCGAACGGGCAGATCACGCCGGTGCGAGAGTCCTGCGCATTGATCATCAGAATGACACCGATCACCTTGCCATCTCTCGGTTTGAGTGGTACGCCGAGCACCGACAGCGGCGAGAGCCCGGCGGCTTCGGCCAGGCGCCGCAGCGGGTCCAGATCCAGGCCGTTCGCGGAAGCCAGGCGGGCGTCATTGACGACCACGGTGGCTCCCGTGCGGGCGACCCGCTGCGCGACCCGGTCTCGCCCATCGCTACCCTCCCCGATGCGGGGTGGTTCCAGTGGCAGTTCCGCGCTGCCGGCTTCCAGACGCTCGTGCGTGCTGAAGGCGATGCGCAGTGTGTTCTCCGATGTGCGCATGAACAGGGAAACCGCCTCGCAGTTGGCGATGTCACGCGCGCCCAGCATCGCGCGCTGCATCAGGGCCTGGCGATCGGTGTCGCGGCCAAGCGCGATGCCGATTTCCACCAGCTTGGCCAGCTTGGCGCGCGCCTCACCCAACGCCAAGCCGGTGCGCCTCACTTGGTCACCCAGCTGAATGTTCTGCGCCTCCAGCAGTCCCAGGGCATCGCGCATCAGCAGTTGAGTCTGAACCCGCGCCAGCAGGATGGGCGGGCTCACGGGCTTGGTGATGTAGTCCGCGGCGCCCAATGCCAGGCCTTTGCTCTCGTCCTCCACGCTGCTCATGCCGGTGAGGAAAATAACGGGGATCGCCTGGGTGCGTGCGTCACCTTTGAGGCGCTCGCAGACCTCGTAGCCGGACATCCCCGGCATCATCACGTCGAGCAGGATCAGATCGGGCAAATCATCGCCCGAAGCCAGGGCGGCCAGCGCCTTCTCGCCGCTGTTGGCCAACCTGACCCGGTAGACATCCTTGAGAAGACCAGCGAGCAGGGACAGATTGTCCGCTGTGTCGTCCACGACCAGAATGGTCTTTTTCTGCGCGGCCGGGTCGGCATGGGCTGCCGACCCGGCCCCTGCCTTCGGGTCACTCAGCATGGCTTTCAACGCGCTCGATGTCATGCCGTCTCCCTCTTCTTGTTCGCCGTGGCCAGGTCCAGATGCCTCAGCGCGGCATCGAAGTCGTAGCTCTTCAGCGCGGTATTCCAGGACTCGAAGCTGCCCCGAGTGCGGCGCCGAGCAGGCCCGCCTCGCGCTCCGCGAGCTCCAGCGCCTCGGCGTCCAAATCGGTCAGCAGACGGCGCAGTTGCAGGATGATCTCGTGCAACCTGATTTCGTCCACCACGGTCTCGGAACGCGGCACGGCGTGGTCACGTGGTAGATGCGTGCGCAAGCCCTCCAGCAAGGGATGCAGCACGCCGCACAGATCGACCAGGCAGGTGCGAAGTTCGGCCTCGGCACGGCGCTCGCGCAAAGCCTGTTCCAGGGTAGAGGCCGCGGCCTGCACCTGCACCGCCCCCACATTGCCAGACACCCCCTTGAGCGTGTGCGCGAGGCGCATGGCGGCATCCATGTCCTGCGTGTCCAGCGCCTGCTGCAATGCCTCAGCCAGGTCTTGCTGGCCTTCCAGAAACTTGCGCAACAGGGCCATGTAGCGATCGACCCGGTGCATCACGCGCCGCAAGCCGGTCGCCGTGTCCAATCCCGCGATGTCTGAAAGTCCCTGGAGAGCCGCCACCGGCATGGCCGAAGCGGTGGTGGGCATACCAAGTCGACGCGTCGGCTCCGGCGAGCCGACCGGTGCCATGGCCGAGGGCGTAACCATCTCTCTCACGCCTTCCGACGGCGGACTGGCGTGCGCGTCCCTTTCGGAGATGGCCGAACGCGCCGGCACCCAGCGCAGCAAGGCCCGCCAAAGGTCGTCGGGCTCGATCGGCTTGGCCACGAAGTCCTGCATGCCCGATGCCAGGCAAAGTTCCCGGTCGTTCTGCATGGCGTTGGCCGTCATGGCAACAATGGGTAATTGGTCCGGTGACCATGTCTCGCGCAACAGCTTGGTGGCGGTGACACCGTCCATGACGGGCATCTGCATGTCCATCAGCACCAGATCGAAGGGAGGATCAGCCTTGGTGATCTTCTCGATCGCGATCTTGCCGTTGTCCGCGATGTCAACCTGGAAACCTGTGCCGGTCAGCAATTCCTGCGCGACCTGCTGGTTGATTTCATTGTCTTCCACGATCAGCAGCCGCGCCCCCCGCAGGGACGTCAGGCGAGCCTCCAGCGCGGAGGGCAAGGCCTCCGGGAAGGTCATGACCGATTCACGGGGAGACGCGTCGTCCAGCAAACGCACGGTCGTGTCGAAGAGCACAGAAGGATTGACGGGCTTGATCAGTACATCCCCCACGCCAGCGTCCTGAATCTGATGCAGAACCTCCTCGCGACCAAAGGCCGTGACCATGGCGATTTTGGGCTCGTCCGTCAGTTCCAGGGCATGGATGCGCCGCGCGGTTTCCGCGCCATCCATGCCCGGCATCTTCCAGTCGAGAAACACCAGGGCAAAGGCATTGGCCTGCCCGCTGCGTTTGCGGACGGCCTCGATGGCCTCGACCCCGCTGGACACCGTCGTCACCGCGAAGCTCATGCCCTCCAGCATTTCCTTCAGCACCAGGCAGGCCGCCTTGTTGTCGTCCACCACCAGCACGGAGCGGCCGCGCAAATCCCCGCGGGGCCGCAGCTCACGCGCGCCACCCTGGACGAGGCCCAGTCGCGCAGTGAACCAGAAGGTACTGCCCTGCCCCAGCTTGCTGCTGACGCCCACCGCTCCTCCCATGCGCTCGGCCAGCTCGCGGGAGATCGACAACCCCAGACCCGTGCCCCCGTATTCGCGGGTGGTGGAGTTGTCAGCCTGTTGAAAACTCTGGAACAATCGACCCTGCTGCTCGGGACTGAGACCGATACCGGTGTCATGTACTGCGCAGTAGAGCAGGAGGGCCTGGTCCGTGCGCTCGCGCACGCGCATCTGCACGGTGACTTCGCCGCTCTCGGTGAATTTGACGGCGTTGTTTGCGTAGTTGATGAGAATTTGGACCAGCCGCAAGGAGTCACCGACCAGCCGCTGCGGCACGTCGTGCGCGATGTCGAAGATAAGCTCCAGACCTTTGGCATGGGCTTTTTCCGCGATCAGGTTGACGACGTTGCCCAAGGCCTTGTCAAGCTGGAATTCCGTGTGCTCGATGGCGAGCTTGCCAGCCTCGATTTTCGACAGATCCAGAATGTCATTGATGACGCCCAGCAGATGCTGCCCCGCTTGCTGGATCTTGCGAAGGTAATCGTGCTGACGCTGGTTGAGCTCGGTCTTGAGCATCAGATGACTCAAACCGATGATGGCATTCATCGGCGTGCGGATCTCGTGCGACATGTTCGCGAGGAAGTCGCTCTTGGCGTGCGCGGCTTCCTGCGCCCGATCCCGGGCGACCCGCAATTCACCTTCCATGCGCTTGCGCTCGGTGATGTCGGCGACCACCCAGACGCTGCCGCGCGAGAGCTCGTTGGGATCGATCGCTCTGCCGCGCAACACTGCCTCGAATCGGCTACCGTCGCGACGAAGCAAGGTCAATTCGCGGCGGTTCTGACGGTCCTCGGACAGCTCGGCATAGACGGTGTCACCGATCTCGTGGTAGTCCAGCTCGTTGGCATACCACTCCCGGGTTGAGTGTCCCAGCATGCCCCCAGGCGCGACCCCGAAGATGCGTTCGAAGCCCGCGCTGCAGCGGACGACCACGCGATTGCGCAACAGCACGATGCCGACCTCCGCGGCATCAAAAATCGCATCCTGTTCTTCCTTGGCGTTCTTGATCTCCCGCTCGGCTGCAAGACGCGCCTGAGTCGCCTCGCGCAAGGTACCGAGCGCGCCGATCACTTGGCCAATTTCGTCGTGCCAACGCGCCGGGGGCAGATTCACGTCATGGTCGCCCAGGGCGATCTGCTTCAACGCGGCGGTGACCTGCGCCAATGGAACGGACAGGCGCGTGCGCATGAGCGCATACATGCCCAGCACCAGCAGGATCGCGAAGACCGCCAGCGCTTCCGTCAGCAGTAGCTCACGGCGATTGCGCGCGTCCAAGGTATCGATGCGCGCCTGCACGGCCTGGATGGCGATCCACCCCAACTCGGCGATGGCATCAGCCCGGGGATCGTAATCGGCCGCGAGATCGGCCGCGCTCATGCCGTAGTTGCCACGGCTGCGACCAATGGTCTCCAGCTTGCGCAAGAGATCCATGCCCTCCTGCATGAACAACTCGTCCACCGCCCGCAAGGCGGCCTCGAAGGCGGCCGCTTCATCGCCCCCCTCGTCGACAAGCCGCTCGCGCAGCAGTCCCAGCTCGCGCCGCAGCGACTCGATCGCGCCGCGCAGGTAGTGGATCCGCGCCAACTCCTGGGGCGTCAGCGGTCGCTTGCCCGTGAAGGCCGCGGTGAACACCGAAGCCATCTGTCCCGCGTAATCGTGCAGCGCGGTGGTCAGGCGTGCGACGGCGGTCCACTGGAACAGAACGGGATCGGACACACTGACCAGCATTTCGACTTCGGCAATGCCCGGCTCCAGGTTGTCCGGCACCTCAATCAGGCTGCGTACCGCACGCTGGACTTCGGCGTCGGCACGCCCGTCCCGAGGACGGGTCAGCAAGGCATCCACGTTTTCCCGCGCCTGGGTCAGCATGCCTCGCGCGTTGCGCAAGGCCTGCGTCAGGCGGGCGGCCTCGTCCACATCGATGACCCGCACCTGGGTGACGGCGCCTTGCGTGGCCAGCAGGGCGGCATCCGTTTCGTCGCGCGCACGCTGCAAGGCCACAACCGTCGACGCGGCCGCCGACCGGTCGCTGCCCACCATGCCATTGACGGGACCGCGCTCCTGCGCGATCCGCACCGCCGTCCGCAAGGTCAGGTCCATCAGACGGGCAGCCTCCCGCGCTTTGAGCGCCTGCTCATGCTGCCGCAACTGTGGAATCATGGCACGCCCGACCAGAACCGCACTGGTGGCGATCACCAGGCCCATGCTCAAGCTGACGAGTACCGATACGCGCATGGAATGTCCCCATGACGGTTCCGAGTGCACGCGCCAGGATCTGGCCGTACCGCTCCAATCAATGCTGGATGCGATCGATGCGCGGGCCCGGTCTGTCTGTTCTTTTACCTTTTACGCACCTGCCGCTCCCTCGGCATTGCCCCTGGTCCGATTGAAGCCAATATACCCTCGAGAAGCAAGGCGCGTGCAAATCACAAAGTGTGAATTTGTTCCGGAAATAAAAAAGGGCCACGGCATTTGCCGTGGCCCTTTTCGATCGACTTGGTTGCGCGAGGAGGATTTGAACCTCCGACCTTTGGGTTATGAGCCCAACGAGCTACCAGACTGCTCCATCGCGCGGTAGCCTTAGAGTATAGCTTATTCCGACTTACTTTGTTCAGCGCCGGCGGGACGATCAACCAATTCCACCAGCGCCATGGGGGCGTTGTCCCCCACGCGGAAACCCATCTTGAGGATGCGCGTGTAACCACCCGGGCGCGCCTTGAAGCGCGGGCCCAATTCGTCGAACAGCTTGACCACGCTGTCGCGGCTGCGCAGGCGGTCGAAAGCGAGACGACGATTGGCCACCGTGGCTTCCTTGGCCAGAGTGATCATGGGCTCGACAACGCGGCGCAGTTCCTTGGCCTTGGGGACCGTGGTCTTGATGACTTCGTGCTCGATGAGCGAGTTCATCATGTTGCGCAGCATCGCAAGGCGGTGCTCGCTGGTTCGGTTGAGTTTGCGGAGTCCGTGTCCGTGACGCATGGTGCTTTCCTTTCCTTATATAAAACGGGCAGCCGTATCAGGTACTGCCCGGTGCACCCAGCCCCGTGGGGGGCCAGTTTCGGTACGCCTCTCACCCGTGGTGAGGGCGATATTCTAGTTCAGCGCTTCTCGAGCGCGGCCGGCGGCCAGTTCTCGAGCTTCATGCCCAGAGTCAGGCCACGCGAAGCCAGCACTTCCTTGATTTCGTTGAGCGACTTGCGACCCAGATTGGGGGTCTTGAGCAACTCGTTCTCGGAACGTTGGATCAGATCGCCGATGTAGTAGATGTTCTCAGCCTTCAGGCAGTTGGCCGAGCGCACCGTGAGTTCGAGCTCATCGACCGGACGCAGCAGGATGGGGTCAAACTGACCCGCGCTGCGCTGCGAGGGCGCGTCAAAGATCTTCTCGCTGCCATCCAGCTGGGCGAACACGGCCAGTTGCTCGACCAGAATCTTGGCCGAGGCACGCACCGCGTCTTCCGCAGTGATCGTGCCGTTGGTCTCGATTTCAATGACCAGCTTGTCCAGGTCGGTGCGCTGCTCGACGCGGGCGCTTTCAACCGCGTAGCTCACGCGCTTGACCGGCGAGTAGGACGCATCTAGGACGATGCGGCCGATGGACTTGCTTTGCTCGTCCGTGTGGCGACGCATGGTGCCCGGCACGTAGCCACGGCCCTTCTCGACCTTGATCTGCATGTCGAGCTTGCCGCCCGCCGACAGCGTGGCGATGACATGCTCGGGATTGATGATTTCCACGTCGTGCGGCGTCTGGATATCGCCTGCGGTGACGACGCCTTCGCCGTCCTTGCGCAGGGAGAGCGTCACTTCATCACGGTTGTGCAGCTTGAAGACCACGCCCTTGAGGTTCAGAAGGATGTTGACCACATCCTCCTGCACACCGTCAATCGACGAGTACTCGTGCAGAACGCCGGCGATCGTGACCTCGGTGGCCGCGTAACCCGGCATCGACGACAGCAGAACGCGGCGCAGGGCGTTGCCCAGCGTGTGCCCATAGCCACGCTCGAACGGCTCCAGCGCAACTTTGGCGCGATTCAGACCGAGTTGCTCGACGTTGATGGTTTTGGGTTTCAGCAGACTGGTTTGCATGAAAACTTCCTGTCAATACCCCCGGCTCGTTACACCGGTAAGGCTGGTGAAGCACCCGCGAGGCCTGGGCCCCGCGGGAACGTTGCTCAATGCTCGGCTGATTAACGCGAATACAACTCAACGATCAGCGATTCGTTGATGTCGGATCCAAACTCATCACGGTCAGGGGCCTTCTTGAAGGCGCCTTCGGCCTTGTCCACGTTGACTTCCACCCAGGCAGGAAAACCGACTTGCTGCGCGAGCTGCAGGGCTTCGACCACGCGGTTCTGCTTCTTGGACTTGTCGCGGACAGCGATCACGTCACCGGCCTGGACCATGTAGGACGGGATGTTGACGGCCTGACCATTCACGGTGATCGCCTTGTGCGACACCAGTTGGCGCGCCTCGGCGCGGGTGGAACCGAAACCCATGCGATAGACGACGTTGTCCAGACGGGATTCCAGCAGGCTCAGCAGATTGGCGCCGGAATTGCCCTTACCTTGGGAAGCCTGCTCGAAATAGCGGCGGAACTGGCGCTCCAGCACGCCGTACATGCGCTTGACCTTCTGCTTCTCGCGCAGCTGCAGACCATAGTCGGACGTGCGAGCACCGGAGATGCGGCCATGCTGGCCGGGCTTGGAATCGAACTTGGCCTTGTCACTGATGGAGCGACGGGCGCTCTTCAGGAACAGGTCGGTGCCTTCACGACGAGAGAGTTTGGCCTTGGGGCCGAGGTAACGTGCCACTTGAGTGTCCTTTTCTTCAACTGCCGCAGCCTGGAGCTACGGGAGCCACCAACGCGCGATGCGGGTGGCGGTGGGCTTGGTTAAAAAATGCTTAGCGGTGCCAGAACGGCCTAAATCAGATGCGACGACGTTTCTGCGGACGGCAGCCGTTGTGCGGCATGGGCGTCACGTCGGCGATCGTGTTGATCCGGATGCCCAGCGCGGCAAGTGCTCGCACCGAGGATTCACGGCCGGGGCCAGGGCCCTTGATTTCAACGTCCAGGTTCTTGATGCCCTGTTCGATGGCCGCGCGACCCGCCACTTCGGACGCCACCTGGGCGGCGAACGGTGTGGACTTGCGGGAGCCCTTGAAACCCTGACCACCGGAAGAAGCCCAGGACAAAGCATTGCCCTGACGATCCGTGATCGTGATGATGGTGTTGTTGAAGGAAGCATGCACGTGGGCGATACCGTCAGCCACGTTCTTGCGAACCTTCTTGCGCACGCGCTGCGCAGCGGTATTGGCGGGAGCTTTAGCCATGGTGTTCTTTCAATGCCGGTTTATTTCTTCAATGCCGCGGCGCCCTTGCGCGGACCCTTGCGAGTGCGGGCATTGGTGCGCGTGCGCTGACCGCGCATGGGCAGGCCACGGCGATGGCGCAGGCCACGATAGCAACCGATGTCCATCAAACGCTTGATGTTCATCGTGGTTTCGCGGCGCAGGTCACCTTCAATCGTGAACTGGGCAATCTGGTCGCGGATTTTTTCCTGGTCGGCGTCGGTCAGGTCCTTCACCTTCTTGGAAAAAGGAATGCCGCAAGCCACGCAAATCTTGCGGGCGCGGGTGCGACCGATACCAAAGATGGCGGTCAAGCCAATCTCGGTATGCTGATGCGGCGGAATGTTGATGCCAGCGATACGTGCCATTTTCGTCCTCTTAAACTCTTGCGATCAGCCTTGGCGCTGCTTGTGGCGCGGATCCGTGCAGATCACGCGCACCACGCCGTTGCGGCGGATGATTTTGCAGTTGCGGCAAATTTTCTTGACCGAAGCCGAAACTCTCATGATGCTCTCCTAAAACTACTGTGCCTACGCCTTGCGAATCACGTCATTTGGCGCGGAACACGATCCGCGCACGCGTCAAGTCGTAAGGCGTCAACTCGACCGTTACCTTGTCACCGGGAAGAATTCGGATGTAGTGCATCCGCATCTTTCCGGAGATATGTCCCAACACGATGTGGCCGTTCTCCAGCTTGACGCGAAACGTCGCGTTCGGCAGGTTTTCGACCACCTCGCCCTGCATCTGAATTACATCGTCCTTCGCCATGTTGCATGCTCATGCACCCAGCGTGGGCTTGAAATTAGCCTTCTTCAACAGAGACTCGTACTGCTGGCTCATCAGATAGTTCTGAACCTGCGCCATGAAATCCATCGTGACCACGACCAGGATCAGCAGCGAAGTGCCGCCGAAATAGAAAGGCACGTTGTATTCCAGAATCAGGAATTCAGGCAGCAGGCAGACGAAGGTGATGTAGATCGCACCCGCCAATGTCAGGCGCAACAGAATCTTGTCGATGTACTTGGCGGTTTGATCACCCGGACGGATGCCCGGAATGAAGGCGCCGCCCTTCTTCAGGTTGTCCGCCGTCTCACGACTGTTGAACACCAGCGCCGTGTAGAAGAAGCAGAAGAAAATGATCGCGGCGGCGTACAACATCACGTAGACCGGCTGACCGGGAGCCAGGCTGGCCGCGATGTCCTTGAGCCACAGCATCGAGTCACCACTGCTGAACCAGCTCACCACGGTGGCGGGCAGCAGGATGATGCTGGACGCGAAGATGGGCGGAATCACGCCGGCCATGTTCAACTTCAGCGGCAGGTGCGACGACTGGCCACCATAGACCTTGTTGCCGACCTGACGGCGCGCATAGTTCACCAGAATCTTGCGCTGACCTCGCTCGACGAACACGACGAACCAGGTCACCAACACCACCAGCGCCACGATGAACAGCGCCGCGATGATGCTCATCGAACCCGTGCGCACAAGTTCCAGCAGGCCGCCAATGGCGCCCGGCAGACCGGCCGCGATACCGCCGAAGATCAGGATCGAGATGCCATTGCCCAGACCCCGCTCGGTGATCTGTTCACCCAGCCACATCAGGAACATGGTGCCCGCCGTCAGCGTCACGACCGCGGTGAAGCGGAAACCCATGCCAGGATCAATCACCAGGCCGGGCGAGCTCTCCAGCGCGATCGCGATGCCCAGCGACTGGAACACTGCCAGACCCAGCGTCGCGTAACGCGTGTACTGGGTGATCTTGCGTCGACCAGATTCGCCTTCCTTCTTCAACTGCTCGAAGGTGGGCAGCACATAGGTCAGCAGCTGCAGGATGATGGACGCGGAAATGTAGGGCATGATGCCCAGCGCGAACACCGTGAAGCGAGACAGCGCGCCACCCGAGAACATGTTGAACAAGCTCAGGATGCCGCCTTGCTGACCCTTGAAAAGCTGGGCCAGCTGATCGGGATTGATGCCAGGCACCGGGATGTGCGCGCCAATGCGGTACACCACCAGAGCGAGCAGCAAGAAGACCAGCCGGCGACGCAGGTCGCCGAACTTGCCGGTCTTTGCCAACTGAGCCGCGTTCGTAGCCACTGTTGCTTACTCTCTTCCGTCGATCCGTTGAATCCGCTCGTGTGCCGTTCAGGCCACGCTGCCGCCGGCCGCCTCGATGGCCGCCTTGGCACCAGCCGTGGCACCGATGCCGTTCAGCTTGACCGCTTTCTTGATCTCGCCGGACTTGATGACCTTGACGACCTTGGCCAGTTCACCGACCAGGCCTGCTTGCTTGAGTGCCAACAGGTCCACGCTGTCGACACCCAGTTTGTCCAACGCGGACAGGGTGACCTCGGCATTGAACTTCAGCAGGGCCGACTTGAAGCCGCGCTTGGGCAAGCGACGATGCATGGGCATCTGGCCGCCTTCGAAGCCAACCTTGTGGTAGCCGCCCGAACGCGACTTCTGACCCTTGTGACCGCGACCGGCAGTCTTGCCCAGGCCGGAACCGATGCCACGGCCGACGCGACGCTTGGCGTGCTTGGCGCCGTCAGCCGGCTTGATGGTGTTGAGTTGCATTGCGAGCCTCTCAGAGAACCTTGACCAGATAACTGATCTTGTTGATCATGCCGCGCACGGCGGGCGTGTCCTGCAGCTCGCTCACGCTGTTGAGCTTGCGCAGACCCAGGCCACGCACGGTCGCGCGGTGCGATTCCTTGGTGCCGATGGGGCTGCGGACCAATTGAACCTTGACGGTTTGTTGAGTTGCCATGTCAGACTCCTAGTGCGCTCAGGCGGTGAAGAGTTCTTCAACCGTCTTGCCGCGCTTGGCGGCCACCTCGGCGGGCGTGCTGCTGTTGTTCAGCGCATCCAGCGTGGCACGCACCATGTTGTACGGATTGGTCGAACCATGGCTCTTGGCCACGATGTCGGTGATGCCCATCACCTCGAAGATGGCGCGCATCGGACCACCTGCGATGATGCCCGTGCCCTTGGGGGCCGGAAGCATCATGACGCTGGCGGCACCGTGTTGGCCCATCACCTTGTGATGCAGCGTGCCATTCTTGAGGGACACCTTGAGCATGTTGCGACGGGCCTCTTCCATGGCCTTCTGCACGGCCGCGGGCACTTCCTTGGATTTGCCCTTGCCCATGCCGACGCGGCCATCGCCATCGCCCACCACGGTCAGCGCGGCGAAGCCCAGGATACGGCCACCCTTGACCACCTTGGTCACGCGGTTGACCGCAATCATCTTCTCGCGCAGACCGTCCTCGGGACCTTCGGCCCCTTTGCCCTGCATTTTTGCTTGAACCTTAGCCATGTTTGCTTCCGATCTGCTTAGAACTGCAAGCCCGCTTCACGCGCGGCATCCGCCAGCGCCTTGACGCGACCGTGGTACGCGAAGCCCGAACGGTCAAAGGCGACTTTCTCGACGCCCGCCTTCTTGGCTTTCTCGGCGATGCGCTTGCCGATCAGTTGCGCGGCGGCGGCATTGCCACCCTTGCCCGCGCCACCCAGGGACTTGCGCACCTCTGCCTCGGCCGTGGAAGCGGAGGCAAGCACCTTGGCGCCGTCTTCCGACACCACGCTGGCGTAGATGTGCAAGTTGGTACGGTTCACGGTCAGACGCGCCACGCCTTGTTGGGCGATGCGGATGCGGGTCTGACGCGCCCGACGAAGACGCTGCTCTTTTTTGGTCATCATGATGAGTATCCTTTTGAGCCTTACTTCTTCTTGGTTTCCTTGATCACGACCTTCTCATCCGAATAACGGATGCCCTTGCCCTTGTAGGGCTCGGGAGGACGGATCGCGCGGATTTCGGCGGCGATCTGGCCCACGCGCTGACGATCGGCACCCTTGATGACGATCTCGGTCGGGGCGGGCGTGGCCACCGTGATGCCTTGCGGCATCTGCACGTCCACGGGATGGGAGTAACCCACCGACAGATTGAGCTTGGCGCCCTGGGCTTGAGCCTTGTAGCCCACGCCAATCAGAGTCAGCTTCCTCTCGAAGCCCTTGCTCACACCAAGCACCATGTTGTTCACCAGCTGACGCAGGGTGCCGCTCATGGCATTGGCTTCACGGCTCTCATCGACGGGCGTGAAGCTCAGCTTCCCGCCTTCGTTGCTCACCTTCACCAGCGCGGACGGCACCAGCGACAACGTGCCGCCGGAACCCTTAACGCTGATCTGGCCTGCCTTGATGGAGACTTCCACGCCGTTCGGGACGGCGATGGGCATTTTTCCGATACGCGACATTTCAGTGACTCCTCGACATCAGGCCACGTAGCACAGGACTTCGCCACCGACACCGGAGGCGCGCGCCTTGCGATCCGTCATGACGCCCTTGGGGGTCGTCACGATGGCCACGCCCAGACCATTCTGGACTTGGGGAATGGCATCACGGCCCTTGTAAACACGCAGGCCAGGACGGCTCACGCGCTCGATGCGCTCAATCACCGGACGACCGGCGTAATACTTCAGCGCGATTTCCAGTTCGGACTTGCCATCCACGGCCTTCACTTGGAAGCCGTCGATGTAACCCTCTTCCTTCAACACCTGGGCGATGGCCACCTTCACCTTGGAAGAGGGCACCGACACGGTGGTCTTGGCGACCATCTGCGCATTGCGAATGCGCGTCAGCAGGTCGGCGATGGGATCACTCATGCTCATCTTGAATACTCCTGCTTACCAGCTCGCCTTGGTCACGCCAGGGATTTCACCGGCGAAGGCCATTTCACGGATCTTGGCGCGGGCCAGGCCAAACTGGCGGAACGTGCCACGCGGACGGCCCGTGATCTCGCAGCGGTTGCGCTGACGCGTCGGATTGGCGTTGCGCGGCAGCTTCTGCAGATCCAGACGCGCGGCGGCGCGCTCGTCATCGCTCTTCTTGGCATCGCCAATGATGGCCTTGAGTTCCGCGTACTTCTTGGCGTACTTGGCGACCAGTTTTTCGCGCTTGTTTTCGCGCTCGATCAAAGCTGTTTTAGCCACGGGTCACCTCAGTTCTTGAAGGGGAATTTGAAGCCAGCGAGCAGTGCCTTGCACTCTTCGTCGGTCTTGGCCGTCGTCGTGATGCTGATGTTCAGGCCACGCAATGCATCCACCTTGTCGTACTCGATCTCAGGGAAGATGATCTGCTCTTTGACGCCGATGTTGTAGTTGCCGCGGCCATCGAAGGCGCGGCCAGAGATACCACGGAAGTCGCGCACGCGCGGCAGGGCCACGGTGACGAAACGGTCCAGGAATTCGTACATCTGAACACCGCGCAAGGTGACCATGCAGCCGATGGCCTGGCCTTCGCGGATCTTGAAGCCGGCGATGGCCTTCTTGGCCTTGGTCACGACGGGCTTCTGACCGGCGATCTTGGTCAGATCACCGACGGCGTTGTCCATGACCTTCTTGTCGGCGACAGCTTCGGAGACACCCATGTTCAAGGTGATCTTGGTCAGGCGCGGCACCTGCATGGGCGACTTGTAGCCGAACTTCTTGGTCAGTTCGGGAACAACCTTCTCGCGGTAGATTTCTTGGAAACGAGCCATGATGAGTACCTTTAGGCGACCTTGATTTCTTCGCCGCTGGACTTGTAGACGCGCACGCGCTTGCCATCGGCCAGCAGCTTGACGCCCACGCGGTCAGCCTTGCCCGTCGCGGCGTTGTAGATCGCCACGTTGGATTGATGGATCGGCATGGACTTCTCCACGATGCCGCCGGTCGTCCCCTTCACGGGGTTGGGCTTGGTGTGCTTCTTCACCAGGTTCACACCCTCGACCACGACACGTTCGTCGTCCTTGCGCAGCGCGACCTTGCCGCGCTTACCCTTGTCACGCCCGGCCAGGACGATGACTTCGTCGCCTTTGCGAATCTTGTTCATGAGACGAGTCCTTCAGAGAACTTCGGGCGCCAGGGACACGATCTTCATGAAGCGCTCGTTGCGCAGCTCGCGCGTCACCGGGCCGAAGATGCGGGTGCCAATGGGCTCCAGCTTATTGTTGAGCAGCACGGCGGCATTGCCGTCGAACTTCACGAGCGAGCCATCGCCACGGCGAATGCCCTTGGCGGTGCGAACCACAACCGCGCTGTAGACCTCGCCCTTCTTGACGCGGCCGCGCGGAGCAGCTTCTTTGATGCTCACTTTGATGATGTCGCCGACGCTGGCGTAGCGACGCTTGGAACCGCCGAGCACCTTGATGCACAAAACGGACTTCGCGCCGGTATTGTCGGCAACTTCCAACCGAGATTCTGTCTGGATCATTTCAATATTCCCAACTTGCACCAACACCGGGTGACGCGACATGCGCCATCCCGTGCCGGACAGTCTTGGGCCCGTCGTCAACGCCGCACACCACGCGCAACGCCTCTGTTTGGGCAGATGCCAGACTCCTTCGACACCCCGGAATGCATCCGGGACCTCTGCGGGATCTGGCGGGAAATCCACCTGATGAATCAGGCAGAGCCGGCGATTATGCACGAGATTTAAAGCTGCGTCAAACCCCCAACCGGCCCAGCACCCCGGAAGCGCGCCGGGACCCGTCCGCTCGCCCCGTCCCTGGCGCTCAGACAGGCCAATCGCGATAGCTCTGGGCCAAAGCCTCGAACGCCGCCAGCTGGGGATCGCCCCCCGTCTCTTGCGCCAGGATGCGCGCCACACGAGGTGCCACACAAGCCGCCAACTCTGCGTCCAGGAATAGCAAGCGGGAGCGCCTGGCAAGGACATCTTCGACAGTCAGCGCATACTCATTTCTTGCCGCAAAACGGACCATGGCCTCGGTCAAACCAGGCGCCAGAGCCTCGTCCGCGCCCGGCAGGTCGGCCAGTGTGGCAGCCTCCAAACCATACAGATGCGGGCCGGGTGCGGCGGCCACACCCGGTCCGTGGGCGGATTGCGGCGGCGGTGCGCCAACCAGGCGCAAGGAAGCGCTGACCCCCGCGGAGCGGCGCTGCGGGAGCAATCCCGACGCGACGCAACGCGCGAGCACGTCCTCGGCCATCGCCCGGTACGTCGTCCACTTGCCACCTGTTACCGTCACCAGCCCGCTGGCTGCCTGCAGCACCGTGTGCTCACGACTCAGGCTGCCGGTGTCGGAGTCATCCCCGACGGGCCGCACCAGGGGCCGCAAGCCCACCCAGATGCTCAGCACATCGGCGCGCGTGGGCGGACGCACGAGGTAGCGCGCCGCCTCGCCGAGGATGAAGTCAAGTTCGGAGCGCAAGGGTCGGGGCTCACGCGGCAGGTCTCGTCGAGGCGTGTCGGTGGTTCCGAGCACCAGCTTGCCCAGCCAGGGCACGGCAAACAGGACTCGCCCATCCGCCGTCTTGGGCACCAGCAGTGCGTGCTCACCCGGCAGGAAAGAGCGGTCCACCACCACATGCACCCCCTGGCTCGGCGCCACCATCGGCGTCACCGTCTTGCCTTGCGCACTGCCGTCCATCTGGCGCAGGTCGTCCACCCAGACGCCCGTGGCGTTGACCACGCAACGCGCCCGCACCTCGTACGACAGCCCCCGATGGCATCACGACAACGCAGACCCGTCACACGCCCGCTGTCATGCCGCAACTCGGTGACCGGGCAGTAGTTCAGCAGCAAGGCACCTTCGCGCGCCGCCGTGCGCGCCAGCGCCAGCGCCAGACGCGCGTCGTCAAACTGACCATCCCAGTACTGCACACCGCCGCTCAGACCGGTCGGTTGCAGGCGGGGCAAGGCGGCCAAGGTGTCTCGCCGGCCCAGGAAACGCGTCGGGCCCAGGCCCGCCTGACCGGCCAGCAGGTCATAGAGCTTGAGGCCGATGCCATAAAACGGCGTCTGCCACCAAGCGTAGGACGGCATGATGAACGACAAACGGGACGCCAGGTGCGGCGCATTGGCCAGCACCGTGCTGCGTTCATGCAAGGCCTCGCGCACCAGGGCGACATTGCCCTGGGCCAAGTAGCGCACGCCACCATGGAGCAGCTTGGTGGAGCGCGACGACGTGCCGCCGGCGAAGTCGTGCGACTCCAGCAGCACGACCGAATAACCGCGCGCGGCGGCGTCGAGCGCCACCCCCAGGCCGGTGGCACCGCCACCGACCACGGCCAGGTCCCAGGTGGTGGGCTCGGCCAAGCGTCCTAGCAGTTGGGGGCGCGAACTGGCATTCGGAAGTACAGACTCACTCATATCTTTAAAACATTGCAGGGATCCAAGGCCCCGGATCATCCCTCAATCCCGACCTCCTGGACCCCACTGCCAGGTAGCACAGGGCTGGCGTCCGGTCATTCGCGCGCCAACCCCCATGCATCAGCGCACCTTGCCGTCCTTCCAGGCCTGGAGCAGCTTGTCGTAGTTGATGGTCCGTCCGGTCGGCTTTTCATTGGCCAACTTGGCCCACGGCGCGGCCTTGGTGCTCAGCCACTTGGCAGGATCGCTTTTCGGGTTGAGCTTGGGCGCACAACGGGCCATGCCGGCGCGTTCCAGGCGGGCCATCACTTGATCCATTTCGTCGGCCAGGGTGTCCATGGCGGCCTGCGGCGTCTTCTCACCGGTCACCGCCTGCGCCACGTTCTTCCACCAGAGCTGGGCCAGCTTCGGATAGTCGGGCACATTGGTGCCAGTCGGCGACCAGGCCACGCGCGCGGGACTGCGGTAGAACTCGACCAGCCCCCCGAGCTTGGGCGCCATCTGCGTCATGGCTGCGGACTGGATGTCGCTCTCACGGATCGGCGTCAGCCCCACCATGGTCTTCTTGAGCGACACGGTCTTGGCCGTCACGAACTGGGCGTAGAGCCAGGCGGCGGCAGTGCGATTGGCGTCGTGCCCCGAGAAGAAGGTCCACGAGCCCACGTCCTGGTAGCCGTTCTGCATGCCATCCTTCCAGTACGGGCCGTTGGGGCCGGGCGCCATGCGCCACTTGGGCGTGCCGTCGGCATTCACCACGGGCAAGCCGGGCTTGGTCATGTCGGCCGTGAAGGCGGTGTACCAGAAGATCTGTTGCGCGATCTGGCCTTGCGCCGGCACCGGCCCGGCCTCGCCGAAGGTCATGCCGGTGGCTTCCTTGGGCGCGTACTTCTTCATCCAGTCCACATACTTGGTCAGCGCGTAGACGGCGGCGGGCGAGTTGGTGGCACCACCGCGCGCCACGGAGGCGCCCACCGGCGTGCACTTGTCCGCCGCGACACGGATACCCCACTCATCGATCGGCAGCCCGTTGGGTGCGCCGATGTCCGCGGTGCCCGCCATGGAGAGCCAGGCGTCGGTGAAACGCCAGCCCAGGCTGGGGTCCTTCTTGCCGTAATCCATGTGCCCGTAGATCGGCTTGCCGTCGATGGTCTTCACGTCATTGGTGAAGAACTCGGCGATATCCTCGTAGGCGCTCCAGTTCAGCGGCACGCCCAGGTCGTAGCCGTACTTCGCCTTGAACTTGTCCTGCAAGTCCTTGCGCGCGAACAGATCGGCGCGGAACCAGTACAGATTGGCGAACTGCTGGTCAGGCAATTGGTACAGCTTGCCATCTGGCGCCGTCGTGAACCGGGTGCCGATGAAGTCCTTGAGGTCCAAGCCCGGGTTGGTGTATTCCTTGCCCGCGCCCGCCATGTAATCGGTGAGGTTCATCACCTTGCCATAGCGGTAGTGCGTGCCGATCAGGTCCGAGTCGCTGATCCAGCCGTCATAGATCGACTTGCCGGACTGCATCGAGGTCTGCAACTTCTCGACCACATCACCTTCCTGAATCAGGTCATGCTTGACCTTGATGCCGGTGATTTCCTCGAAGGCCTTGGCCAGCGTCTTCGATTCGTACTCGTGGGTGGTGATGGTTTCCGACACCACGGAGATTTCCTTGACGCCTTTGGCCTGCAGTTTCTTGGCCGCGTCAATGAACCATTTCATTTCGGCGACCTGTCGCTCCTTGCTGAGCGTCGAGGGCTGGAATTCCGTGTCCACCCATTTCCTGGCTTCCGCCTCGCCCGCCACGGCCGATCCGGCCAGGAGGGCGATGGCCAGCGCCACCGCGGTGTATCCCGTCTTCATCATGTCTGTCTCCTCGTTATCACTTCCCCTGGAGGTTCACGATCACGTCCGACGCAGGGGAAGCTTGGCGTCGGACGAAAACAGCGATCAGCCTTTGCGCATGACCAGCAGCAACAGCAACATCGACAGCACGAAGCTGAACCAGACGGACGGCTCGGACGGCAGATCCAGCCACTCCGCCAGCTTGCCGCTGATGCCCACGAAGGCCAGGTTCACGTAGGCCGCCAGCAACAGCCCGATGAAGAGGCGGTCGCCGCGCGTGGTCTCCAGCGGAAGAAAGCCCCGGCGCCGTGTCGTCGGCGAGCGGATTTCCCACACCGTCATGCCCAGCAACAGCAGGACGATGGCGATGAAAAAAACCGCCACGGGCAGGGTCCAGGCCATCCAGTCAAACATACGCACCCCCCTGTGCGCCTGCGGCGCTTCCCCCCGGGGGGACATCGCCAGTGGCCTGGCAAAGCCAGTTCCACGGCGATCGCTGGCTTTTTCTGCGGCACGCGATCGCAGGCTGTTGAACGCAGGTCGAGGCGATCGGATTGAGCGTCATGGTCGTTCCTCCGGGCTCACACCCGTCCCATCGCGAAACCCTTCGCGATGTAATGCCGAACAAACCAGATCACGATGGCGCCCGGCACGATGGTCAGCACGCCGGCGGCCGCCAGCGTGGCCCAGTCCATGCCCGACGCGGACACCGTGCGCGTCATCGTGGCCACGATGGGCTTGGCATTGACGCTGGTCAGCGTGCGCGCCAGCAACAACTCCACCCAGCTGAACATGAAGCAGAAAAAGGCCGCCACGCCGACACCGGCCTTGATCAGCGGCAGAAAAATGGTCAAAAAGAAGCGCGGAAAGCTGTAGCCATCGATGTAAGCCGTCTCGTCGATCTCGCGCGGGATACCGCTCATGAAGCCTTCCAGGATCCAGACCGCCAGGGGCACGTTGAACAGCAGGTGCGCCAGTGCCACCGCGATGTGCGTGTCCATCAGTCCCACCGTGGTGTAGAGCTGAAAGAAAGGCAGCAGAAACACCGCCGGCGGGGTCATGCGGTTGGTGAGCAGCCAGAAGAACACATGCCGGTCGCCCAGGAACTGGTAGCGCGAGAAGGCATAGGCCGCGGGCAGGGCCACGGTGACGGAAATCACCGTGTTGATGAAGACGTAGATCAGGCTATTGATGTAGCCCGAATACCAGGACGGATCGGTGAAGATCGTTGCGTAGTTCGCGAAGGTGAAGTCGCGCGGGAAGAAGGAGAAGCTCGACAGAATTTCCTGGTTGGTCTTGAAGCTCATGTTGACCATCCAGTAGATGGGCAAGACCGCGAACACCAGATAAACGATCAGAAAGATCGTGCGCTTGCGCAGTCGAGGCTCATGCATGGCCAGCCTCCTGCTTGTCCGAGGTTCCCACGCCCTGCATCCAGTTGTAAAGGATGAAGCACAGCAACAGGATGATCAGGAAATAGATCAGGGAAAAAGCCGCCGCCGGCCCCAGGTCGAACTGACCCACGGCCTTCTGCGTCAGGTACTGCGAGAGAAAAGTGGTCGCGTTGCCAGGCCCGCCACCGGTGAGCACAAATGGCTCGGTGTAGATCATGAAGCTGTCCATGAAGCGCAGCAGCACCGCGATCATGAGAACGCCGCGCATCTTGGGCAGCTGGATGTAGCGGAACACGGCGAACTTGCTGGCGCCGTCGATGCGGGCGGCCTGGTAGTAGGCGTCGGGTATGGAACGCAGGCCAGCGAAGCACAACAGCGCCACCAGCGGGGTCCAGTGCCAGACGTCCATGACCAGTACCGTGAGCCAGGCATGGGTGGAGTTGCCGGTGTAGCTGTAGTCCAGCCCCAGGCGATCCAGCGCGGCGCCCAGCAGCCCGATGTCCGCGCGCGCGTAGATCTGCCAGATGGTGCCCACGACGTTCCAGGGGATCAGCAGCGACAGCGCCATCACCACCAGCACGGCCGAGGATTTCCAGCCCTGGGCCGGCATGGCCAGCGCGAGCGCGATGCCCAGTGGCAGTTCGACCGCCAGCACCGCCAGCGAAAACCCCAGCTGCCGCAGCAGTGCTTCGTGCAACTCCGGGTCCCGCATCACGGCGGCGAACCATTCGGTGCCCACGAAGACCCGACGCTCGGGCGAGATGATGTCCTGCACCGAGTAGTTCACCACTGTCATCAGCGGCAGGATGGCCGAGAACGCGACGCAGAGGATCACCGGCAAGATCAGGAACCAGGCCCGCTGGTTCACAGGTTTGGTCACAACACTCATGGCACCAGTTCCTCCTGAACGTAAAAACAGGTGTGCTCGCCCAGCAACTGCAGCCAGAGCGTGCCGCCCGGCGGCGGTGGGGGCGGCGACTCGATGGCGAGCCGCACCTTGAGCAGCTGCCCCCCGGTCAATTCAACCGTCAGCATCAGGTGCGTGCCCACGTCCTGCACCTGGCGTACCCGGGCAGGCACGGCTCCCACGGCACCGGCTGCGGCCACGGTCAGGTACTCCGGCCGGATGCCCACCTTCACCGGCCCCTGCGGCAGCCCCCGCGCAGACGGCAACGACAGGGTCTGGCCGGCGAGCAACAACTCCGTGCCTCGCACCTCGGCGGCGACGAAGTTCATGCCCGGCGAGCCGATGAAATGGCCGACAAAAGTGTGTTGGGGTCGCTCGAACAGGGCGTCGGCCGGTCCTACCTGCACCGCCTTGCCGCGGGTCATCACCACCACCT